>JBIOYR010000120.1:0-8425 GCA_044870245.1 Aestuariivirgaceae bacterium | reverse complement strand
GATTACAACGACCGGAGGTAAGAAGGCAGATCGGTTTTACGTCAGCTTAATTAGCGCAGCTTATGGTGATCGTGACGGCTGGGTTCGCGACCACGGGTGCGAAGCCGAGAGCAGCGAGTATTGAAGGAGTTTTGCATGAGCAGGTTTGTTCGCTTCCTCAAGAACGAGGACGGCGTGACGGCGATCGAGTACGGTCTGATCGCCGCCGCGACCGGTCTCGCACTTGCCGTCGCCATGCCGGCGATCGAAAGCGGTCTCGGCTCGATCTTCGGAAGTGTCTCCGGCCAGCTGAAATAACCAAAGAGTCCGAGGGAGGCTCGCGACCGCCGGCATAGTGGCCGGCGGTCGTTTTAGGTAACGGGCAAAATGCTCCGTGTACTGCCTAATGCCTATTGCTATTGCCTCTTAACGGCACCTTTACTGGCGCCGTGCCAGCTTGAGGAGGGAGCAATCGCGACTGGGGCGGCATCCGATGGCGAGCACTTTTGTCCTGGGGTTCTTCCCATTGCTCATGGTGATCGCCGGCATCGGTGACTTCTTCACCCTGCGCATCCCGAACTGGCTCAACGGTCTGATCGCGGCCGCAGCGCCCGTCATGGCCGTGGGACTTGGCATGCCGCTCGACGTCATGGGTCTTCATGGTGCCGCCGGCTTCGTCATGCTGCTCGCCGGCATGGCGCTGTTCTTCGCCGGCCAGATCGGTGGCGGCGATGCCAAGCTGGTGGCTGCCGCCGGCCTATGGGTCGGTCTCGAGCCGCTGCTGTCCTTCGCCATCTATACCGCTCTCGCCGGCGGCGTTCTCGCGGTGATCATGTATGGCGGCAACCGTCTGCTGACCGCTGGCGAGCTCTATTGCCCGGCCTGGCTCGGCCATCTCGCCGGCAAGAAGGTGCAACTGCCCTATGGCATCGCCATTGCGGCCGGCGCGCTGATCGTCTTCCCCGACACCTGGTGGCTCTCCGGCATCGCCCATTAACGATGTTTTGACCGTTTACCTGGAATTGTAGGTCAACGAGTCGGAACAATCGGTAGTTTCAATGGGCAGGTCGCGCATCTTGATTCTTGGCCTTGCTGCGGGTTCGGCGGTGCTCGCCGCCATGCTCGCCAGAGGCTTCCTGAGCCCCCCGCCGTCGGAGCGGCAGGTGGTCGAGATCAACAAGGTTGCCACCGGCGAGGTGCTGGTCGCCGCCGCCGATCTCCCGCTCGGCGACAAGCTGACATCGGCCAAGGTCGCCTGGCATCGCTGGCCGCAAGACGCGATCGCGCCGCAGATGATCACGCGCGCGGCCAAGCCCAATGCGCCCGCCGAGCTCGAGAACGCCCGGCTGCGCGCCCCGATCTTCCAGGGCGAGCCGATCGGCGAACGCAAGCTCGTGATGCCGAACAGCTCCGGTTTCATGGCCGCGGTTCTGCCGAAAGGCATGCGCGCCATCTCGGTGGCGATCACCGCCGAAACGGGTGCCGGCGGCTTCATCCTGCCCAATGACCGCGTCGACGTGCTGATGACCTACAAGCTGTCGGTTGCCGACAGCGCCGGTCAGCAGCGCAGCGTCTCGGAGACCGTGCTGATGAATGTCCGGGTGCTCGCCATCGATCAGACCTTTCAGACCAATGACAAGGGCGAGCAGGTGGTGGTCGGCAAGACGGCAACCCTCGAGCTCGAGCCGCGTCAGGCCGAGGTGCTCGCCTTTGCCGAGCAGACCGGTCAGCTGTCGCTGGCGCTGCGCTCGATCAATGACAATGGTGAGCGCGCCCTTGGCGATGACGGACCGCGGCTGGCGCAGCGCTATGCGCGGGGAGGACGCGGCGGCGAGGTGAGGTTCTATCGCTATGGCGTGCAGAAGACGACCAATCTGGATCGATAGGGACGGGGGACATGACCACAGAAGGATATCCGCAGGCCATCCCGCTGATGGCCGCACTGGCCGCCATCGTCGGCCTGCTGATCTGGCTGCCGCAATCGGCGCATGCCGAAGAGTCGCGCTTTGTCCGCCTCGGCCTCAACAAATCGATGGTCATTCGCCTGCCGGCCTCCTCCCGCGATGTCCTGCTCGGCAATCCGGCGATCGTCGATGCCGTGGTTCGCACCCAGAACACTGCCTATCTCTTCGCCAAGAGTATCGGCCAGACCAACGCCTTCTTCTTCGATGCCGATGGCCGCCAGATCCTGAGCCTCGACATCGAGGTCGCGCTCGACGGCAAGGCGCTTCAGCGCCTGATCGACCGGGCCATTCCCGACAGCCGCATCACCGTCGACACCGTCAACAGCAACGTCATTCTGTCCGGTACTGCCGCCAATGCCGCCGAGGCCAGGCGGGCGGTGGAACTCGCCACCGCCTTCGTCGGCGGCTCCTCGGGCGGCGGTGCACCAAGCGCGGCTGTGCCGGCTGGCGGCGGCGGTCCCCCCGGCAATGTCATCAACAACATCGCGATCCTCGGCAAGGAGCAGGTGATGCTGCGCGTGCGCGTCGCCGAGCTGCAGCGCGACGTGCTCAAGCAGTTCGGCATCGACACCCGGGCGCTTTTCAGTTCCGGCGGATTGACGGTCGGCTTTGTGAACGCCAATCCCTTCACGATCAATGGCCCTCTGACTCGCGCCGATGCCGGGCTCGGCACCTCGTTCGCCGGCAAGGGCGTCGACATCGATGCGCTCGTCCAGGCTTATGAGCGCGACGGCCTGATCCGTACCCTTGCCGAGCCGACCCTCACCGCCATCTCGGGCGAGAATGCCAAATTCCTCGCCGGCGGCGAGTTCCCGATACCGGTGGCCCAGGACAACGACCGGACCACCATCGAGTTCAAGCCCTTCGGTGTCGGCCTCGGCTTCACTCCTGTCGTGATGAGCGAGGGCCGGATCAGCATGCGCATCACCTCGGAGGTCAGTGAGACCACGTCGGAAAATGCCATCAGAACCGATCGAATGACGATTCCCGGCCTGAAGGTCCGCCGCGCCGAGACCACCGTCGAGCTGCCCTCCGGAGGCTCGATGGTCATGGCAGGGATGATCCAGGAGCGCACCAAGCAGGATCTCAACGGCGTTCCGGGCGTGAAGGACCTGCCGGTGCTCGGCGCGCTGTTCCGCAGCCGCGACTACCTTTCCAACGAGACCGAGCTCGTGGTCATCGTCACGCCTTTCATCGTCTCGCCGGTCAACGAGAACAAGCTCGCCACGCCGCTCGACACCCTCAATGTCGCCAGCGACCGTCAGAGCATTCTGTGGGGCCGCCTCAACCGCATGTACGGCGTCCAGGGCAGCGGCCCCAAAGGTGTCTACCAGGGCGATGTCGGCTTCATCGTCGAGTGAGCCATGAAGGAGATGATCAGAGCCATGTTCGCCTTGCGCTCGCGCCGACGGATCGCCCCGTCGCTAGCCCCGCTGCTGCTCCTTGTCGGGTTGACCGGCTGCGGCGTCTATCTCGATGCCGAGCTCGACGATGTCTACACGCCGCCGATGCACTATCAGCGCCACCCGATCACGGTGGTGAAGGACACCGCCCGGATCGAGCTGGTGCCGCATGGGAACGGCCTGACCGCGGTCGAGCGCAACGAGGTCGCCCGCTTCGCCCAGTCGGCGTTGATCAATGCCAGCCATTCGATCGGGCTCAAGCATCCCAGGAGCGCCCGCGCCACCGCCGATGAGGTCGCATCCATCCTCATGGAGCAGGGCGTTCCGCCGGCGCGGATCGTCGCCACCGCCTATGATCGCCGCGGGCCGGTCGTCCTGACCTTTACCCGCAACATGGCCGTGATGTCGCCCTGTGGCGACTGGAACGAAAGCCTTTCCCGGAGCGGCGAGAACGAGCCCTTTCCCAATTTCGGCTGCGCCCACCAGCAAAACATTGCTGCCATCGTCGCCAACCCGAATGACCTGGTGATGCCGCGCGCCGAGACGCCGCCCGATGCGCCGCGCAGGTCCCAGATCTTCACCGATTACCGAACGCCCAAGGACCCCTCGACGCCGGTCAATGCCGAGCAGAGCGCCAGGATCAGCGAGGTCGGCCAATGACCTCGCAGCTCGCGTCCCCGGCGCCCGAGATCCCTGGCGCCCATGGCAGCGTCGTGGCGCTCGTGCCGCGCATCAACATCCACGCCTTCTGCTCCAACCCTGCCACCGCCCAGGCCATGCAGCTTGCCATCGGCGACCGACGGCTCGCCAGGGCCCACCTCGACATCAAGCTCGGCGGCCTGAAGGCGGCTGTCCAGCTCTATGGCGAGACCCATACGCCGAACGTCCTGGTGGTCGAGACCGAAGGCGGACGCGATGCGGTAATGGCCGAGCTCGCTCGCCTCGCCAATGTTTGCGATCCCTCGACCAAGGTTATCGTCATCGGCCATGTCAATGACGTCGTGCTCTATCGCCAGCTGATCCGCTCGGGCGTCAGCGAATATCTCGTGGCGCCGCTCGGTGCACTTCACATCATCGAGGCGATCGGCGCCCTCTATGCCGATCCCAAAGCCGGCCAGATCGGCCGGATCCTCGCCTTTGTCGGCGCCAAGGGCGGCGTCGGCTCGAGCACCATCGCCCACAATGTCGGCTGGCTGTTCTCGCGCAAGCTCATGATCGACACGGTCATCACCGATCTCGATCTTGCCTTCGGCACCGCCGGGCTCAATTTCAATATCGACGCCGCTCAAGGCATCGCCGAAGCGCTCGGCCAGCCGGAGCGCGTCGACCAGACGCTGCTCGAGCGCCTGCTTGCCAAGGCTGGCGACCGCCTCTCGCTTCTCTCCGCGCCAGCATCGATCGATCGTGACTACGCGATCGACAAGGAAGCGCTGGAGCACATCCTCGATGTGGTGCGCCTCTGTGTTCCCAATGTGATCGTCGATGTCCCCAATCTCTGGGCGCCCTGGACCAGAGCGACGCTCCTCCAGGCCGACGACGTCATTGTCACTGCGACGCCGGAGCTCGCAGCCTTGCGCAACACCAAGAACCTCATCGACCTCCTCAAGACCGCTCGGCCCAACGATCGCCCGCCGCGCCTGATCCTCAACCAGGTCGGCGTGGCCAGGCGCCCGGAGATCCCGGTCGGCGACTTCGCCCGCTCGGTCGGTGCCGAGCCGGCGATCGTCATCCCCTTCGAGCCGCAGATCTTCGGCACCGCCTCGAGCAACGGCCAGATGATCGCCGAGGTCGCTGCCAGGTCGAAGCCGGCGGAGTTGGTCGAGACCTTCGCGCTCGATCTTGCCGGGCGCAGCGCGGCGCCTGCCAAGACCATGGAACGCCTGCTCCTCCCCTTTATCGGCAGGCTGCCGTCCTTGAGGAAGAAATGACATGTTCGGCAAGCGCAGCGCGTTGCGGAGCTCCTTGACCAGCGGCGAGGCGTCGCTTGGCGCCAACGCTGTTTCCAACGTTATGGCACGGTCGCCGGGACCGGCTGCCCTCGACGCCCCGGCCGCCGCGACGAGCAGTGCCCCGCTCGAGGTCGCAAGGCCGCCTGCTCGCGCCATCAATTACCGTCGCTCCGACAGCTATTACGACATCAAGTCGTCGATCTTCAACGCCCTGATCGATGCCATCGACCTGACCCAGCTCGGTCAGCTCGACCGTGAGAGCGCCCGTGACGAGATCCGCGACATCGTCAACGAGATCATCGCGCTCAAGGATGTCGTGATGTCGATCGCCGAGCAGGAGGAGCTGCTCGAGGACATCTGCAACGACGTCCTCGGCTATGGCCCGCTCGAGCCGCTGCTGGCGCGCGACGACATCGCCGATATCATGATCAACGGCGCCAGCACCTGCTTCATCGAGGTGAATGGCAGGATGGAGCCGGCAAACATCCGCTTCCGCGACAATGCCCAGCTGCTGAACGTCTGCCAGCGCATCGTCAGCCAGATCGGTCGCCGCGTCGATGAGGCAAGCCCGATCTGCGATGCCCGCCTGCCCGATGGCTCGCGCGTCAACGTCATCGTGCCGCCGCTGTCGATCGACGGACCGGCCCTCACCATCCGCAAGTTCCGCCGCGACCGCCTGAAGATGGCTGACCTCGTCAAATTCGGCTCGATCAGCCCCGAAGGTGCAACCCTTCTCGGCATCATCGGCCGGGTCCGCTGCAACGTGCTGATCTCGGGTGGCACCGGCTCCGGCAAGACCACGCTGCTCAACTGCCTGACCGGCTTCATCGACGCCGAGGAGCGGGTCGTCACCTGCGAGGATGCCGCCGAGCTTCAGCTGCAGCAGCCGCATGTGGTGCGCCTCGAAACCCGTCCACCCAACCTCGAGGGCGAGGGCGAGATCACCATGCGCGACCTCGTCAGGAACTGCCTACGCATGCGACCGGAGCGGATCATCGTCGGCGAGGTGCGCGGGCCGGAAGCCTTCGACCTGCTTCAGGCGATGAACACCGGCCATGACGGCTCGATGGGCACGGTCCACGCCAACTCGCCGCGCGAGGCATTGTCGCGGCTCGAATCGATGATTGCCATGGGCGGCTTTGCGCTGCCGTCCAGGACGATCAAGGAAATGGTCGTCGGCTCGATCGACATCATCATCCAGGCAGCCCGCCTGCGCGACGGCTCGCGCCGCATCACCCATATCACCGAGGTGGTCGGAATGGAGGGCGACGTCGTCACCACCCAGGACCTCTTCCTCTACGACATCATCGGCGAGGATACTGGCGGCAGGGTCATGGGCCGTCACCGCTCGACCGGCATCGCCCGGCCGCATTTCTGGGATCGCGCCCGCTATTATGGCGAGGAGAACCGCCTGGCCGAGGCGTTGGAGCGCGCCGAGACGGCCAATGATGCTTGACGTCGCCGTGATCGGCCTGATTGCGCTGAGCGTCGGCGGCTTTCTCGTCGGCCTGCTCCATCCCTGGCTCACCGGCGAGGCCCACGCCGCCAAGCGTGTTCAGACCATTTCGGACAAAAGCGCTCGCCGCGACAGGGTGTCGGGGCTGGGCGCCCGTCTCATTGCCGAATCGAAGGACGGGCGTCGCAAGCAAATCCAGGAATCGCTGAAGCAGCTCGACCAGAGCGAGCAGAAGCGACGCCGCAGGCTGACCCTGCGCACGCTGCTGATGCAGTCCGGTCTCGATCTATCGGTTCAGAAGTTTTGGGTCGCCTCGATCGTGCTCGCGGTCGTGCTCGCCCTTGCCGTCATGATCGCCGGCGCCGCCTGGTATGTGGCGCTCGCCGCCGGCCTTGTCGGTCTGCTCGGTCTGCCGCGCTGGTTTCTCTGTTATCTCCGCAAGCGTCGCCAGGAAGTGTTCCTGGTCGAATTCCCCGATGCCATCGACATCATGGTGCGCGGCCTGAAGGCAGGTCTGCCGCTGTCCGACGCCATGAAGGTGATCGCCGCCGAGATTCCTGCCCCGGTCGGTCCGGAGTTTCTCGAAGTGGTCGAGGGCCAGCGGATCGGCATCGCCATCGACCAGGGTATCGAGCGGATGTTCGAGCGCATGCCGCTCGCCGAGGTCAACTTCCTCGGCATCGTCATCGCGATCCAGTCCAAGACCGGCGGCAATCTCGCCGAGGCGCTCGCCAATCTCTCCAAGGTGCTGCGCGATCGCAAGCGGATGAAGCAGAAGATTGCCGCCGTCAGCCAGGAAGCCAAGGCCTCCGCCATGCCAGCAACATAGCTATTTGATAAGGTTGGATTTTTTCGTCTCAAATCTTCTTCTATCCCAATATTTACCCTAACATCCCGCATACGGACGCGGGGTGATAGGTCTCGCTGTTCCTGCCGCACTTGCTGCAGATGAGATGCCTTGCGACTTCCGGCACCGGCATGCACTTGGGGCAGACGCAATATCTCAGGATCGAGATAGAGGTGCCGCTCCGGTCGGCAATTCCCGCAATGCACCTCCAGCAGCTTCCCCTCCCTGATCAGGTCGCCGATCGTCACCGGCTTGAACCGCAGTGGCTGCGGCTTGCGTCGGCTCCCGGCCTTATTTCGATCGCGCTCCAGCTCGACAAGCTCGGGTAGGCGAGCGATCAGCTTGGAGATCCGGCGCGCTTCGTCATTGGCCAGCCGGCCTTCTGAGACAGCGATTGCGCCATCAGACTGGCCATAGACATGCGCCAGGACAATGCCATTAGCATTGATGATGAGCTGGAGCATGTGCTTAAAAAGGCCGGAGAGGTCTCCGGGGGCCGCGGTTACGATATTCTCGCAAGTTTACGGCGGCACGCTGCCCACTGTTGACAGGGAGATGATCGTGCGGTGCGGCACCTAGGGCGTAAGCAGCCAGGGTGAGCTAGGAACTCATGCACGGATCAATGACCAGACGCACCGATGAAAATTTCTGATTCTGTGCGCAAAGCGATCGCTGACTGGGAGCAGGGCGATCCCGAAGCTGCGATGCTCCACGCCTGCAACGCCATAGATGGTACGGCTCGAAAGCTCCACTCAAAACTAGGCAATAAGAACCGGTTCACTCGAGTGTTGCGGGACAACTATGGGATTCTCGGGCCGATGGGCGCC
>JBIOYR010000119.1:0-56757 GCA_044870245.1 Aestuariivirgaceae bacterium | reverse complement strand
GGGAGGTCGAGCTCACGCTCTACCGGATTGGCGACCGCGGTCTTGCCCGGGTGATCGGCGATGGCAAATTCCTGCAGCAGCTCGACGGCTATGACGCCGACACGATCCGCGATTCGAGCGGCGAGCTTGTCTGGAAAGGAATCGTCGAGACACGGTTCGACCTCAACAAGGAGGTGCTCACCCTCGTCCCGCTGGAGCAGCTGGTGCCGCAGAAAAGGGCCGGCGTCTATGTGCTGGTCGGCCGGCCGCGCTTCGACAAGGCCAATGAATGGAAGAGCCGCGCCACGCAATGGTTCGTGCTCAGCAATATCGGACTTTCGACCTTCGCCGGGGATGACGGTCTCAATGTTTCCGCACGGGCGCTCGACAGTGCGCGGCCGGCGGCAGGCCTCGAGCTCAAGCTCATCGCCCGCAACAACGAGGTCCTTGGCACGACCAAGACCGATGACGAGGGTCATGCGCGCTTCGAGCGCGGTCTGATGCGCGGGGCGGCGGCGCTGGCGCCTGCCGCGATCACTGCCAGCGACGGTGTGCGGAACGACTTCGTCTTCCTCGATCTCACGCGACCGGGCTTCGACCTCGGGGATCGCGGCGTCACCGGACGGAAGGCGCCGGGACCGGTCGATGCCTTCATGTACACCGAGCGCGGCATCTACCGGGTAGGCGACACCGTCCATGTCCTGGCGCTCGCCCGCGACGACGGTGCGCGGCCCATTTCCGGTCTACCGCTCACCTTCATCTTCAAGCGCCCGGACGGCGTCGAATTCCAGCGGGTGGCGACGCCCGATCTCGGAGGCGCGAGCCATTGGACCGGGCTGCAACTGCCGCAAAACGTACCGCTGGGCACCTGGACCGTCGGCGCCTACACCGATCCGTCTGCCGAGCCGGTCGCGGAGCGGCAGTTCCTGGTCGAGGACTTCGTGCCGGACCGGACCGAGTTCACGCTGAAGCTGCCGGGACCGGTGCTGCGGCCTGGGACGGACATGCGGGCGGAAGTCGATGGCCGGTTCCTCTATGGTGCGCCCGCGTCGGACATGCGGCTCGAAGGCGAGCTTCGAGTGTCCTCGACGCGCAGCCTGACAAGCTTCGAGGGGTACGCATTCGGCCTCGCGGATGAGGATGCGGTTTCGAACGCCACGCCGCTCGAGGAGCTTCCGGAGACCGATTCGGCCGGCAAGGCATCGTTCGCGGTCCCGCTCGGCGAGCTTCCGTCCGCCACCCGGCCGCTGGAGGGTACGCTCATCATCCGCATGCGCGAAGGCAGCGGCCGCGCGGTCGAGCGCCAGGCGAGCCTGCCGATCGACAATGGCGAGACCTATATCGGAATCAAGCCCAGCTTCGCCGGCGAGACGGTGCGGCAGGGCGCACCCGCCGAGTTCCGCATCATCGCTGCAGGCGTCGACGGCACCAGGCGTGCGGTAAAGGCCTTACGCTGGTCGCTTCTCAGGCTCGAGCGGGAATATCAATGGTACCGCTCGGGAGAGAGCTGGAACTACGAGCCGGTGCTTCGGACTGAGAAGCTCGCCGACGGTCAGGTGGATGTCGCGCCCGGAGATCCGGCGAAGATCTCGGTTCCGACCGAATGGGGGCGCTATCGGCTCGACGTCGAAAACCCGGCAGACGGCGCCGCGACCAGCTACGAGTTCACCTCCGGCTGGTATGTCGACCAGGCAACGACGGAGACGCCGGACGGGCTGGAGATCGGCCTTGACAGGTCCGAATACCGCGCCGGTGACACGGCCAAGCTCACGATCTCGCCGCGTTTTGCCGGCGAGAGCGAGATCGTGGTCGGCACCGATCGAGTGCTGTGGCGCAAGCGGGTGGAGGTCCCGGCGTCGGGCGGCGTGGTCGACATCCCGGTGACGCCCGAGATCGGCGCCGGCGGCTATGTCACCGTGACCCATTTCCGGCCCGGCGACAATGGCGACACGCGGATGCCGCATCGCGCGATCGGCATCAAATGGCTGAAGGTCGCGCCGGGCGCCAATCTCATCGGTGTCTCGCTCACCCCACCGGCCCGCATGCTGCCGCGCCAGACGCTGACGATCCCGGTGAGTCTCTCGAACATTGCGCCGGGCGAGGAAGCCTATGTGGCGGTGGCCGCGGTCGATGTCGGCATTCTGAACCTCACCCGCTATCAGACCCCCGACCCCGACGGCTGGTATTTCGGCCAACGACGGCTCGGCCTCGAGATACGCGATCTCTATGGGCAGCTGATCGACGGCACGACGGGGCCGCTCGGCCGGGTGCGTTCCGGTGGCGACCAGGGCGGCATGGCCATGCAGGGCAGCCCGCCGGTGCGCAAGCTCGTCGCCTTCTTCTCCGGCCCGGTGCGGGTTGACCAGCAGGGCAGGGCGAACGTCAGCGTCGCCATCCCGGAATTCAACGGCTCGGTCAGGGTGATGGCAACGGCATGGTCGAGCCGTGGCTTCGGTCACGCCGAGACCGAGGTGGTGGTGCGCGATCCGATCGTTATCACCGCCGGGGTGGCGCGGTTTCTCGCACCGGGGGATCGCTCGGTGGTGCGGCTCGAGCTCGCCAACGAGGATGGACCGGCCGGGGATTATCAGCTCGATATCCAGTCGAGCCGCGAGCTTGCTCTCGACCGCTCGGCCGTTCCAGCGACCGTGACGCTCGCCAGCCGCCAAAGACTGGCGCTGACCGTCCCGGTCACCGCCGGCACCGTCGGTACCGGTTCGCTCACTGTGCGGCTGTCGCGCGCTCTCGGTCCGGCGGTCGAGCTCGAAGAGACGGTGCCGGTACGCGCCTCACAGCCGCCGGTGACCGAACGCCGGGTGCTCTCGCTCAGCGCCGGCGGAAGCACGATCATCGGCGCCGATCTGCTCGCCGGCCGGATTGCCGACACTGCCAAGGTGACGCTCGGCGTGTCGCGCTCGGCCGGCTTCGTTGTGCCATCCCTGCTGCTGGCGCTCGATCGCTATCCCCTGGGCTGCGCCGAGCAGACGGTGAGCCGGGCTTTGCCGCTGCTCTATCTCTCGGAGGTCGCGCGGCAGAGCGGGATGGCCGACGACGCCGGCATCCGTGCCCGCGTCCAGGATGCGATCGAGCGGGTGCTCTCCTACCAGGCAGCGAGCGGCAGCTTTGGCCTGTGGAGTCCGGGATCGGGGGATCTCTGGCTCGATTCCTATGTCACGGATTTTCTGACGCGGGCGCGTGAGGAGAATTATCGCATTCCCGATCAGGCGTTCTCGCTGGCGCTCGACAATCTGGAGAACGCGCTGTCCTACGACGCCAATGTCGCGGATCAGGGGCCGCAAATGGCCTACGCCATCTATGTACTGGCGCGCAATCGGCGGGCAGCGATCGGCGATCTGCGTTATTTCGGCGATGACAAGCTCGAATCCTTCGGCACGGTGATGGCGCGGGCGCAGATTGCCGCCAGCCTCGATCTCTATGGCGAGAAGGGTCGGGCCGGAAATGCTTTTGCGTCGGCCTTCCGGCTGCTCAAGGCCAAGGGCGAGAACTGGGCGCGGTCGGACTATGGCTCGCGGCTGCGCGACGGGGCGGCGCTGCTGGCGCTGGCGGCCGAGAGTCGGCCGATGCCGGGCTCGGTGACGGACATGATCGATTACGTGGCCGGCCAGCGGGTCGCCAGCGATCAGACGAGCACGCAGGAGAATGCCTGGCTGCTGTTGGCGGCCCGTGCCGTGCAGGCGGAGGGGCGCAGCATCCGCCTCGATATCGACGGTAGGGAGACGCGGGGGAATTTCGCGCGGACGCTGTCCGGTCCGGAGCTGGTACAGACGCCGATCAATGTGACGAATGTCGGAACCGATGATGTGGCCGCGGTGGTCACGGTCACCGCCGTTCCTGAGGTACCGCTGCCGGCCGGTGGCCAGGGCTTCACCATCGAGCGCAATTACTTTCATCTCGACGGCTCGGCGGCCGATGCCAGCCGGGTGGCGCAGAACGAGCGTCTCGTCGCGGTCGTCAAGGTGACCCAGACAACGAGCTGGCCGGCCCGCATCGCCATCACCGATCTGCTGCCCGCCGGTTTCGAGGTGGACAACCCGAAGCTCGTCCAAAGCGCCGACCTTGCGGCCTTCGACTGGCTGCCGGAGATCACTGTCGCCCATAGCGAGGTCCGATCGGACCGGTTCGTGGTGGCCTTCGACCGGAATCCGGAGAATACGGGCGAGCTCACCTTCGCCTATGTGGTCCGGGCGGTGTCGCCTGGGACCTATGTCCATCCGCCGGCAGTGGTCGAGGACATGTATCGCCCGCATCTCAGCGCACGGACCGCAACCGGCCGGGTGGAAGTGACCGGACCTTCGCCATGACACGCCGGCGGTGGATCGGGCGATGGGCCGTGAGCGCCGCTGCGGTGGCGCTCATGGTCCTCGGCGTCGATATGGCCGACCGCGCCTACCCGCCGCCATTGCCACAGGCCTCCGACGTATCGACGGTGGTGACCGATCGCCAGGGGCGGCTGCTCAGGGCCTTTGCGCTGCCACGGGGGATGTGGCGGCTGCCGGTCACCGCCGGTCAGGTCGATCCCAAGTTCATTCGGCTGCTGACGGCCTACGAGGACAAGCGCTTTGCCAGTCATCGCGGCGTCGATCCGCTGGCGCTGCTCAGGGCCTTCGGCCAAGCGCTCATGCATGGCCGGATCGTGTCGGGCGGGTCGACGCTGACCATGCAGCTCGCGAGACTTATCGAGGAGCCGCAAGGGCGCACGATTCTTGCCAAGCTGAAGCAAATCGCCCGTGCGCTTCAAATCGAGCGGCGGCTCGACAAGCGCCAGATCCTCGATCTCTATCTGATGCGGGCGCCCTATGGCGGAAATGTCGAAGGGATCCGCGCCGCCGCCTTGACCTGGTTCGGCAAGGAGCCGCTGAAGTTGACGCTGGCCGAGGCGGCGCTGCTGGTCGCTCTGCCGCAACTGCCCGAGCGGCGCCGTCCCGACCGCGATGCCGGCGCCGCCCAGCGGTCGCGCGAGCGCGTTCTCGACCGGGCGCTCAAGGCAGGGATGATCGAGGCGAGCGATCGCGCGCGGGCGATGGCACAGCCGATTCCAACAGCGCGCCGGCAGCTGCCGATTCATGCTGCCCACTTGGCGCAGGAGGCGGTGCGGCGGGCGCCGCTGGCGAAGACGCATCGGCTGACGGTCGATCGCGAGATCGAGACGGCCCTCGAACAGGTGGCGGCGGAACGGGCGCGACTCATCGGAAGGCAGCATTCGGTGGCCATGGTGCTGGCCGATGCGGCGAACGGCGAGGTTCTCGCCTATGTTGGCTCGAGCGGGATTTTCGAGCGCGAGCATGCCGGCGAAATCGATATGGCAAGCGCCATTCGCTCGCCGGGCTCGGCGCTGAAGCCGCTGATCTATGGCCTGGCCTTCGAGCAGGGCGTCGTCCACCCGGAGACCATCATCGAGGACCGGCCGGTCAGCATCAAAGGCTATCGTCCCGGCAATTTCGACATGAGCTATCAGGGTGATGTCACCGTCAGGACGGCGCTTCAGCTGTCGCTGAATGTGCCGGCCATTCGGCTGCTCGATGCCGTCGGGCCGCAGCTTCTCGCATCACGGCTCGGTCGAGCGGGGGTCGAATACGTGCTGCCGGACGGTGCGGCCCCTGGCCTGCCCATCGGCCTTGGCGGTCTCGGTCTCAGCCTGTTCGACCTGGCCGAGCTCTACACGATCTTTCCCAATCGCGGCCGGGTCGCGGTGCTCGGCACCGGATTGCCGCAAAGCCCCTCGGCGCAAGGGCCTGGACGGGAGATCCTCAGCCCCGCAGCGGCCTGGTATGTCTCGGACATCCTGGCCGGGGTGGCGCCGCCCGAGGGTGCAGCACGGCAGGGCTTTGCCTACAAGACCGGCACCTCCTTCGGCTTTCGCGACAGTTGGGCGGTCGGCTTCGACGGCCGCTTCGTGCTGGCGGTGTGGGCCGGTCGGCCCGATGGCAGCCCGTCACCCGGAATGACCGGGCGCCTGAGCGCCGCACCGATCCTGTTCGAGGCGTGGAGGCGGGCCGGACTCGAAGCTTTCGCGCCGCCGGTGGCGCCGTCCTCGGTGCTGCGCGGCAGCGCTGCCGATCTGCCGGAAGGGCTGCGGCGGTTCGAGTCGCGGGACGAGCTGCCGAGCGCCGGATCGGAGGCGTCGCCGGCGATCGTCTTTCCGCCGGACGGCGCGCGGGTCGATCTCGGCTTTGCGAGCGGCGGACCCGTCAGCTCCCTGCAGATGAAGATGCAGGGCGGACGAGCCCCCTTCCGGTGGCTCGCCAATGGCACGCCATTGCCGGGTGCGGAGCGGCGGCGAAACCTGTCATGGCAGCCGGACGGGCAGGGGTTCTCGACGCTGACGGTGATCGACGCCAGGGGCCGGTCGGCCCGCGTCAACATCTTCATCGAATGAAGCCGACGCGGGCCGTCATTCGGCCGCCTCGGCGGTATCGCGGGCGATGAAGCCGCCCGATTGGCGGTTCCACAGTTCGGCATAGATGCCGCCGCGCTTCAGCAGCTCGGCATGGGTGCCTTCCTCGACGATCTGTCCCTTGTCCATGATGATCAGCCGATCAAGCGCGGCAATGGTCGACAGCCGATGGGCGATGGCGATCACCGTCTTGCCCTGCATCAGATTGTAGAGGCTTTCCTGGATTGCGGCCTCGACCTCGCTGTCGAGGGCGCTGGTCGCCTCGTCGAGGATGAGGATCGGCGCATCCTTGAGCAGAACCCGGGCAATGGCGACGCGCTGGCGCTGGCCGCCCGACAGCTTGACGCCGCGCTCGCCGACATGGGCGCTGTAGCCGCGCCGGCCGGCCAGATCCTCGAGATCCAGGATAAACTCATGGGCATGCGCCTTCTTGGCGGCGGCAATCGCCTCCTCGAAGGTGGCGTTCGGCCGGCCGTAAAGGATGTTGTCGATGACCGAGCGGTGGAGGAGCGAAGTGTCCTGGGTCACCATGCCGATCTTCTCGCGCAGGGACTCCTGTCGGACCAGCGCGATGTCCTGGCCGTCGATCAGGATGCGCCCGCCCTCGAGATCGTAGAAGCGCAGGAGCAGGCTCACCAGAGTGGACTTGCCGGCGCCCGAGCGACCGACCAGACCGACCTTCTCGCCCGGCCGGATGGTGAGCGACAGGTTGTCGATGATCCCGCTCATGCCCTCATCTTCACGGTTTCTGCCGTAGTTGAAGTGGATGCGGTCATAACGGACCTCGCCGCGCGGCACCGACAGGTTGCGCGGATCGGCCCTATCCACGACGGCACGCTCCCGCGCGATCGTCTCCAGCCCGTCCTGGACGACGCCGATCTGCTCGAAGAGCGAAGCGAGCTCCCACATGATCCAGTGCGACATGCCCTGCATGCGCAGGATCAGGCCGATGGCAAAGGCGATCGCTCCGGCGGTCACCGCCTCGAGCCACCACAGCCAGATCGCCAGGGCCGACACCGAGAACAGGAGGAGCGCATTGAGCGAATTCAGGGCGACCGTCAGCAGGGTGACGAGTCGCATCTGCCGGTGCACGGTGTCGAGGAAAATGTCCATGCCGTTGCGGGCATAGGCATCCTCGCGCTCGGCATGGGCGAACATCTTCACCGTGGCGATGTTGGTGTAGCTGTCCACAACCCGGCCGGTGACCAGCGAGCGGGCATCCGACTGCTCCTTGGAAATCACCTGGAGGCGGGGAATGAAATAGCGGAGCGCCAGGAGATAGCCGATGAGCCACAGGATCAGCGGTGTGGTGAGTCGGAGGTCGCTCGAAGCAAACAGGATCAGCGCGCCGGTGAAATAGACGGCGACATAGAGCAGGACCTCGCTTACCTTCATGACGACTTCGCGAACACCAAGGGCCGTTTGCATGACCTTGGTGGCAACCCGTCCGGCGAAGTCGTTCTGGAAGAAATCCATGCTCTGGCGCAGCACATAGCGGTGTGCCTGCCATCGCGTCCGCATCGCGAAATTGCCAATCAGTCCCTGGTGGACGACCGCCTCGTACCAGAATTTGAGGAAAGGCAGAACGATGAGGACGAGGACCCCCATGCCGGTCAGGTCGAGCCAATGGTCCTGCCAGAAGGTCTGCCGGTTGGCGGTTGACAGCCAGTCGACGAGCTTGCCGACAAAGGCAAACAACGACACCTCGATCAGCGCCACGACAGTGGCGAAGAGCGAGGAGGCGAGGAGGAGCGGCCAGAACGGCCGGGCATAATGCAAAATGAAGCTGACGAGCGTGGTCGGGGGCCTCTCCGGAAGGGCTTCCGGAAAGCAGTCAGTACGGGTCTCTAGCCAGCGAAATATCGCGGCGATCACGGCTTGCTCCGATCGGCTGTTCGGCCGTTGCTACTGCGCAAGGATCAGGGCGGAAACGAGGCGCCATGAACGGTCCATAGTAGCGGAACGCCGTGAGCACAACACCCTTGTCCCTACGCAAGGCTGACCACCTTGCCGGGGCTACCGCCGTCGTTATGGTTACTTGATGAAGGCCGGTTCGGCCATTCTGACGCGGCCAGACGGGATGGGCGTCGGCTCGAGCCGGGCAATGGCCTTTTGCAGCGGCAGGTTGGCGGCGCCCGACATGTAGGTGAAGCGGCCGCCATTCGGCTGACCGGGTGCAAACAAGCCATTGCACACGACCAGACCCTCGCCGGGGGCGAGCCGGGTCATTGTCGCTGGCGAGATCTGGACCAAGGTCCGCTGAGCGTTGAGCTGGCGAACCGCCATGGCGCCGGCCGCATGGATCTCCATGAGCTCGTCAGGCAGATAGACGAATGGCAGCTCGGCGATGAAGTTGGAGTTGTTGGACAGGATGAGGGTAAAGACCGGCGAAATGTTGCTGGAGCGCCTGTCGATGCAGCGTTCCGCGACCAGTCTCAGCAGCGGATTGGCGACCAGCTGAACATTTTTCATCGACAGCTCCCTCACTCGTCGGCGAAAGTATGGCAGCTATGGTTTAAAGGACTGTCAAGGAGCGAACAAAATGCGGCAAAGTGAATTGGAGTCAATGTTCGTTAGTTCTTGGTAGCGATTGTGTATCGATAAGGTCCGCTGGCGAATGGCGCGCCTGGAGCAGAGGTTTGTGTCATGGGGTTCTTCGAAGCTGCTTTTCTATGCGCCGTCGCTCTCGTGATGATTACTGCGATCCAGATGGACGCGTGAAGAGAAGTTCTTATGATCAACTGGATGCGATGCCGCTGATCGTGTGCAACAGCGCGTTTCCCTGCTCCGCCTCGTCCGGTGCCGCCTCCAGGTGCTCTTCGATGGTGACGCCCAGCCATTCCGCTGCCTGAGCCAATGCTTCCTCCAGGCTGAAGACAACCTGGTCCACGAGCATTTGCACGGCCAGGTTCTGCGAGGGCGGTCCTGGAGGGGGATTGAGATAGCAAAGCAGGGTCTTTGCCTCCGGCGCCTGACGTTTGAGGCGGCGCGCCAGGAATCGGGCATAGGCCTGGGGATGGGTGTCGAGATAGCAGAGGCAAATGATCTTGGCCTCGCTGAGGTCGATCATGACGCCCGGATCGCGCGACAGACGCACCGGAGCGGTGGCGCGGGCGGCAATTCCATTGCAGCGCAGGGCTGCCACCGCTGCTTCGGCGGCGGCATGATCGACCTCGCTGCGGCCGCCGACGCAGATCACCGGTGAATCCGGGCCGGTCGGGGCAAGATTCTCGAACTCGTCCTCAAGCTCCTGGATGGCGAAGATGGCATCGTCGGCGAGCTTGGCGCGTGTTTCATCGCTGATGGCGCCGCGCTGGCGGTCATTTTCGGCAAGCCGCAGCATGGGAATGACCACCTGGTCGAAGAAGTTGACGGGCGAGGACTCGGCGATTTCGGATTCCGCGATGGCGATTGCCTCCTCGACATTGCCGGCCAGGAGGCGCTGATAGAGACGTTCCTCGGGCGCCAGCACGGGATCGGAGCCAAGAAGGACGCCGAGGAACTCCAATTGCGGGACATAGCGGCCGATCACCACCAGGCAGACGGTCAGCGGGGTGGCGAGAAACAGGCCGACCGGCCCCCACAGCGTCGTCCAGAACACCGCGGCAAGGATGATGGCAAGGGATGACAAGCCGGTGCTCGAGCCGTAGAGCCATGGCTCGACCGCGTTGTTGATGATGAGTTCGATCACGACAAACAGCGCGATGACCCAGAGCAGCATGGTCCAGCCGGGATCGATGGCAAAGGCGAGCACGGTCGGAAACAGCGCCGCGAGAAACGGCCCGAGATAAGGAATAAATCTCAGGACGGTCGCGAGAAGGCCCCAGAGCAGGGCATTGGGCACGCCGATCAGGTAAAGGCCGATGCCCACCGGTATGCCATAGCAGATGTTGACGACCAACTGCATGAGAAGGTAGCGGCTGACCCGCTCGGCGGCATCGTTGAGGACGCGGGTGCTTTTCTGGAGATCGCCATGGCCGACCAGCCGGATGAAGCGGTCGCGCAGATCGGTGCGCTCGATCAGCACGAAGATGACGAAGACGATCACCATGCCGGCGGTGGCCAGCGGCGCGATCAGCGGCCCGGCAATGGTACGGAGGACCTCCAGGGGTCGCATCTCGGGCTGCTCGATGACCACGGGCACAGGGCGGCGCTGCTCTCCTTGGGTGGTGGTGGGCGCTGTCGGCTGCGGCGCCGGCCGATCGTTCGTGAGCTCGCGCGACAGATCCTCGACCGTGTGGGTGACTTGCTCGAGCGCACCCTGTCCGACGCGCAGCGCGCGCAGCTTGGTTGCGATCGTCTGCTTGTAGGTCGGCATGCTGGAAGCGAGCTCCACCAGCTGACTGCCGACCACCAGCGACACGCCACCGATAATGATCACCGCCAGAGAGACCGCCATCAGCACGGCGGCCAGGCGGGGGATTTTGAAGCGTCGCAGCCAGTCGACGAGCGGGGCAAGCGCGAAGGCCAGCAGAATGGCGAGAGCGAAGGGGACGAAGATGTCGCGGCCGAAATAGAGGGCGGCTAGCGCAAGGAAGATGCCCCCGGCGGTAAAGACCGGCGATGCGACAGGCGCCAACGGCTGGCCGCTGCGCACTTGCCGCTCCTCAGCCATTCGATGTCTCGCGAGCGCTAATCATTGAAAGGGTCTCAACGACCTCCCGCTATCCGGCGGCTCGGTCCGGTGTACTCGAGGCCTAGGTACATGCCGCGTTGCCGGCGGCGCCGGGCTGGGATGATCATGTTCTCTCGCAAAATCAGCAACTCTAACTTATGAGGAATGTTTATCACCGACGCGAGTTGCACGCGTGCTCTCGTCAGGAATCATCCCGGATGGTGCAATCCAAGGTGGTCCAATTGAGACGTCTGAGGGAGTTCCTGGCGATCAGGCTCACGGGGTTCCATCCGGAGCGCCATACCCCGGAGGACTGGACCCGCCAATATGAGAGCGGGGCGTGGGCGTATCTGGCAGACCTTTCGGAACGGCCGCGCTACAGCGTCATGGTCGGCTATCTTGACGCACTGGCGCCGAGCCGGATCCTCGATATCGGCTGTGGCGAGGGCTTGCTGGCGGGCAAGATCCGCCACCTGCCATTCCAGAACTATGTTGGGATCGATGTCTCGCCATCGGCGGTGGCGGCGGCACGGGCGTCGCTAGGCGATGACTTGCGCCTTACCTTTGCTGTTGCCGATGCTGAAAGCTACCGGCCCGAGACAGTATCAGATGCTATTATCTTCAGCGAATGCCTCAATTATCTGAGCGATCCGGTCAGCGTCATCCAGCACTACTCCAGGTCAATTGCTAGCAACGGCTTTATCATTATTTCGCTGTTTCAGTCACCGCGTGCCGACAAAGCTTGGGAGATGCTGCGACCGGTCGGCGAAATCATAGATTGCGTCAATATCGTGCATCAAAGCGGCAAGCGATGGACGATCAAGCTCCTGACAGTGCGCGCGCATTGCTAGCATTCACGAGGGGAACGGCGTACGGTTCGCGGCGGCGGATGGAGAGTTCGACAGCCGGCATGGTCAAGCAATACTGGCAGCGACTGGCCCGCTCCAGGCGGAGATCGCTCGCCTTACTCTGTATCGGGATCCCGGCGGTCCTGTTCGGCGCGGCCGCATGGTATGATCATGAGGTGTCGCTGAGAGCGGCGCGCGAGCAGGTTTCGGCGACGGCCGATAGCTTGGCCGAGCATGCCCGAACCGTCCTGAGTTCGGCGGAGCTGGTGCTCGACCGCGTTGCCGACCGGATCGGAAATGCCAGTTGGCAAGAGATCGGCGTGTCGTCCTGGCCGCATGATCATCTGCGCCATGTCGCCAAGGATCTGCGGGAGGTGGAATCGATCTTCGTGGTCGAGCCGGGCGGTCATATCGCGGCAAGCAGCCGCGCCTTTCCGATGGAACGCTTCGACGTAAGCATGCGGGACTACTACCGCGTCGCACGCGACGGGCAGTCGTCGGTCTATGTCAGCGCGCCGTTCCGGGGCAAGATGTCGGGCACCGTGGCATTCACGGTCAGCAAGCCGCTCATTCGCAACGGCAAGTTCGACGGGGTGCTGGCGGTCACGTTGTTTCCCGGTTATTTCCACGATTTCTATCGATCAATCCTGAAGCATCCCGATGCGGCGGCGGCGGCGCTGGTCCGCACCGATGGTCATGTGCTGGTGCGCTATCCCCAGGTGTCGCAAGACATCCTGCGGCTCAAACCGGACGAGCCGCTGATGAAGGCGGTTGCCAGCAATGCCCCGGGGGGAACGCTGTGGGCGACGTCGCCGATCAATGGCCGTGAAGAGGTTTCGGAGTTCCGCCGCGTCGCGCACCAGCCGCTCTACGCCGTCTTTGCGCTCGACAGGCAGGCCTATCTTACGCCGTGGTATTGGCGAGTTGCCGCATGGGCAGCCTTTGCGGCGCTTGCGGGGGCGGCGATGTTCCTGGCGATGGACCAGGTGATGCGGCGGCTCGAGATGGAAAAGGAGCAGCTCAAGCTGCTACTGGCGGAAGGCGAGCGTCGGCGAGAAGCGGAGTCGCGGCTGCTGCAATCGCAAAAGTTCGAGGCGCTCGGCCAGGTGACGGGCGGGGTCGCCCACGATTTCAACAACCTGCTTGCGGCCATTACGGCAGCGCTCGCCATGCTCAGGAAGCGGACAAGCGATGGGAAGGAGCTCAAGCTTTTGACGCTCGCCGAGGAAGCCGCCGCCAAGGGTGCCAAGATCACCCAGCAGATGCTTGCCTTTGCCCGGCGCGAGTCGATCCAGGCGGAGATCGTCGACATCAATCAGGCGGTGAAGGGCATGACGGAGCTGTTGCGCCACACCGTCGGTTCGGGGGTTACCGTCAGCTATGAGCTCGAGAAGGATCTCCCGCCGGCCAGGATCGACCCCGTCGGGTTCGAGATGGCGGTATTGAATCTTGCGGCGAATGCCCGCGACGCAATGCCGAATGGCGGCGTGCTGGTCATTGCCACCGCGAAGCGCGATGCCTCGCATGGCGAGGCGCCGCAATCCATCGTCATCGCGGTGAGCGACAATGGCAGCGGCATGTCGGAGGAGATCCGAGCGCGGGCCTTTGAGCCGTTCTTCACCACCAAGGGGCCGGCTCGCGGCACCGGTCTCGGTCTGGCGAGCGTCTATGGCTTTGCCACCCAGGCCGGCGGCTCGGTGGAGATCGATAGCAGCGTCGGCAAGGGAACGACGGTCAGGATCATCCTGCCCATTGCCGATCAGCGGCGTGTCGCCGCACAATGAATTTACCTAGTTTAATCTGTATCGCAGCGGCATCGGCGTATAATCCCGACAATCCCGGCTGCGAGGCCTTTTTCAGAGAAGATGATGAATTCCGACTATTTCAGTGATGCGGCCCGGCATCCAATGATCCGCAGGCTGCGGAGCATCACCGATATTCCGCGGGTCGAGCTCGACGCCCTGATGGACGTCAGGATGAAGGTCGTCGAGATCGATGCCGATATCGATATCGTTCTTGAAGGCGAAAGGCCGACGCAATGCGTGCTGCTGCTCGAAGGCTATGCCTGCCGCTACAAGCTGCTCGATTTCGGCAAGCGGCAGATACTGGCCTTTCACATCACCGGCGATCTGCCAGACCTGCAGAGCTATCATCTCGAGTTGATGGACCACAGCCTGTGCACGCTCAGCCCGTCCAAGGTGGCGTTTCTGTCGCACGCGACGATCGACTACATCATCACGACCTATCCCAAGCTCGCAGCGGCGTTGTGGCGCTCGACCTTGGTCGATGCGTCGATCTTCCGGCAGTGGATCGCCGGCGTCGGGCGGCGGCTGGCCCATGAGAGGATCGCGCATCTCATCTGCGAATTGGTGGTGCGCCATCGCGCAGTGGGCCTGGCGCAGGATTTCCGGTTCAACTTTCCAGTCACCCAGGCCGAGCTCGGTGATGCGACCGGGCTTTCGGTCGTCCACGTCAATCGTGTCGTGCGCGATCTGCGAAGCATGGGCCTGATCAGCCTCGCTGGCGGATATGTTGCCGTCCGGGATTGGGCGCGCCTCAAGGAGACGGCCCGTTTTGATGCCAGTTACCTCCACGTCAGAGGAGGAGAACCGTGACCCTACTGACTTTTCGACCGGTCCGAATTGCGACAGGCAGCGAGGATGAGGATGGCTGCCTGGTGTTCAACGAGGACCATCTGATCGCCGTGCTGGTGCGCTTGTCCGATCTCCATGGCGATGCCGAGGGCAAGTGGTTTCTCGAAGCCGCCTTCGGCCATCTCGATCACACGGCGCGGCCGAGCTTCGATACGCTCGACGAGGCCAAGAGCTGGATCGGATCTCAAATCTAGCTGTGATCCCGGAGGTCGGCTGCCGCTGCCGGCGCGGCGAAATGGCATTCCGCCTTCCGGTTCTCCTCGATCAGCCGCAGCACCGGCGCGGTCTTAAGGCAAATCTCACCGGCCAGCGGGCAGCGCGGATGGAAGTGGCAGCCTGATGGCAGGCGCTCGGGCGAGGGCGGATCGCCCCTGAGCAGCGTTCGCTCCCTCTCGGGGGTGCCCGGTATCGCCGCAATCAGGGCGCGCGTATAGGGGTGGAGAGGTCGATCGAACAGGCTCACGGCCGGCCCTGTTTCGACGATCCGGCCGAGATACATCACGGCAACGCGATCGCTGACATGCTCGATCACCGAGAGGTCATGCGAGATGAAGATGTAGGACAGCTTGAGCCGACCCTTGAGCTCGAGCAGCAGGTTCAGGATCTGCGCCTGGATCGACACGTCGAGCGCCGAGACCGGCTCATCGAGAACCACGAGCTTGGGATCGAGCGCGAGGGCGCGGGCGATCCCGATGCGTTGACGCTGGCCGCCGGAGAATTCATGCGGATAACGGTCAGCGACTGTGGGGTTCAGGCCAACAAGATCGAGCAGCTCGGTGACCCGACGCCGGCGTGCCTGGCGGTCGCCGACACCATGGATGTCGAGCGGCTCGGCAATGATCGAGCCGATGCTCATGCGCGGATCGAGAGAGGCATAGGGGTCCTGGAAGACGATCTGCATGTTGCGGCGGTGCGGGCGCAACGCTCGACTGGAAAGCGCCGTCAGGTCTGTCCCCATGAAACGAACCGTTCCCGAGGTCGGCTCGATCAGCCGAAGGATGAGCCGTGCCAGGGTCGACTTGCCGCAACCGGATTCACCGACAATCCCCAAGGTCTCGCCAGGTTCGAGCGAGAGCGAGACCTGGTCGACCGCCCGCAAGATGCCGGCATTGCCGCGGGCCGGGTAGTCCTTGGTCATCGCCTCGACTGCCAGCAGCGCGGTCACGCGACCGGATTCCAACAGGCGGCGGCGCTGCCCTTGGTCGTGGCATCGAGCGGCGGCGTGATGGTGGCGCAGCAATCGAGGTGCCGCGGGCAGCGCCGCAGGAAGCTGCAGCCGATCCCACGCTCGTCCGGGGAGGGAACGAGGCCGGGAATGGCAGGAAGCGGCGCGCCGCGGCGGGAGCGGCGCGGCGATGCAGCGAGGAGCCCTGCGGTATAGGGGTGCCGCGGCCGGCCGAGAACCTGTGCGACCGGCCCCTGCTCGGCGACCCGGCCGGCATAGATGACGACGACCTCGTCGCAGAGCTCGGAAATGACGCCGAGGTCATGGCTGATGAGCAGGATCGAGAGTCCGAGAGCATCCCTCAGCGATCTCAGGAGCTCGAGGATCTGGGCCTGGATGGTGACGTCGAGCGCGGTCGTCGGCTCATCGGCGATCAGGAGCTTCGGGCCGCAGATCAGCGCCATGGCAATCATCACCCGCTGGCGCAATCCGCCCGAGAGCTCGTGCGGGAACTGGGTGGAGCGAAGCTCGGGGCTGCCAATGCCCGCCTTGCGCAGCATGGCGATCACCTGCGGCTCGGCGGCACGGCGCGACATGGCGCGATGGAGAAGCAGCATCTCGGCAATCTGATCACCTACCCGCATGGTCGGATTGAGCGAGGTCATCGGCTCCTGGAAGATCATGCCGATGCGGTCGCCGCGGATGTCCTGCATCTCGGGCTCGCTCGCATTGGCGAGATCGATTCCATCGAAGGCGATGCGCCCGGAGGTAATCGTCACCGATGACGGAAGAAGCCGCATGACGGCGTGCGCCGTCATGGTCTTGCCGCTGCCCGATTCGCCAACCAGGCCGACCGTCCTGCCGCGGGGAACCGAGAACCCGATACCATCGACGACCGGAATCAGGTTCCCGTCAGATTTGAACGCCACCGTCAGATTCTCAACCCGCAGCAGGGGATCGGCGTTCATTCCAAGACGATTCGTGGAAAGTAAAACGAGACGACCCAGTTCGGCAGATCGACGATCTCGCTGATCCGCAGGTCGCCGCAGACGCTGCACAGCATGTAGGCGTCGACGGACCGCATCTTGTAGCGGGCCGACAGGAGATCGATCATGCCCATGACGGCAGACCGCGCTGCCGCCATCAGGTCGGGACCGATGCCCGTTGTTGCCTCGTAGCCCTTGGCGTCCATATGGCGGGCGACCGGTCCTGAGGTGGTGAAGCGCGGAAAGGGCAGGTTGACGTTCTTCTCCAGCTCGAATTTGGCGGCGAGCGAGCAGGGGCTCTCGATGGCGGTGCCGCAGACCTCGCCATCGCCTTGCGTCGCATGGGTGTCACCGACGCTGAAGAGGCCGCCCTTCACCTCGACCGGGAGATAAAGCACCGTGCCGGCGGCGAGATCGCGAATGTCCATGTTGCCGCCCATCCGCCGCGGCGGCACCACCGAATGCTGCCCAGGCTCGGCCGGGGCGAGGCCGATGGTGCCGCAGAAGGGCTTGAGCGGCACCCTGCCGCCAGGGCCGTACATCGCCGGCGCCAGTGTCTTCGGATCGTATTTCCAAATATGGAGAGCGGGCTCCGGGAACTGGTCGGCGAGCAGGCCGAAGCCCGGAATGTTGGCGGTCCAACCCCAGCCTGACGGCGCGAAGGAGAGCAGCGTCACCTTGATCGCGTCGCCGGGCTCGGCGCCATCGACATGGATGGGGCCGGCGACCGGGTTGACCTTGCCGAAATCGAGCCTGGCGATATCGGCAACGGTCGATTCGGGATTGAGCTGACCGCCCGAGGAGTCGACCGGGTGGAACTCGACCGTCTCGCCCGGTGCAATGCGAGCCGCGGGCGGGTTGTCGCGATTCCAGCCGAAATGACTCTGATGCTGATGGATGGTGTGATTGTGCATGGCCGGGCCAGTGCTATTTGGCATCCTTGGCGTAGATGTAGTCGTAGTTCACCGGGATGTGGATCGGATCGGTGAAAAGTGCGGGGTCACCGCCGAGCCGCGCCGAGTGATAGGTGAAGCGCTTCTCGTTGAACACCGGCGCCCAGGGGGCTTCCTTCAGCACATCATCGAAAATTCCCTGCCAGGCGGCGATGCGCGCTTCCGACTGGTCAGGCTTCACCATGGCATCGGCCTTCTCCGCCCTCGCGTCGAGCTCCTTCTTGCAGTATTTCGACCAGTTCCAGCCGCCCTCGATGGCGCCGGCGCAGCCGAGGATCCCGTAATAGAAGTTGGCAGGATCGGGGAAGTCGGCGATCCAGGCCATGCCGCCCGACCATATCATGGGAGCCTTGCCCGAGCCGCCGGCAGCGATGACCTCGGCCTGTGCAAGGGAGCGGATCTCGGCCTTGATGCCGACCGCGGCGAGGTCCTGCTGGATCGCCTGGGCGATGCGCGGGTTGGGGTCGACATTCATGACGTAAAGCTCGGTCGAGATGTTGTCGGCACCGGCTTCCTTGAGCAGCTTCTTGGCGGCCTCCTGATCGAAGGCATAACCCTTGTTCTGGCGGTTGTAGCCGGGCATGGCGGGAGGCAGCGCCTGGGTCGCCGGCACGCCGCGATTGTTGATGAGCCTGACGATCCGGTCCTTGTTGATCGCCATGTTGACGGCCTGGCGCACCTTGAGATTATCGAAGGGCGGTGCGGTGACGTTCATGGTGACATAACCGGTGTGGAGCTGATCGCCGATGGCGATCAGCTCCTTATTGGCCGGATCGGCCATGATCTGGGCGAACTGGGCTGGCGGAATGCCGTCGCCGACAATGTCCACCTCGCCCTTGCCGAGCCGCAGGACCGCGACCGTCGGATCCTGACCGAACTCGAAGGTGAGCTTGTCGAGATAGGGGATGCCGGCGCGGTGATTGTCGGGATTGCGCTTGAGCACGATGCGCTGGCCGGGAACCCATTCGACGAATTTGAAGGCGCCGGTGCCGACCGGCTTCTTGCCCCAGTCGGCGCCTGCCTTGTCCACCTCCTCCTTCGGGACGACGAAGGCGAAATTGATGGCCATCAGATGCAGGAAGGTGGCATCCGGCCGGGTCAGGGTGAAGACCACGGTCTTGTCGTCGGGCGTGGCGATGCCGGACATCTCCTTGGCCTTGCCGCCGCTCAGCTCGTCATGACCCTTGATCATGCTGAAATAGCCGGCGCCAGGGCTTTGGGTGGCGGGATTGACGGCGCGCTCGATCGAATATTTCACGTCGCCAGCGGTGACCGGTCGGCCATTGTGGAATTTGAGGCCGTCGCGGAGCTTGAAGGTGTAGGTCAGGCCGTCGTCGGAGACGGTGAATTCCTTGGCGAGGTCGGGCTCGAGCTCGGTCGTTCCGGGCTTGTAGTCCATCAGCCCGTCGAAGATCGACTTGATAACCGACCAGTTCTGCCAGTCGTAACCGACCTGAGGATCGAGGGTGGTCAGGTCGTTGTTGAACGTCACCACCGCCGATCCGCCCTGCTTTGGCGCCTGGCCAAAGGCCAGAGGTGCGGCAAGGGCCATGCAACCAATGGCCAAGGCGGCCACGAACAGCCGTTTCATGTGCAGATTCTCCCTGTTCTCTTCTTCTAAGATTTCTGCCCTATTTCAACGCAATCGAATGCGCGGGTCAATCAGCGGCGCGATCAGGTCAGCCAGGAAATTGCCGAGCACGATGAACAGGGCGGCAACGGTCGTGACACCCATGATGATGGGAATGTCGAGCGACTGGATCGCCTGCCACATGAGCTGGCCGATTCCGGGCCAGCCGAACACATTCTCGACCACCACCACGCCCGACATGAAGATGCCGATGTCGAGACCGATCATGGCAATGATCGGCAGTGCGGCATTGCGCAGGCCATGAACCAGCAGGACGCGGCGCTCGCCCATGCCCTTGGCGCGGGCCGTGCGAATGTAGTCCTGGCGCAGCACCTCGATCATCGAGGAGCGCATCATGCGCGAATACCAGCCGCCCCCGGCCATCCCCAGCGTCAATGCGGGCAGAATGAGATTGCTGAGCGATCCATAGCCGCTCAGCGGAAACCAGCTCAGGAGATAGGCGAAGACATAGAGCAAGGTCAGCCCGACGACGAATTGCGGGGTCGAGACGGTAACGAAGGACATCGTCATCGCCACCTTGTCGGCGCCGCTGCCGCGACGGCTCGCGGCATAGATCCCGGCCGGGATGCCGATCATCAGCTCGGCGATGATGGCGCCCAGCATGAGCAACAGGGTCGGGGGAAGACGCGACGCGATCAGGTCGGCGACGTCGGTCTTGCGGGCATAGGATTTGCCGAGATCGCCGACGGCGAGGCGCCCGACATAGGTGACATACTGGACGGGCAGTGGCCGGTCGAGGCCAAGCTGATGGCGGATCTGGTCGCGGGTCTGTGCCGTTGCATTGCGCCCCGCCAGCATCGCCACCGGATCGGCCGGGATCATGAAGGTGAGGGCGAAGGTGACCATGGTCACCCCGATCAGGATCAGGAACGATGCGACAAGACGCCTGGCGATGTAGCCGATCATGCGCTGCGGTCCCGCTGGGTCGGGTCGAGGGCATCGCGCAGGCCGTCGCCGACCAGATTGAAGGAGAGCGCAAGGACGAGGATGGCGGCGCCCGGTATGAAGACCAGCCAGGGTGCGCTCAGGAAATAGGACTGACTCTCGAAGATCATCATGCCCCAGGCCGGAGTGGGCGGCTGGACGCCACGGCCAAGGAAGGACAGCATGGCTTCGAGGAGGACGGTGGTGGCGATGCCGAGCGTCGCGTAGACGGTGATGGTCGGAACGAGATGCGGCAGCAGATGGCGGAACAGGAGGCGCAGGGGACCCGCACCAAGTGCCCGCGCCGCCTCGATATAATCGCGTTCGGCAAGCGCCACAGTCTCGCTGTAGATCACCCGGGCGATCTGGACCCAGTTCACCAGCGCGATGACGATGATGATGATGGCGAGGCCAGGCTTGAGGATGGCAGCAAGCGCGATTGCCAGGAGGAGCGGTGGAAAGGCCATCATCAGATCGGTGAGCCGCATGATCGTCGCTCCCGCCGGGCCGCGCAGGTAGCCCGCGGTCACCCCCAGAAAACTGCCAATGACCACGGCGATGCCATTGGCGATGATGCCGATCAGGAGAGAGGTGCGGGCGCCGAACAGCAGCCGTGAGAGCTGGTCCCGCCCGTTGGTGTCGGTGCCGAACCAGAAACGCTCGCCGGGCGGCAGGGGAGAGCCCTCCAGCGTCAGGCCGTCGAAGAATTGCTCATTGGGGTTGTAGGGTGAGATGACGGGTGCGAAGAGACCCACGAACAGCAGCAACAGTATCGTCGCGAGCCCGAGCATCGCGAGCCGGTCGCGACGGAAGCGCTTCCAGAAATCCTGCATGCGGCGACTCTCGGCACGGCGAAGATCCTGTCAAGTGGACCGAGTTGCCGATCGGCTGGGAAGTGCAATACGATTGAAAAGAGGTCCTTGAAGCCCACGTTAGATGACCGATGGCGACAAACGGGACCCAGCTCAACGGCTCTACAGGTGCTGAATGGCGGATTATTCCAGGAATTGGATGTGGTCGGAGGCTTGCGAGATGCTCGCCCGAGCCGAACGCATGCATCAGGACTTTTTCGGTCCGCCGCGATCACGGCTGCGGCAACCATCCTGGGAGCCACCGGTTGACGTGCTGGAGACCGAGCGGGAGGTGCTCGTTCTCGTGGCGCTGCCGGGGGTCGCCGCCCAGCAGGTCCAGGCAGCAATCGACGGCGCCGATCTCGTGGTGGCGGGCAGCCGGGTCCTGCCGCGCGAGCTGCGGACCGCGGTGATCCATCGCCTCGAGCTGCCGCAGGGCCGGTTCGAGCGGCGGATCAGGCTGCCTTCGGGGCGCTATGAATCGGTCAATGTCGCGGTCATAGACGGGTGCCTCACCGTGTCGCTCAAGAAAGCGGAGACATCGCGTGGCTGAAAGCCGGACGAACGATCTGCCGGCACTGCCGCCGGATGCAACCATCATCGTTCCCGTACGCAATTTCGTGCTGTTTCCGGGCGTGGTGATGCCGGTCGCGGTGATGCGGCCGAAATCCGTGGCGGCCGCTCAGCAGGCGCTGCGCGACCAGCGCCAGATCGGGATCATCATGCAGAAGGATGCGGCGGTCGAGGATCCCGGTCCCGACGATCTCTACAAGATGGGCACAATCGCCAACATCCTGCGCTATGTGACCGCTCCCGACGGCACGCACCATCTCATCTGCCAGGGCGATCAGCGCTTCCAGGCTACCGACTTCCTCGAGGACTGGCCGTTCCTCGTGGCACGGGTGCTGCGCATCCCAGAGTCAGAGCCAGTCTCGACCGAGGTCGAGGCGCGGTTCCTCCATCTGCAGAACCAGGCGGTGGAAGCGGCCCAGCTCATACCGCAGGCACCGCAGGAGCTCGTGGCGGCGATCCGCTCGGTGACCGCACCGGGAGCGCTTGCCGACCTCACCACCGCCTACATGGACATTCGCCCGGAGGAGAAGCAGGAGATTCTCGAGACGATCGACGTCACCGCACGCATGGAAAAGGTGTCGGGGCTGCTGGCGCATCGGCTCGAGGTGCTGCGGCTCTCGGCCGAGATCGGCAAGCAGACCAAGGCGGCGCTCGACGAGCGCCAGCGCGAGGTGCTGCTGCGCGAGCAGATGGCGGCGATCCAGCGACAGCTCGGCGAGGGCGACGAAGGCAAGGCGCAGGAGATCGCCGAGCTTGGCCAGGCGATCACCAAGGCAGAAATGCCCAAGGATGCCGATGAGCAGGCGCGCAAGGAACTCAGGCGCCTCGAGCGCATGCCCGAGGCAGCGGCCGAATATGGCATGGTCCGCACCTATCTCGACTGGCTGGTCGAGCTGCCGTGGAAGCTGCCCGAGCGCCCGCCGATCGACATCGCCGAGGCGCGTCGAATTCTGGACGAGGATCATTTCGGCCTGGAGAAGATCAAGCGGCGGATCATCGAATATCTGGCGGTGCGCAAGCTTGCGCCGCAGGGCAAGGCGCCGATCCTGTGCTTCATCGGGCCGCCCGGCGTCGGCAAGACCTCGCTCGGCCAGTCGATCGCGCGCGCCATGCAGCGCAAGTTCGTGCGGGTCAGCCTCGGCGGGGTCCATGACGAGGCGGAGATCCGCGGCCACCGGCGCACCTATATCGGCGCCTTGCCCGGCAACATCATCCAGGCAATCCGCAAAGCCGGCGAGCGCGACTGCGTGATGATGCTGGACGAGATCGACAAGCTCGGGCGCGGCATCCAGGGCGATCCCGCCTCGGCGCTGCTCGAGGTGCTCGATCCGGAGCAGAACAACACCTTCCGCGACAATTACATCGCCGTGCCGTTCGATCTGTCGCGGGTGGTGTTCATCACCACCGCCAACATGCCCGACACCATACCGGGGCCGTTGCGCGACGGATGGAGATCATCAATCTCACGGGCTACACCGCCGGGGAGAAGCTCGAGATCGCGCGGCGCTATCTGGTGCGGCGGCAGCTCGAGGCCAACGGCCTGACTGGCGAACAGGTCGAGATCACCGACGAGGCATTGCGGCGGATCATCGATGCCTATACGCGCGAGGCGGGGGTGCGCACGCTCGAGCGGCAGATCGGCACGGTGCTGCGCCATGCCGCGGTCCGGATTGCCGAGGGCCAGAGCGGGCCGATCAAGATCGATGCCGACGATATCGGAGGCATTCTCGGGCCGCCGCTGTTCGAAGGCGAGCTCGCGATGCGCACCGGCATGGCGGGGGTGGCCACCGGGCTTGCCTGGACGCCGGTCGGCGGCGACATCCTGTTCATCGAGGCGACGCGGACGCCCGGCAGCGGCAGGCTCATCCTCACCGGCCAGCTCGGCGAGGTCATGAAGGAAAGCGCGCAGGCGGCGCTCAGCATCGTCAAGAACCGCTCGGGCGAGCTCGGGATCGCGGCCAGCGCCTTCGAGAAGGCGGACATTCACATTCACGTGCCGGCCGGAGCCGTTCCCAAGGACGGGCCGAGCGCCGGGGTTGCGATGTTCATGGCGCTGGCCTCGCTGATGACCGAGCGGCCGGTGCGCAGCGACACGGCGATGACCGGCGAGATCAGCCTGCGCGGCCTGGTGCTGCCGGTGGGCGGCATCAAGGAGAAGGTGGTCGCGGCATCCCGCGCCGGGCTCAAGCGGGTGATGCTGCCTGAGCGGAACCGCAAGGAATATGAGGAGATCCCGGAAGAAATCCGCCGCGAGCTCGAATTCGTCTGGCTGGAGCGGGTGGAGGATGCGGTCGCCGCGGCGCTCGAGGATGCGCGCGAGAAGACCCGGGCGGCGTAGGCGAGGCAGATAGGCAGCAGGCATTAGGCAGTAGTAAGGATCACTCCTTATGCCTACTGCCTCTACACGCACATGACCACCGTCGCTCTCGGTCTGAGGGAGAACTGGCCGCAATTTGCCTTGCTGGTCCTGATCAACGCTTTTGTGGGCGGCATGGTCGGCCTCGAACGCACCATCGTGCCGTTGATCGCTCCTGAGCAGTTCGGCATCGCCTCGACCACCCTCGTCGTCTCCTTCATCGTCAGCTTCGGCCTCGTCAAGGCGTTCTCCAACCTCGTCTCCGGGCATCTGGCCGATCTCTGGGGCCGCAAGAGGGTGCTGATCATCGGCTGGCTGTTCGGCCTGCCGGTCCCGTTCATGATCATGTGGGCTCCGCGCTGGGGGTGGGTGGTCGCCGCCAATGCACTCCTCGGCATCAATCAGGGGCTTGCCTGGTCGATGACTGTGATCATGAAGATCGATCTCGTCGGACCGAAGTCGCGGGGCCTCGCCATCGGCATCAACGAGTTCGCAGGCTATGTCGCGGTGGGCGTGACCGCCTTCCTCACCGGCTATCTGGCATCGCGATACGGACTGCGGCCGGTGCCGTTCTATCTCGGCATCGGCTATGCCATTTTGGGGCTTGGGCTTTCCGTCCTGCTGGTGCGCGACACTCGCGCTCACGTCGTCCTGGAGATGGCCGGGCGCGAGGAGCAGGTCGAGACAAGCGGCTTTTGGGACGTGTTCTCGCTGACGTCATGGCGCGACAGGAACCTCTTCGCCGCATCGCAGGCGGGGCTCGTCAACAATCTCAATGACGGCATGAGCTGGGGCATCTTCCCGCTGTTCTTCGCCAGCTTCGGCCTGGGGGTGGAGCGGATCGGCGTCCTGAAGGCGATCTACCCGACGGCGTGGGGGGTCCTGCAGCTCGTTACCGGACCGCTGAGCGACCGCCTGGGACGCAAGGGGCTGATCGTCGCCGGCATGTGGGGGCAGGCCGCAGGCCTGCTCCTGACGGCGCTCACCCGCGATTTCGGCTGGTGGTTCGCCGGAAGCCTCATGCTCGGCATCGGGACCGCCATGGTCTATCCGAGCCTGATCGCCGCCGTGTCGGACGCCTCATCGCCGGCATGGCGGGCGCGATCGCTCAGCGTCTATCGCTTCTGGCGCGATCTCGGCTATGCGATCGGCGCGCTCGCCGCCGGCCTCATCGCCGATCGCTTCGGATTTCCCTGGGCGATTGGATCGGTCGCGGCCGTGACGTTCGTCTCCGGGATGGTGGTGGCGCTGATGATGAAGGAGTGCATAGCGAATAGTGAGTAGTTGGAACCGAGCGCTACCCAAACACTACTCACTACTCACGATCTTCATGACGCGCTCGGACCCTACCGACCGCCTTCCCTTGCCTGGTCGATGCTCCAGGGGCCGGGGCCGGCAAACACCAGATAGAGAAACACGAAGCAATAGAGGATCGCGGCGTCACCGCCGTTCAGCACCGGATAGATGCTCTTCGGCGCGTGAACCATCCAATAGGCGACCGCCATCTCACCGGAAAGAATGAAGGCCACCGGGCGCGTGAAGAGCCCGACCAGGACCAGGAGACCTCCAAAGAGTTCGAGAATGGCGCCAAACCAGAAGATGGTGAAGGCTGGTGGCAGTCCACCCGGCGGCTCGGCCGGGAAGCCGAACAGCTTCTGGGCGCCATGGAATAGAAAGATCAGCGCCGTTACGATGCGCAGAACTCCCAGGGCGTAGGGGGCATATCTCTCGAGCGTGGCCGCATTGGTCATCGGAAATTGCTCCATTATCGGGGACTTGCGGTTTCGGATCGGCGTTGCGGATGGCGGAAGACTGCGGCCGAGATATGGCCGCCGCCGGAATTCCGTCGTAAACTGCCGGAATGGACGAAAACCAATCAATGTTTGCCGCATTGCGGCAGTCAAGCGACGACAAGACGGTCGATGTGATCGAGCGGCTGGTCAAGGACGGCGACGATCGCCAGCTGACGCGGGTGAATGCGCTCGCCTTCGCCAAGGAGCACGGTCTCGAGGAAAGCGCGGTCATCGGTGCGTTTCTCCACGCGGCGCGGCTCGGCATGTTCGACCTGTCATGGAACGTGCTGTGCCCCGGCTGCGGCGGGGTTCTCGACACCAACGCCACGCTGAAAACGATCCAGAAGGCGGAATATAGCTGCGCGCTTTGCGCGGAGGATTACGAGCCGACCCTCGACGAGATGATCGAGGTCACCTTCACGGTGACGCCGCGCGTCCGCCGGGTCGCCGCGCACAGCCCGCAGGACCTGTCGCCCGTCGAATATTTCCGCCAGATCTATTTCAGCTCGGGGCTGGAGATCCCCGACAATTTCGACGAGGTGTTCGAGGCGGTGACGATCGAGTCGCTTGACCTGCCGGCCGGCGACAAGGCCATCGTGTCGCTGCAGCTTCCGCCCGAGTTCCTGATCGTCAGCGATCCGGTGACCCATACGGCGCAGTTTCTCGATGTGAAGGGCGAGCCGGTTCGCGAGCGCCAGACGCTGGCGATGCTCTTCGACCGCGACATGCCGCAATATCCGACCATCGAGATGCGCCCGGGGCCGCTTCGGATCTCGATGGAGAACCGGACTGATGCCCGGGTGCTGCCGACCATCTTCGTGGCGGGCGACAGGCTGCACGATTTCATGAAGAACCGCCGGCCGTTCCTGACGGCGAAGCAGCTGCTGTCCAACCAGACGTTCCGCGACATCTATCGCACCGACACGCTCGATGTCGACCAACGGCTCAAAATCACCAGCCTGACCTTCCTGTTCACCGATCTGCGCGGCTCGACCGAGCTCTATGAGCGGGTCGGCGATCTGGTGGCGTTCGATCTGGTGAGGACGCATTTCGACGTGCTCAATTCGATCGTCGCCTCGGAAGCGGGCGCGGTGGTCAAGACGATCGGCGATGCGGTGATGGCGACGTTCCCGACCCCCGATCGGGCAGTGGCAGCCGCCATCCGCATGCGCGATGCGATGCGCGACCTCAATCGCGAGAGGGATCGTGAGGACCTGCTACTCAAGATCGGCATTCATGAGGGGCCGTGCATCGCGGTCACAATGAACGAGCGGCAGGACTATTTCGGCCAGACGGTGAACATCGCCTCGCGGGTCCAGGGGCTTGCGACCTCGAGCGAGATCTTTGCGACCAGCGCGGTGATCGGCGATCCACGAACCTCCGGCGTCCTGGAAAGGAGCGGTATCGTGCCGCGAAACCAGAGCCTGCCGTTGCGCGGAATCGCTGCGGAAGTCACGGTTTTCGCGCTTCCGTAAATAGTAGGCAGTGAGCGGCAGGCGGTAGAAAGCTCCGTTCACTGCCTAATGCCCAATGCCGACTGCCTCGGGAATGAAAGCGCGTGACTCCTGGCGAGGCCGGAGTATCTTACCCCGTCGGCCGGCGGACGGGGACTTGGCCGACCGCGGGGGCGTGTGAGTTGTGTAGATGCGTACATGGCGCGGCGCCCCCGCGCCAGATCTCTACCCCGCCGAAATGATCACGCGAGGGATTCCATCCCAGCAGAGGCATTCCTCCTCGATCGCCTCCTCCTCGCCACGATCTTTCGGCGTCGATTGCTTGACAGCCGTCGGTGCAAGCGGAAACGCTTTGTCATCTTCTTCGGGCATTTGCCGTCCCTCTGTGCACGCTGCCGGTCAGGCGTGCTTCCCTCGCATCACTATACAGCGAGGGCGCAAAAGGAACGCTGGTAAGCTTACCTTACCGTTAATGGAGTCGCTGATGATGAAGACGTCGGTGGTTTTCGATCCCTTGTCGATTGCCCAGTCCAATGCCACCAGCTATCCGGAGCCCTATCGCGCCGACAATCAGAAAAGGTGGAACCGGCGGCTCGGCGATCATGCGGGGTTGAAAAATTTCGGCGTCAACCTGACGCGCATCGTGCCCGGCGGCCAGTCCTCGGCCCGGCACTGGCATTCGAAGCAGGATGAGTTCGTCTATGTCCTGTCGGGCGCGGTGATCCTCGAGACGAATGCCGGCGAGCAGGTGCTAGAGGCCGGCAGCTGCGCCGGCTTTCCGCAGGGTGCACCGGACGGGCATCGGTTCGTCAACCGATCGGGTGAGGATGTCCTGCTGCTGGTGGTCGGCGACCGGACGGGCGAAGATGAGATCACCTATCCGGACATCGACATGCAGGCGCGCCTTGGGTCCGACGGGCGGTATGAGTTCCGGCGCAAGGACGGCACAGCCTTCTCCGAGCAGCAATAGGCAGTGTACGGAGCGTGTTCCTACTCCCCAATCCCTAACGCCCGGGCTTCCTCCAAGGACTGGCGGACAGGATAGTACCAATAGGGCGGCTCCATATAGGGCAGGGCCTCTTCCGCCGCGACGGCCTTCTCGAAGAGGGCAATGGCCGAGGCGTGGTCTTTCTCCGTCTGGGTGGCGCGGGCGAGCACGACATTCCTCGCGACCTCCAGCACAGGTCTTGCCGGTATTGCCGCGGCGTCGAGCGCCGACCAATCGGATTCGCTGGCGAGCCTTTCGATCGCCGCAGCATCGGCGCGCGCAAGTGCGGGGTTCTTCATGGCGGCATGAGCGGTGCCGCGCGCATAATGCCACATGGCTTTGACATAGGGCGGGGCATCGGCCGGCTCCGGAAGGCTCAGGATCCTCTCCGGCGCAGCATATTGCGCATAGGCGAAATAGGGTGCCGCCTTGATCGGCTGAGTCATCGGGACAGCCGCGGCGACGTCGTTGCTCAGCCATTTGTCGAGCTTGTCGGCGTGGGCAAGCACGTTCTGCCTGTCGCCCAGCTGCTGCGCCGAGATGAGCACGAAATGCAGATTGTGGGCGTAATAGCCGATCGGATAGACGCCGACCGCGCCGGTCTCGGCGATATAGGCCTCATCCACCTTCGCTGCCGCGTTGTTGGCTTCGAGCGAGTCGCGATAGCGGCCAACGCGATGGTAGATGTGACTCGGCATGTGGACGATGTGGCCGGCACCCGGCATGAGGGCAGCGAGCCGGTCGGCATAGGGCTCGGCGCGTTCCGGACGATCCGATGCTTCGACGAGATGGATATAGAGATGGATCGCGCCGGGATGATCCGGCTGCTTCGCGAGGACTCCTTCGAGGAGGTTCAGGGCACGGGCGGTCCGGCCCTTCGGGTCGTGCCCGCCAGGCTGCCAATAGTCCCAAGGCTGGGTGACCATGGCCGCCTCGGCTGCCAGCACGGCAATCTGCAGATCGTCGGGATATTCGTCGGCAAGGACCGACATCGCATCGGCAAAGGCGGCATCGAGCGCCGGCCGCTGAGCCGCCGGATCGCCCGAGTAGCGAAGCGTCAGCGCGGCGATCAGCGCGCGCTCCTTGTCGCTGCCCGTGCTGGAAAGCGATTGCGCCTGGCGTAGCGCCGCGAGAGCTGGTGCATTGACCTCGGGTGCCATGGGCACGTTGATGTTGGGGCCCAGCACAAATGCTTCGCCGAAATAGCACATGGCGCAATTCGGATCGAGCTTCTGGGCCTGGCGGAACGCGCGTACAGCCTCGGCATGGTTGAAGTTGACACTGAGCTTCAGACCCTGGTCGAAATAATGCTGGGCCTCGGTGCTCCGGGTGGTGATCGGATAGGTCAGCGAACCGAGATTGCTCCACAACGGCGGCGTTGCCGACATGTAGGCTTGCATCGCCTTGTCCTGGTGCTGCGGAGCGGCGGCATCCATCGCCATGCAATGAGGCTTGGCGCTGTCGGCCAAGCATAGGTTCGCTGCAAGCAGCAGGCCCGTGGGGATCGTCCCCAGCAACAGCAATTGCCTACGAAGTCTCATCGAAGCCTCCGGTGAATGGCGCGAGATGCGTTGATCGTCGCGCCGCTTCTGCCGGCGACCGGGTGAACGATTGCTGAATGAGCCTTCGTCGTGAAGTGGCCGGGCGACAGTTCACGACTGCGTGACGCTCGGGCGATGCTCGGCGGAACAAACCCAAATCCGATACGGTTTCGGTGTGCCGGGAACCTTCGACAGGAGCGCCGCAATGCGACACGCAATGATCCGAGCAGGTCTGGCATTCACAGTGGCAGCCGGAATGCTGCTGATGGCGGGCCCGGCATCATTTGCCGCCAATGCGAAATACAAGGCCGATTTGAAGGGGTCCAAGGAGGTGCCGGCGACCGGAAGCTCCGCCACCGGCAAGGCCAACATCACCTATGACGACAAGTCCAAGAAGCTGTCATGGGTGGTGACCTACAGCGGCTTGAGCGGCGAGCCGACGGCGGCCCATTTCCATGGTCCTGCCGCGCCTGGCAAGAACGCAGGCCCGGTCGTCGACATTTCCGGCGATATCAAGAAAGGGAGTGCCGATCTGACCGCGGAGCAGGCGGCCGACCTGAAGGCAGGGAAGTGGTATCTCAACATTCACACGGAAAAATTTCCCGACGGCGAGATCAGAGGCCAGGTCGTCAAGTAACGGCGGCGCATCAGGGGAGGGGACAGCCTCGGCTGTCCCGCTGATCCGTCCCTAGATCACTCGAACTGGACGATCACCACGCTTGCGCCCTCCTTCGAGACGACTTCGCTCTTGTGTCCCTCGCCGGTGGTGTCACCCATCAGCCAGGCATCGCCCACGCCAAGCGTGCGGATCTCTCCGGTGCTGCTGGTGATTCGCATGCCGCCGGAGAGACAAAACAGGATCTGCCGGCGGGGCGAGGGATGCGGCTTTCCCACCCAACCGGGCGGCATGTAAATGACCACATAGCCGCTCGCAGGGGCACGCTCGGAAACGAAGACCGGGTCGGCGGGCGGCGCGAATTGCTGCAACGTTTGGGGGACAGCGTAGCTGTCGAACTGGCTCCTTCCCCGGTCGTCGGTGAAGGTGCGGATGACATTGAAGGATCTTTCGGGCTTGCTCGTCACGGGCGCCTCCATTGTGGCAGGGGCTTTCCTTACCACGGTGCGATCCGAGCGAGATAGAGTGCGCCGGCTGATCGACTGCTCGCCGCAGACCGTAACCCCAAATGCACAAGGACCGCCGTATAGGGAACGTCAAACCCTACGGCGGTCCTCGGCCTCCAGCCCGGGGAGAATCGAATCGCTCCGGAGCCGGTGTGATGAACATCACTTCCGACAATGGCGGTCGCATGGCGAGTCGGGCGAGCGCATGACTGCATTGCTCACAGCCAGAGAACCACAACGGCGAGGATGATGAGAAACGCTACCGTGTAACATAAGAAGCGAACTCTCGGCGTCGGTGTCGCGTCGCCGACATTCAAGAGACCGATGAGCGCAAAAGCCCACCATTGATGGGACATTCACCCGATCCCCTGTGACTTCGGCAAAAGTGGTGGGCAGTTCAGCGGTGGGCGGCGGCAGGGACGACCGATGATGACGGTGAGGACAGCAATGGCGTCCCTGCTGCCCGCAGCCATTTGTGCGCAAAGGCCTGGAGACGCCATACATGGCTGCATGGCCACTCTACTGCGGCCTGCAGCGTCGGCAATATGGCCAGAATTGGGCAACGGGTCCTTCCAGAGCATCCAATCACTGCGACATGGCTGTCAGAAAACGACACGGCGGAAAAAGCGGGGACGCCACCCCTCGACGCATGACGCAACACACCTGCGTCCCCGCATTGACCGACCAAGGGGCCCAGGCCGCTCAACGGCAGCGCAAACCTCTGCCGCGTTTGAAATGTTCCGCATGGGCAAGTCCGCTCGCTTCGGGCGGATGATTGATGTCAAATTATTGGGAGCTACCAGCGCGCGAACCGAGCCCCTCGCACAAGCTGACGATCTTGACATCGACCAACAATTTGGTTAATTAGGCAATTTGGAACGTTCCACAAAAAAATAAAAGGGAGGGATTACCGATGGCGGACAACGCAAAGGGACCGGCTGGCCCTCGATCGCAGGATCCGATGAAACCGATGTCGGCCGGATCCACGCCTCTGTCGCGCCGCGCCTTCGTCGGGCGCTCGGCAGGCGCGGCTCTGGCGCTCGGCGGAATCTCCAGCCTTCTGCCCTCACGCAGAGCCCTGAGCCAAACCGGAAGTGGAACGGTGGTGGTGATGGCGTGGGAAAACTACGTCCATCCCGAGATTCAGAAGCGCTTCCATGAGGCGACCGGCATCACGGTGCGAGGGATCCCCGCCGATTCCGATCAGGACATGTTCACGAAGCTGAAGGCCGGCGGCGGCGACCAGTATGATGTCGTCTTCGCAAATGCCGGATTCTGTCCCCTTTACCATGAGGCCGGCCTCATCGAGCCGCTGGATCTGAACCAGATACCGGCTGCCAAGAATCTTTGGCCGATCTTCAAGACGAACACCACCTTCCCCTATATTGTTGCGCCGAACCAGACGCTGCTCTATCCGAGCATGTGGGCTTCCTTCGGAATCGTCTGGAACGTCGACAACTTCCAGGTCCCGGCTCCCTATTCATGGAAGTCGCTTTGGGACGCTCCGAAGGGCAAGGTGATCCTGCAGGGTGCCGGCGACGACTTTCTCGCGCTCGCCGGCCTCGCGCTTGGTGTGCCGCGAACCGAGATCTATGCGATGAGCGGGCCCAGCCTGAAGAAGGCGGCCGACTATCTGCGGCAGCTGAAGCCGTTCCAGATCAGCGCCAGCTCCGACCTCGTGACCGCCGACGCCGTGCGGACGGGCAAGGCCGTCGTCGGCCAGGCGACGAGCCTTGGCCTTGCCTATCGGATCAACGAGAAGGCGGGCAAACACGTGGCCGACATCAAGCTGCCGAGCGAGGGCGCGCTCGGTTGGGTCGACGGTCCCCAACTCATCAAGGGCGCCAAGAATCGCGAGAACGCGCTAAAATTCATCGACTTCCTGATGGGCGATCCGGGCATGCAGGATTGGCTCTGGCAATACAACGTGTTCGGAATGTGCAGCCAGACGACCTCGGAGCGCATCCTGAAATCGGGCGCAAAGCTGAATGCTCCCATCTATGAAGCGCTCGGCGGCGCCAAGCCGGAAATCGCGACCAGCATGGTGTTCCAGGGGCCGTCCCGCCATCCGAAGGAGTGGGCGGCGGCATATGACGAGGTGCTGGCCGATTAGCATCTGATGAATCCTCGACGGGGGCAGCACTGGGTGGCCTGTCGCGCTCGCTTCGATTGCCGATGATCCGGTTGGTCGGTCGTCTGCGCCATCGCGGTCTCGAGAATCCGCTGCTGCCGCTTCCGGCGGTCCTGGCGGTCGTCGTCGGCTTCTTCCTGCCCCTGGCCGTCCTTGTCGTGTACTCCTTCTGGCCGACCGAAGATGGACGGATCGTCCATCAATGGACGCTCGAGAACTACACCCGGTTCTTCACCCAGCAAGCTTACCGGGGGATGCTCCTTCGCTCTTTCGGATTGGTCGCACTGGCGTCGGCGCTAACGGTCCTTCTGAGCTTTCCCTTCGCCTACTTCGTTGCGGTCAAGGTCCGACCATCGCAACGGCTGATCTGGATCCTGTTCGCGATCATTCCTTTCTGGACCAGCTATCTGATCCGGGTCCTTGCCTGGCTCAACATGTTCGGGGACGAGGGATTGATCAACAAAGGGCTGACCGAAATCGGCCTCATTCAAGAGCCGCTCGTCCTTTTCGGCTTCGGCCGACCGGCGATCGTGATCACCTTCGTCTATCTGCTGTTCCCGCTCTCGTTTCTCGCGACCTACATCGCGATCGAGCGGATCAACCCGGCAATGCTGGATGCGGCGGCCGATCTCGGCGCGAGGCCGTGGCGAAGGCTGGTCACGATAACGCTGCCAACCGCCCGCTCCGGCATCGTCGCCGGATTCGTCTTCGCTTTCATCGCCATGATGGGCGACTATGCGACGCCGCAGCTGATCGGCGGCACCAACGGCACGCTTTACGCAAACCTGATCACCAACCAGTTCGGCTACTCGCTTCAATGGGGATTCGGCGCCACTCTGGCGGTGTTGTTCCTGGTCACGATCCTGCTGCTGGTGGTGGTGCTCCGGGTCATTGTCGGGGGAGTCGAGGCGGCCGGCGAGTATACGGGCGGATTCACGCGCCGCTCCGCCCCGTTTCTCTTCGCCTACTCGGTGTTGTACCTCATATTCCTCTATATGCCGCCGGGGCTGCTCGTTCTGCTCGCGTTCAACGACTCGGAGGAAACCGGACTACCGTTCGTGGGCTTCACCACCCGCTGGTTCAGCGAGGTGTTCAACAATCCGGTGCTCCTCAGCGCTTTTTGGACCAGCCTCCAGGTCGCCATCTCGGCCTCGCTCATCAGCGCGGTGTTCGGCACGCTTGCTGCCGTGCAGATTGCCCGCGTCAAGGGCCGGTGGCGCTCGTTCAATCTCGGGATGATCTCCGTGCCGCTGTTTCTGCCGCCATTGGTTCTCGGCCTGGCGATCATCGTGGGGTTGAACGCGCTTGGGATTCAGCGGGGTTTCTGGACGATCATCGCCGGGCACACCATCCTGACCCTCCCGGTGGTGACGCTCCTCGTCCTGGTGCGGCTGGAAGGGCTCGATCGCAATCAGGAGATCGCCGCGATGGATCTGGGAGCACGACCGTGGTGGGCCTTCCTGACGGTTTCGGTGCCGCAAGCCCTGCCGGGCATTCTCGCCGGCGTGATGATCGCGTTTGCAATCTCGATGGACGAGTTCATTCTCACCTTTCTCGTCACCGGCTCGCAGCAGACACTGCCTCTCTACATTTTCGGATCGTTGCGGATACGCGTGAGACCTGATCTCAACGCCATCTCGGCGCTGATGCTCGGGGCGTCGTTTGCGCTCCTGACCATCGGAGCGATGATTGCGATCGGGCGGGAGCGGCTGCTCGGTCGGGCAAAGGTGGCCCAAGTGGCGTCCGTCAAAGCGGAGACAGCGACTTGACCATGCACCTTGACCGCCCGCAGGCGATGCCCTCGAGCCCCGCCTTGAGGTGTACCGACCTGAGGGTCCGTTATCCGGGCCAGGACGTCTACTCCGTGGGTTCCGCGTCGGTCGGGGTCTCGTTCTCCGTCAATCACGGCGAGCTCTTCGCACTCCTCGGACCGAGCGGCTGCGGCAAGACGACCACCCTGCGCATTGTCGGCGGCTTCATCGATCCGACGACCGGAAAGGTCGAGATCGAGGGTGTCGACGTCACACGCCGGCAGCCCTATGAGCGACCCACGAACACCGTGTTCCAGAGCTATGCGCTGTTTCCGCATCTGCGCGTCGAAGGGAATGTCGCCTACGGCCTCAAGATGGAGGGAGTGCCCCGGGGAGAGCGCGCAAGGCGGGTAAAGGAGACTCTCGAGCTCGTCGGCCTCGCGGGGATGGAACGGCGACGGATCGCCGAACTCTCGGGTGGTCAGCAACAGCGCGTGGCGCTCGCGCGCGCGCTCGTGAAGCGTCCCGCGGTCCTGTTGCTCGACGAGCCGCTCGGTGCACTCGACCTCAAGGTGCGCCGCCAGATGCAGGATGAGCTGGTCCGCATCAAGCAATCGACCGGCACCACGTTGATCCACGTCACCCACGATCAGGAGGAGGCCTGTGCGATCGCCGATCGCATCGCAGTGATGAAGGATGGGCTGATCGTCCAGATCGACACACCGGAGGCACTCTACAGGGCACCGCGTAACTCCTATGTCGCGGGTTTCATCGATGCAGGGACGATAATTCGCGGAAAGAACCTTCGCGACGGGAGCTGCATCGAGGTATTGCATCCCGACATGGCGTTGAAAGGAAGGTTGCCGTCTTATCTCGAAGCGGCACAGTCCATTGCCGCGCTGCTTCCGCGCAACCGGGTCAAGGTGAGTCTCGAAAAGGAGAGCAGCAATCGACAATCGGCGAAGCGCGGCACCGTCGAGCGGCTTGTCTTTACCGGATCCGTCTTCAATTTGAATGTGCGCGTCAGCGAACGGCTCGAGATTCGGGCGGCGCTGGCGATCGAGGAGGTTGCGGCGCTCCGCGAGGAAAACCTTCGCCCGGGATCGGTTGTCGAGCTGCATTGGCGGCCCGAGGACGTGGTCTTCGTCGAGGATTCGGAGATCGTCAGGGGCTGACGATTTCGTCGACCTTGACCCAACGCCGCTCGGCGGCTGCGCGCTCGATGGCGTCGCAGACCGCCTGAACCGCGAGGCCTTGGGCGAAATCGGGTTCCCAGGATCCGGTCGGCCAAGCCTGAAGCAGATCGGCGAACTGGTTGACGAAGCTCGATCCGTAACCCACGCCCTGACCGATCGGCCACCAGTCGGCAGCATAAGGATGACTGGGATGCTCGGCGCGGATGCGGCGCATGCCGTAGAGACCCGCAGCATCACCGCCGTCGCCATATTGGAGCTCGTTGAGGCGGGCATAGTCGAACCGCAGGGTACCGCGGGTCCCGTTGGCCTCGATGGTGAAATCGCAGGGCCGGCGCACGCAGTTGCGGGCCATCTCGAGCATACCACGGGCGCCGGTCGAAAAGCGTATCAAGGCAGAGGAGGCATCATCGATGGTGACCGGCCGGACGCTGCCCGGCCTTTCCGGATCGGCGCGCTCGGCGATGAAGGTGGCCGATTGGGCGCTGACCTCGACGATCTCGCCCGTCATCCAGATCGCCATATCGATCAGATGACTGCCAAGATCGGCGATGGTTGTCCCGCCCATCCGCCGGTCGAACCGCCAATCGAATGGAATCTGGGGATCGACGAACTCGTCGGAGAGCCATGAGCCACGCCAGAGCTGCACCTGGCCGATGGCGCCTTCGTCGATCATGCGCTTCATCAGCGAGACGGCGGGCAGACGCCTGTAGTTGAAGCCGACCGCATTCAAGACGCCGGCCCGGCGCGCGGCTTCCAGAGCATCCCTGCCTTCGGCATAAGAGGTGGCGAAAGGCTTCTCGCAGACGACCGCTTTGCCTGCCGCGGCGGCGGCAGCAGCGATCTCGGCATGGGTGCCGGGCGGTGTGCAGATATCGACGATGTCGATGTCGTCTCCTTCGACGATCCTGCGCCAGTCGGTCGTGACCTCCTCGATCCCATAGGCGGCGGCGGCCTTCTCGACCATCTCGCGCCGGCGGCCGCTGATCAGCCGGAGACGCGGACTGACCGGCAGGTCACGCAGCCGAGGTGCCTCGCGGTAGCCGTAGGAATGGGCCTTGCCCATCATGCCATAGCCGACGATGCCGATGCGGACCTCGGGCAACCGGGACATCAGCGCCTCTTGCCTCCGTCGCAGAATATTTCCGAGGCCCGCTCGGCAGCCTCGAGAGCGGCGGCGGCATCGAGCGCGCTCGCGCCTTCGGCCGGCGCGCCGCCGACCCAGCGCACGAAGCTCTCCGCCTGCAGACGCAGGGCCTCGAGGAAGGACTGCTCGGCCGCCGGCGGCCAGAGAAAGCGGCACTCCTGCGCGCCCAGGGTTCCGAACAGCTCGACCTTGCATACATCGCCGAGCGGGAAGCGGCGGCAGAGCGAGACCATGCCGGTTGTTCCGCCGGACAGGACGCAGAGCACCTGGGCACTCTCGGCATCACCCGGGACAGGCCGGTCGGACAGGGTTCCGGCGACGACGGCATGGAGCGCGGTGATCTCCTGCCCGGTGAGCCAGCGGATCTGATCGAACTCATGCACCGCCATGTCCATGAATATGCCGCCGCTGCGGCTGCGGAAGCTTGCCGGCGGCGGCTGCTCGTCCCATTGGTAACAGGCGGCGAGATAGAGATCGCCCAGCTCGCGTGCAAGGATCTTCGCCTTCAACCGCTTCAGGGTCGGCACAAAGCGCCGCCAATAGGCGACTTGCAACGGCACCTTGGCGGCAGAGGCTATGGCAGCCGCTTCTCTTCCCTGGCGAGAACTCAGACCGCAGGGCTTCTCGCACAATATCGGCATGCCCGCCTGGGCAAGCGCGGCGATGCAGTCGAGGTGCGTGTCGCTGGAGGAGGCGATGAGGACACCATCCAGGCCGCCTGCGCGCAGCATTGCGGCAAGGTCGGCGTGGATGGAGAGCCGCGGCGACTCGACGGCGTCCCGTGCCGATGCCAAAGGATCGGCGACGGAAACGATTCGAACGACGTCACTGGCCGCCAGCGCGCGCAGATGCATGCGCCCCATGCGGCCTGCGCCCAAGAGTCCCATGCGGAAGACCGCCATGGCTCAGGCCTGCACCACGAGGCGGGAGCGCGAGAGCGAAATGTCGGTCGGATTCTGCCGCGGCCGGCGAGCGAGATGGGCGTCCACGACGGCCTCGCAGAGCGCGATGTCGCGAAGGGCGTCGTCGCCCGAGGTGAGGGGAGGGCGCCCGCTGGTGACGCAGTCATGAAAGTGGATCAGCTCTTCCTTGAAGCTCTCGGCATAGGAGACCACCTGCTCGTTGCTCCAGGCTTGGGGAGAAGAGGGATCCCCGCCTTCGACTGTGAGCAGGGTCGGCATGCTGCGGAGGAACGGCGAGGGAAACGACAAGGTGAGGCGGCGCTCCGGGGCGTAGAATGCGAACTCCATCTCGTAGCGGGCGATCCCTGGCAAATCGACCCAGGCGATGATGCATTGCACCGCGCCGAAACGCAGCACCATCGTCAACCCGTTTTCCCGGATGTCGACGAAATCGAGGCTGTCGGGCTCGCCAAGAACACCGCGGACCGCGTTGAACTCGTGGACCATGCTGTCGAGCAGGACGCTGTGATAGGCACGGCGGGTCAGCGGATCGGCCTCGCCGATGGCGGCGGTGATGCGGGCCTGGTTGTCGGCCTCGAACATTTTCGCCATGTCGGGTCCGAGGCTCTGCGCCCGGTGCAGCCGATAATGCGCGACATAGGGCTGAAGCGGGGATTCCAGCGTCGTCACCTGCAGCAGGCGAAGATCCGAGAGGCTGCGGAACTCATCGCTCAGGCGCCGGTAGGCGGGATCATAGCGCTTGTTGTAGCCGACCATGAGAGTGACGCCAGCCCGCCGCGCGGCCTCGATCATCGCCTGGCCTTCAGCCACGGAAAAGCACATCGGCTTTTCGATCAGCATATGCTTGCCGGCGGCGGCCGCGGCGATGGCGATGGGCGCATGGCTGCCGGATGTCAGGATAAGGACCGCATCCAGCTGCGCCGCGAGGAGATCCGGCCAGCGCGCGAAAGTGCGGGGCAAGCCATAGTCCGCGGCACAGGCGTGGACAAGCTCGTCGGAAACGTCGCAAAGCGCGACGATCTCGAACCGGTCGGCGAGCTCCCGCAAGTAATGCAGGTGCATCACCTGGGCAATGAGCCCGCATCCGATGACCCCAATCCGAAGTCTCTCGGCCATCGATGGATCTCTCTGTGGAACGTTCCAACGAGAATAGCGACCGGCGACTTGCCTTGTCAAGGCAAGCTACTTCGGTGGTCTCGAGGTCGAACCGCGGATGATGAGACGGCAGCTGACCGTCTGGCGGATCGGATCGCCGCTCAGCTGGCCTTCGATCCGGCTCGCGAGCGTATTCACCGACAGTCGCGCCAGCATCTCCTTGGGTTGAGCGATGGTGGTGAGATTGATGCGGGCAAGCCCCGCCATCATCACATCGTCGAAACCGACGACCGAGAGCTTCCGCGGCACAGGGATCGACAAGCGGTCGGCACAGTCGAGGAGGTCGATGGCGCCAAGATCGTTGGAGGAGACAAAGGCGGTGGGGCGTTGCGGTCCTGTCAGGATCTGCTCGACGGGCGCCTCGCGCAACAGCCGATCCTCAGCTCGCTCCCAGTGGAAGACCATGGGAGAAAGTCCGGCCGATTCCATGGTCCGTCGATAGCCAGCTTCCCGTGCGCGATCGGTGGCATCCTCGACGATCGGATCGGCGCAATAGGCGATCCGTTCGTGGCCGAGCCCGACCAGGTGCTCGGTGGCGATCCTTCCGCCGCGCTCATCGTCGGCGCAGACGACATCGCCCCATTCAGCCGAGCAGGTGACGAAAACGACAGGCACCCGACCTTTGATCAGGGTCCGCGGTCGGGTCGAGCCGCCGGCATAGGCGAGAAAGATGATTCCGGCGACGCGCTGTTCGAGCAGTCCTTCGATGCCAGCGATTTCGGCCGTCTCCTCGCCCTGCGTGTTGCAAAACATGACGCGATATCCGCGCGCGGCGGCGGAGCGCTCGATCTGCTTTGCCATCTCGGCGTAGAACGGATTGGCAAGATCGCCGACGACAACACCGAAGATCGATGTCCGCTGATGGACCATCTGGCGCGCCAGGATGTTGGGGCGATAGCCGAGCTCCTCGATGGCCTTGGTGACCTTGAGCTGCGTCTCGGCCGTAATGGTGCGTATTCCGCGGACCACATTCGAGACCGTCGACTTCGATACGCCGGCGCGCCTGGCGACGTCGAGGATCGTCGGCGGCTTTCCACCCGGAGTTTCGGTCGTCATCACGCTCTGCCGATCATGCTTCTCGACTTACCGACCGCCTCAGGCAGTGTCGCCATGGGGCGCCATCACGACCTTCATGGCGGCATCCGTCTGCGCCAGCTCGACCGCCTCGCGAGCCTGTGCCAGCGGCATCCGGTGACTCACGATGCGATCGAAGGGGAGGCGGTCGAGATTGGCGGCCATGAGCCGCATGGATGGCAGATAGGAGGTCGCGGTTTCGCCACCGACCCCGATGACACTGACGTTCTTGGTGCAGATGTCGGAATTGGGATTGATCGCGACCGGTCCCATGTCGACAAAGGCTCCGGCCTCCACCACCACGCCACCGACCCGCACCATTCTGACGGCCTCGACAAAGGTTGATGGAACGCCGCTGCAGTCGAGCACGATATCGGGACCGATTCCGCCTGTGCGCTCCCGTGCTCGCGCGATGCGCTCCGCCATGTCGGTGGTCTCGACCGGCATGGCGAGGCTGGCGCCGAAAGCCTCGGCCAGTGCCAGGCGCGAGGGGAAGAGATCGGTGGCGATGAGCTGGCCGGCACCGAGGAGCTTTGCCTTGATCAGGTGGCAGAGTCCCAAGGGGCCGATGCCGAGAACGGCGATGGATTGACCAAATCGGCTGCCGCCGATGAGCCCGAGCAGAGCCTGAGCTGTCTCGACGCCATGGGTCACCGACATGATCTCCGTCAGGACCGCGACGTGATCGGGGAGATTGTCCGGAACCCTGAACAGCTGCGTGCCGGGGAGCAGGTACATGTGCTCGGACCAGCCGCCGAAGAGATGGGGAGCCCGGCCGCAATGCAGGCTGTTGCCGTAGTCCTCGAGGTTCTCGCACATGTAATAGGGGTAGCCGTTGCGGCAGAAATGGCAATCGCCGCACGCGACATTGGCGGCGGGCACGATGCGGTCGCCGGCCTTGAGGGGTCGGCCCTCGCTGTCATGGACCTCGCCACCGGTCGCGACCACCTCGCCGACATTCTCGTGACCGCAAATGAGCGGATAGGTCAGATCCCTTTCGTGAGGGGTTCCGGCATATTGCTTCGACTCGCCGCGGAAGGTGTGCTTGTCGGTGCCGCAGATTCCGGAGTAGCGCACCTTCATGATCACCGCGCCAGGTGCGGGATCAGGCATCGGAAATTCGCGCAGCGCGATGACGCCTGGACGCTCGGTCACTGCAGCACGAACCACGCTCATGCGTTTGCCCTCCTTGCTGCAGTGTTGCCGAGGGCGGCGGCCAACAGGCGGGCCGCATCGCGAATGCCGGCCATGGGCGCAACGAACGGGTCTTCATGCTCGATCGCGATGGTCTTCACCTTGCCGGCGGCTGCGAGATCGATCAACAGCGCCTCCCACCAGGACAATCCGTGACCGCGGCCGATCGCAGCGAAGTTCCACGGCATCTCGCTCGCCGGGTTGGGCCAGCGGTGATCGAGCAGTCCGTTCAGCGCGAGCTTCCCGGCGTTGAACATCAAGTCCTTGCCATGGGCGTGGCCGATACGACCGGCCAGCCGCTGCACGACCTGGCTGGAGTCCATCTGCATCCAGAAAAAATGACTCGGATCGATGTTCGCGGCAATGGCGGGGGAGAGTGAAGCGAGCCGTTCGAACGTCTCGACATTGTAAACGACAGTGCCGGGATGAAGCTCCAGGCAGATCAGCAGCGCCGGATCGGTGCGGATGGCGAACTCGCCGATCTCTGCCCAGTAATCATGAACCCGATGATCCCACTGGCGCTGATAAATGCTCTCGAGATAGGGCAGCCACCCACCGCCAGCGAACAGCGGCGTCACGTCGCCGGCGGATCCCGCCGGGCAGCCGGCGAGGGCGACGACCCGCTCGACGCCGAGCTCGCTGGCGAGGCGGATGGTGTCGCGCAGCGCGGCGTCATGCCCGCGGGCTGTGTTGACATCGGGATGGAGGGGGTTGCCCCAGCAATTGAGGGCAGCAATTGCGAGGCCACGGGTCTCGATCTCGTATTTCCAGGTGCGGCGAGCGGCAGCATCCTTGAGCAGTCCCGGCATGTCGCAATGGCCGGTGGGTGCATAAGCACCGGTGCCGATCTCGAGGCAGGTGATCTCCGGCACCTCTGCCACGACCCAGTCCATGACCTCGCGAAGCGGCGTGCTCGCCAGAGCCTCCGTTACGAGACCGATCTTGAGGTTGGAGACAGCCATGATATTCGATTATTCGCATGCTTGGAGCGTTCCAAATGCATAGTTTGCCAATCACTGACTGTCAAGCAAACGGCCTGAGATGCGGCGAAAGAGAATGCACGATCTCGATCCTGCTTCGTGAAAAGTGAATCAAGGTTCACTGTTCACTTGTATCGACGCCAGCGATGTCCCATGCTAGGCACGAACCGCGAGCTTTGGAGCATCATCGTCCAGGTGAACGCCGTCTCGCTCGACGACAAATACGATCTCGCGCAGGGACGCATCTTCCTCACCGGCGTCCAGGCCCTCGTCCGCTTGCCGCTCGTTCAACGACGGCGCGACCGCGACGCCGGCCTCGACACTGCCGGCTTTGTCACGGGTTATCGCGGTTCGCCGCTTGCGACCTACGACCTGCAGCTGAGCCGCGCCCGCAAGTGGCTCGAAGCAGAGGGGGTCCGGTTCCAGCCGGGCTTGAACGAGGATCTCGCTCTGACATCGGTCTGGGGCAGTCAGCAGGCAGAGGTGCGCGGTGATGGCCGGCACGACGGCGTCTTTGCCCTGTGGTACGGCAAGGGAGCCGGAGTCGATCGTTCCGGCGACGCCTTCCGGCATGGCAGCAATGCCGGCGCATCGCGCCATGGCGGCGTGCTCATCCTGCTCGGCGACGATCATCGGGCCGAGTCGTCGAGCGCGGTCCATGCGAGCGAGTTCAGCATGGTCGACTTCAACATCCCGGTCCTCAACCCGGCGGACATCCGGGACATTCTCGATTTCGGCCTGCTGGCGATCCCGATGTCGCGCTTCACCGGATCATGGATCTCGCTCAAATGCAGCCATGATGTCGTGGAAAGCGGCGGCTCGATTCTGGTCGACGACCACCAACCCTCCTTTGTCCTGCCGACGGATTTCACGGTCCCTTCCGACGGCCTCAATATCCGCATCCCCGACACGCCCCTGGCGCAGGAGCGCCGCGTGATCGAAGGACGCCTTCCGGCTGTGAAGGCATTCGCCGGCGCCAATGGCATCGACCGGACGGTCTTCAAGCCGGCCGGCGCACGCCTCGGCATCGTCACCACCGGCAAGACCTACCTGGACGTTCTGCAGGCGCTCGAAGATCTCGGACTGGATTCCGCAAAGGCAGCGCAATGGGGTCTGGCGCTCTACAAGGTGGGCATGCCGTGGCCCCTCGAGCCGGTCGGCATCAAGAGCTTCTGCGCCGGGCTCGAGGCCGTCATCTGCATCGAAGAGAAGCGAGCCCTCATTGAACCTCAGCTCAAGGACATGCTTTTCGGCAAGGAAACTGTCCGGCGCATCCTGGGCAAGCTCGACGAGAACGGACGGCCATTGTTCCCGGCTACCGGGACACTCTCCAGCAACCGCATCGCGGCCGAGATCGGCCGGCGCCTCCTCGTGATCAGGAGCGATCAAGCGCTCGAGCGTCAGCTCGAGGAGCTTGCGGCGCGCGAGGCGCCACGCGACAGCGCCGTCCTACCCTTCGCGCGCAAGCCCTATTTCTGTTCCGGCTGCCCGCACAACCGCTCGACGGTGGTGCCCGAAGGCAGCCGCGGCGGCGCCGGAACGGGGTGCAACTACATGGTCATGTGGATGGATCGGCTGAGCGACGGCTATACCCAGATGGGTGCCGACGGCACCAACTGGATCGGCGAAGCGCCGTTCAGCAACCGACGCCATGTGTTCCAGAACATGGGCGACGGCACTTACAATCATTCAGGCCTGTTGGCGATCCGCGCCTGCGTGGCGGCGGGCGTCAACATCACCTTCAAGATCCTCTACAACGATGCCGTGGCGATGACCGGCGGGCAGGGGCATGACGGACCCTTGAGCGTCGAGCGCATTATCCGGCAGGTCCTCGCGGAAGGCGTGCGCAGAGTCGTGGTCGTGGCAGACGAGCCGCAGCGCCATTCGGCCCTTACCGGCGTGTCGATCCGCCACCGCGACGAGATCGACGCCGTGCAGCGGGAGTTGCGGGACATCGCCGGCGTGACGGTGCTCATCTACGACCAGATGTGCGCCACGGAAAAGCGGCGGCGCCGCAAACGCGGCCTTCTGCCCGAGCCGCAGCGCCGGGTTTTCATCAACCATCAGGTTTGCGAAGGCTGCGGCGATTGCGGAGTCAGATCCAATTGCGTGTCGATCCTGCCGCGGGAGACCGCATTCGGTCGCAAACGCATGATCGATCAGCATTCCTGCAACAAGGACTACTCCTGCCTCGAGGGCTTCTGCCCGAGCTTCGTGACCGTCGAGGGCGGCAGTTTGAGGCGTGCATCGCCAGCAGCAGCACAGCAGACCGAAGCGCTGGCAGAGCCGGCAATGCCGGCGCTCGAGCGGCCCTTTGGCATCGTGATCTCCGGCGTCGGTGGCGCCGGCATCGTGACGACCGCCTCGATCCTCGGCATGGCGGCGCATCTCGACGGCAGGGGCTGCACCACCCTCGACATGATGGGTCTCGCCCAGAAGGGCGGGGCGGTGACGAGCCATGTGCGTGTCTCGCGTGATCCATCAGCTGCCCGCGCCGCCCGCATACCGGAAGGTGCTGCCGATCTCGTGCTCGGCTGTGACATCATGAGCGTCGCTGCTGGCGAGCCGCTTGCCGCAATCGCGCGGCAGCGCTCGCGGGTCATCGTCAACACGCATGAGATCCTCCCAGGCGAGTTCACCCGGACGCCGGACTACCAGTTTCCGGGCCAGGCGCTGAGGCTCCAGATCGAGGCCGCCGCCGGACCCGAGAACGTCCGCTATCTGCCGGCCACCGAGCTCGCGACAGCGCTGACCGGCAATCCGATCACCACCAACATGCTGCTCGTCGGTCTTGCCTATCAACTAGGTCTCCTGCCGGTATCGCGCGAGGCGATCAGCCGCGCCATCGCGATCAATGGCGAGGCAGTCGAGGCCAATATCGCCGCTTTCGAGGCGGGCCGGCGGCTTCATGCCGAATCTCGAGCGGTGCCGTGGATCTCGGCCGATCCGTCGCAGACGAATCTGAAGCCCGGGCTCGATGCCCTCATCGCGGAGCGGGCGGCGTTCCTCGCAGATTATCAGGACGAGGCCTATGCCAAATCCTATCGCGATTTCATCGATGAGGTCCATGGGGCCGAGGCGGAGCTGGTGCCGGGGCCGCTGGTGCTGACCGAAGCCGTCGCCCGCAGCCTGTCGAAGCTCATGGCCTACAAGGACGAGTATGAGGTGGCGCGGCTCCATTCGAGCGAGGCGTTCCGGCGCGATCTCGACGCCCAGTTCGAGGGCGACTACCGGCTCAGGTTCCACCTGGCTCCGCCACTTCTGGCACGCCGCGATCCGACCACGGGCGAGCCGCGCAAGATTACCATCGGTCCCTGGATGATGGGCGTGTTCCGAGTCCTTGCCAGATTGCGGCGCCTGCGCGGCACACCGCTCGACCTGTTCGGCCATACGCAGGAGCGCCGCCTCGAGCGCCAGCTCGTCGGCGACTATCGGGCGACCATCCGCAGGATCATTGCCGATCTTCGCCCCGACAACCAGGCGCTCGCCGTGGAGATCGCCAGCCTTCCGGAAGCAATCCGCGGCTACGGCCATGTCAAACGCGCCTCGATCGCCGCTGTCAGGGCGCGCGAGGAGGCATTGTTGGCGGCTTACCGGCCTCCGCCGGTTCTGGTAGCCGCCGAGTAGACCAGAATGTTCGGAGGATCATGAGCAAGAATGTCATCGTCATCGGAGCCGGCGTGGTGGGCATGGGATGCGCCAGCTATCTGCAACGGGCGGGTCACGCTGTAACGGTGATCGACAGGCTGGAGCCGGGCCGCGCCACCTCCTTCGGCAATGGCGGCGGCATTGCCAGCACCTTCGTGCTGCCGCTTGCCATGCCCGGACTCATGAAGAGATACGTCAAGTATTATTTCGACCCGGAAGGCCCGGTGTCGCTGCGCTGGTCGCATATGCCGGCGATGGCGTCCTTTCTCTGGCAGTTCTGGCGCAATTGCCGCCCCGACCGGGTGAAGCATTGCACGGAGGCGCTTGCCGCGTTCATGCCGCCGGCCTACGAGGCCTGGAAACCGCTCTTCGAGGACGCCGGCCTGATGCCGCTCGTGCGGCATGATGGCGGCCTGTGGATCTACAAGGACGATGGCGCGCTCCAGCATGACTGGCCGTTCTGGCAGGGCCGCAAGGAGAAGGGCCTGGAGTTTCATCGGCTGAACGAGGATGAACTGCGACAGGTCGAGCCGGCGGTGTCGCGCGACTTCAAGGCAGCCGTGCTCGAGCCGGACTGGCACCATGTCCGCAATCCTTACAAGATCGTAGCAGGACTCGCCGATCTGCTGCGCCGACGTGGCGGAGCCATCCTCAAGGAGGAGGTCAAGGACTTCGAGCGCGGATCGGAGGGCGTTCGTAGCGTCATCACCGACCGGGGGCGCCATGCCTGCGACGCCGTGGTCATCGCCTGCGGGGCGTGGTCGGACAGGCTGGCGCGCAAGCTCGGCAGCAGGGTGCCGCTTGAAAGCCAGCGCGGCTATCATGTCACCCTCCCCAGTGCGGGGGTCGAAACCCGCCATCTGGTCGTTGTCGGTGCGGCCAAGATCGCGATCACCACGATGGATGTCGGCGTTCGCATCGTCGGCGCGTCCGCCTTTCCCGGTGTCGATGCCCCGGCCGACTGGCGCCAGTCGAAAATGGTGCTGACCTGGGGCAAGCGGGTGCTGCCGGGCCTGAATGAGGAGGGCATGAGCGAATGGTTCGGCGAGCGACCGCTCACGCCTGATTCACTCCCCGTGCTCGGGCGGTCACCGCATTTCGCGAATGCCTTCTTCGCATTTGGCCACAGCCACATGGGATTGACGACCGGCGCGATCACCGGAAAGCTCATCGCCGAGCAGGTCAGCGAGCAGCCGACCAGCATCGATCTGGCACCGTTCCGGATTGACCGCGCCTATGCTTGAGAGGCAACAACCAGCGCAAAAGGTGAAGACATGCCGAAATACAAGGTCAGGTCTGCCGACAGCTACGGGCATGCTATCGGCATTCTGCTGCTCGATTTTCGCGGTCCATTCATTCCCGGAGATGTCGGAAACGCCTCGACCTACCGCTACCCGGTGCTCTACAAACCGGTGAAAGGCTTGACCTTCGATCGCGTGCTGGCGAGCGATCCGGATTGCGAGCCGCTGATCGTGGAGGCCGCCAAGGAGCTCGAGGCGGCCGGCGTGCGTGGCATTTCAAGCGACTGCGGCTTCCTCATCGCCTATCAGAAGGCGGTCAGCAGTGCGGTCAAGGTGCCGGTCTGCCTGTCGAGCCTCATGCAGCTGCCGTTCCTGAGCCAGCTCTTTGCGGAGGGACGGCCCATCGGCTGCATCACCGCGACCCGCCGCAGCCTCGGCAACCGCGTCCTCGAGCTCGCCGGCGTGCGCAACGGGATGCACATCGTCGTCAGCGGCATGGAGGACCGATCGCATTTCGCGAGTGCCATTCTCGGCGGCGCCGACGAACTCGACTCCGATCTGATCGAGGAGGAGACGGTGGCGGCTGCCCGCGAGCTTCAGGAGAGCCATCCGGATCTCGCCGCCATCGTGATCGAATGCTCGATGCTGCCGCCTTATTCCCGCGCCGTCCAGCTGGCGACCGGTTTGCCGGTCTTCGATTTCATCTCGATGATCGACTATGTCCAAAGCGGTGCCTATCAGCGCGCTTATCAAGGACTGTATTAGGAGAGAAAACCCGATGGCGGAAATCGAAGCGAAGCTTCAGAAGATGGGTCTCGTGCTGCCCAAGGAGCTGATCACCCCGGCCGGTCTCACCCTGCCGTTCAAGCCGGTCGTGGTGCGCGGCAACCGCGCCTACGTTTCCGGCCACGCTCCCCAGGAGCCGGGAGGCGCGATCTGCGGCCCGTTCGGCAAGGTCGGGCAGGACCTCAGCATGGAGCAGGGATACCACGCTGCCAAGCTGGTCGGTCTCTCCATTCTCGGCAGCCTGAAGCGGGCGCTCGGCGATCTCGACCGGGTCACCGCCTGGCTCAGGGTGCTCGGCATGGTCAATGTGGCGCCGGGATTCAACAAGACGACGCTCGTCGTCAACGGCTTCAGCGAGCTCATTCTCGAGCTCTATGGACCCGAGCGCGGCGCGCATACGCGATCCGCCGTGGGCATGGCGGTGCTGCCGCTCGACATCCCGGTCGAGATCGAGGCCGAGGTGGAGATCGCCGTCTGAGAAGAAGTGCAACGATGCCTGTCTACGCTCAACTCATCGAACCTGGCATCGTCGTCTTGACGCTGAGCAATCCCAGCCGCCGCAACGCGCTCGATGGTCGAATATTCGAGGATCTGGCGAGACTCTGGCCACGGCTCGCGGTCAACGAGTCGATCGATGTGGTGCTGCTCAGGGGCGAGGGGGACAATTTCAGCGCCGGGGCCGATCTGAGCGCGCATCTCGATCGGCGGAGCGACATCGACGAGCTGATCGACCGGGCGCTGCTCAAGACGCGTTTTTTCCCGGTCCCGCTCGTCGCCGCCATTCGCGGCGCCTGCATCGCCGGCGGGCTCGAGCTCGTGCTCGCCTGCGACATCCGCATCGCCGCCGAGGATGCCCGCCTCGGTTTCCCGGAGACGAGCCGGGGAATCGTGCCGTCAGGGGGCGGCACGATGAAGCTTGCCGACCAGATCGGCCATGCCAGGGCCATGGACCTGCTGCTCACTGGCCGGCTGATATCGGGCAGGGAGGCCGAGCGCATCGGACTTGTCAGCGAGTGCACGTCCGGCGATGAGGTATGGCATGCGGCTCTCGCCCGGGCGCAGGCCATCGCGGCGACGAGCCGGGTGGCAGCCCGAGCCACCAAGCGCGCCGTGGCACTTGGATTTATTGCGCGCTATCAAGCGCAGGAGAGCGCAGAGCGCGAGATCGTCGCCGAAGTTCGAAGAAGCGGGCATCCGGAGGAGGGCAAAGCCGCCTTCCTGGAAAAGCGCCGGCCCGTGTTTCGCGGCATCTTGCCGACTGCCGAAGAGGGACAAGGATGAGCATGAGAGAATCGGTGGCCAGGCGTCGTTCTGCGCCAGGCGAGGTGGGACGCAAGCTGACCCGCGCCGAGAAGAGCCAAAAGATCAAGCGGGACTTGCTTGCAGCCGCCGCCAAGGTGATTGGCAAGGTCGGCTACTCCAATGCCCAGGTGTCACGCATCACCACGCTCGCCAATGTCGGCCAGGGGACGTTCTACAATCATTTCGAGTCGCGTCAGGACCTGTTCGATCAGCTGCTGCCGACCCTCGGCGCCGAGCTTCTCGAATTCATTCGGGTGAGGGCAGCCGATGCGCCGAACGCGCTTGAACGCGAGAAACGGAGTTTCAAGGCATTCTTCGAGTTTCTCAAGCAGAGCCCCGAATTCTACCGCATCCTTTATGAGGCGGAGGTCTTCGCGCCCAAGGCCTTCTCGGCCCATATGGAACGGATCGCAAGCGCCTATGTGCGCACCCTCCAAAGAGATGCAGAGCAGGGCGGGATCGTCGCGATGGACAGAAACGGTCTCGAGGCTCTCGCCTACACCCTCATGGGTGCACGCCATTATCTCTGCATGCGCTTTGCCCGCAAGAACGGTCGCGTGGTCGACCTGCCGGAATGGGCCCTCGATAGCTATATGCGGCTCTTCGCACGGGGCATAGCGACGCCGTGATGTCTCACGGCAAGATCTCGTAGTCGGCGAGATCCGGATCGTGGGTCATGCGCCAGTAATCGACGAAGCGCCATGGCATGACCGAGAAGACGCGGCCGTACTTGTTGCGGTAATAGGTCGACATGCCGGGATGGGTCCAGATCAGGGTCTCATGCTCGGCATCGACCTTGCGAAGATAGGAATCGGTCACCGCACTGCGCACATCGATGGCGTCGATATTGCGGCTGATCATCTGGACGAGGCAGGCGGTGATGTAGCGGGCCTGGCATTCGGCCTGGAAAATCACGCTGCCGCCATGCCCTGGTCCGGAATTGGGGCCGAGCATGCAAAAAAAGTTGGGGAACCCCGGCACGGTCAGCCCGAGATAGGCGGTCGGATTGTCCTTGGCCCAGACATCCGCAAGCGACAGGCCGTGTCGACCGGTGACGTTCAGCCGGGCAGCCATCTCCGTGACCTTGAAGCCGGTCGAATAGACGATGATGTCGGCTGGGCGGACGGCGCCGTCGCTGGTCACGACGGCATCCTGGGCGATGCGCCGGATCGGCGTGGTGACGAGCGAGACATTCGGCTTGCGAAGCGTCCGATACCAACCATTGTCGAGCAGGATCCGCTTGCCATAGGGCGGGTAGGTCGGCACGCACTGCTCGATCAGGTCGGTGCGCTCCCCGAGTTCGGATAAAATGAAGTCGGTGAGCTCCTGGCGGTGGCGGTCGTTGATCCTGTTGACGGCCCGCTCCGGATGCGGCCAGGCGGGATCCTTCTTGAGAAACGGCAGAAGACCGTCGCCGTAGCGCCAGAACATGTTGAAGCGGAACCATTCGACATAATAGGGCACGTTATCGAGCAACCACTGGGTGCCGGCGCCGATCGTGTCCGAGTAGCCGGCGATCGGCCGGGCCCATTGCGGACTACGCTGATAGATGCTGACAGATCTCACCCGGTCGGCGATGGTGGGCACGAGCTGCATCGCCGTCGCCCCGGTGCCGATGATCGCCACGTTCTTGGACTCGACGCTCAGCCCATCGGGCCAAAGCGCCGAATGAAACGACGGACCGCAGAATGACTGAATGCCATCGATATCCGGCATCACCGGGTCATTGAGCTGCCCGATGGCGCTGACGAGGAAGGCGGACTCGATCTGGTGCCTGCCATCGCCGTCCTCGACGGTCGAGACCCAGCGCCGGCGCGCTCCATCCCAGCGGGCCGCCAGCAGGCGGGTCCGGAAACGGATGTTGGGCTGGACTCCGAGCTCGGCCGCCGTCCTCTTGATATAGTCCAGGATCTCCTCGCGATGCGAGAAGTAACGGCTCCAGCGGTAGCGCCGTCCGAAGGAGAAGGAGTAGGAATGGTTAGGCGTGTCGACCCCGCAGCCGGGGTATCGATTGACGTACCAGGTGCCGCCGAGCTCGGGATTCTTCTCGACGATCTGGTAAGGAATGCCGAGCCGACCCAGCGCCACCCCAAGCGCAATGGCGCACACGCCCGCCCCGATGATAAGCACCTGCGCTTGATTGCGCTCTTCCGGCGGCGGCGCACCGTCCGGCCATCTCGCCTCGCGCGGAATGATGCCCATCTCCTCCCGGGTGAGTGGTGCATATTCCGGCGGCACGACCTCTCCTAGGCATACGCTCATCATGCGATGGATCAGCGCGTCACCTGGATCGGTGATCACTGGCTCCAGCGACCCGCGCTGAAGGAGGTCGAGTGCCGCTGCCCGCACTCTGGCGCAGACGTCGTCCGGCAGACCAGCCTTGGGGTCGGGAACGAGCCGCACGTCCCGCTTCGGTGAGAAAGGGGATGCAAGCCAGCCCATGTCGCCAGTCAAATGGACGAGGCACATGAGCAAGACGCGGATGTCCGCCTCGTCTACCGCTTGCGCAAAGTCTGATGGCGCCTGAATGAAGGCCACGTCTTACCGTCCATCTGCACCTCCCCGATAAATACTGAATCATGATTCATGAATCAAGATCTCTCGGCGAAGGATTGAAGGTGCCGTATCAAAACTGCGCCTGATACCCTTGCCGCGTCTTCGTAAGCTGGCTGAATCGCGGGTTGAGTCAGAGACATCGATGTTCCTACAGGCAAGGAGGTTCGAAATGGCAGTTTCATTCAATCCTCAGAAACTCTGGAAACCGTTCGGTCCATTCTCCATGGCGATCGTTCAGGGAACCGGGCGAATCGTGCATCTCAAGGGGCAAGTGCCACTCGATCAAGATGGTCGGCTTGTCGGGGAAGGCGATATCCGCGAGCAGTTGCGTCAGGTGCTTGATAATTTGACCGTTGTGCTCGCCGAGGTGGGCGGAGCGCTCGCCGACGTGATTTCGCTTGTTCAGTACACAACCGACATCAAAGGCTTCATCGCTGCGGGCGACATTCGCGCAGCCTATTTCAGCAAGCCCTATCCGGTAACGACCACTCTGCAGGTTTCAGCACTCTATCGTCCCGAGGTATTGGTTGAAATCGCCGGCATCGCCGAGGTGCCTGCGGATCGTTTCAGGAGGCTCAACTGAGCTACTGGTCGGCCCCGATAGGACGGCAATCGAGCCGCGCTGAAGCGGCAACGCGGCTCGATGACTCATGGGTCCTTCAGTACGGGGCTTTTCCCTGATAGTCGAAGCCAGCATCGCCGTCGTCGAAGTGATTATCGTAGTCCTTGCCATAATCGTCATCAAAGTGCTTGCGGTGCCACTTGCCGTAAGCGTGCCTGTAGCCGTGTCGGACCGGCCTTTCGACGAAGACATGCTTTTCGACGATCACGGGCCGCTCGACCACGACCCGCCTCTCTATGACGACAGGCCGCTCAACGACGACCGGGCGTTCAACAACCAGTGGCCGTTCGACCACGAGTGGCCTTTCGACGATGACCTTCTTGTGGAACCGCCTTTCTGGAACCACCGGAGCATAGTCGTCGTAGGGGCCGGCTCCATAGTAGCCCGGGGGTCCCAGGTCGGCTGCCAATACCGGCATTGGTCCCAATAGTGCCGCAGCAACTGCCGCACAAACGAATTTCGTACTCACTGTCGAACTCCTATTTTGCGCCAGACGACGACTGCTGCATCCTTAACGCAGGATTTCCTTGTGATGATTCACATAGTTTAATTTGCGAGATCCTATTCCGTAGAAGGATGATAGGGTTGGAGGACTGCACGACATCGAGCCTTCGGAACTTGTTCCTGCTGATGAGGAAGTCCCAATGATCGAGCCAAAAATTGACCGTGCGGCAATGGGTCGTCTCGCGAAGGCATTGGCTTTCATTTGCGGCCCGGATCATCCGACGACTCTTGCTCTCAAGGCGGCAGCCGTTAACGGTTCTGATCAGGAAATCAAAAAGGCACGGGCGCTTTTTCTGAGACTGGCGCCTGGTGACCGGCAGGCGGCTTTGAACGCGCTGAAGGACGAAGACTTCCCGCGTTAGTGCTCGCCATGAGCGATCCGCGCGCAGCTCTCGCCAAGCGGCTCGGCCCTCATCCTTTCCAATTCAACATCACCAAACCGGTAAAACAGACAAAAATGCCCAACACATTCACGGATGAAATCTTGTCCCTGAATACAAATATTGCCACGGGGATTAGGACCAGCGATGCGACCACACTGACCAGCACGCCAGCGATTGCGAGATTCCAACCTGCTCGATAGGTGAGCAGGAAGCCGAGTTCTATTCCAAGAGCCGCAATACCAAGCATTACGCTAGCCCAGTTGAGTTTTTTCAACTCTGCCGTAAAGCTGTCCTGAATTGGGAAGAAATAAAAAGTGAACAAGGTGGCAGTGAACGCGATGGCGTATGTGATCAGTAGCGAAACCGCAAAATTGACATTAGTAGGCGTGCTCTTAGCGGTAATTTGATACAGCGTTACGGAGCAGATCACCAGAATGATTGAAAAGTAGAAGGCGAACATGCTTACTCTCCTGCTGCCCAGCCGATTGAACCGCTCGAATTCTAAATAGGATATTGAATATGGCGAGGCTTCTCCAGCTTGGCTGGCCGATCCGCCATCGGCGCCTTAAGCAGCTCTTGGGCGGTCGAGGGGCAGCGGCATTTGGGATGAGCTTACGAATAAGTATATCAGCGGCGGGACCCCACCCGCTCTTCTCGCATGGTAAGATCAGGTTGACGGGAAGCTGAAGAGAGGCAGCGCCATGTTGCTGGAAATGAAATCCACTGTTGGGAAAGAGCTCGATCCCGAGTCTTTGGCTTTGCTGCAGGCCGTGTATGACAGCTGCCGGCGCAAGCTCGAGGGCGTGTATGGCGGCGGTGATGGATCGCAACTGACCGACAGATTGAAGCTGGCCGCAAAGCGCATCATGGACCTGGCCGAGCAAGGTGTGACGGACCCGGAGCAACTCGAAAAACAGGCGCTCGCCGGGCTGCTGCCCGACTATCCGTGAAGGCTATCTGAAACGGCCCCGAGCGCGCGCCACTTGCCGGCTGGCGCCCGTCTGCGTGATAATGCCTCCTATGATCAGCGAGAACAAACATGCCGACAGAAACCCGATAGCTGAACATTGGGCCAAGGATGATGTCTACGCCCTGATCCTCTCGGCCCTGGAAAAGGCGGGCAAGCCTCCAGACCGCCTGACGGTAGAGGATCTGGCGCCCGTTGATCATTTCCATGCCCGCGGTTTTCCCGCCACCATCGAGCTTGCCGACCAGCTGCCGGTCGAGCCGCACCACCACCTTCTCGATATTGGCTGCGGGCTCGGTGGCCCGGCACGCTACTTCGCCCGGCGATTTGATTGTCGGGTGACCGGCATCGACATCACGCCGGCCTTCGTCACAGCGGGCATCCGGCTTACCGCGCTCGTCGGCATGGAGGATCGGGTAACAATCGAGAAGGGCGACGGCCAGCACTTGCCGTACCCCGACAGCACATTCGACGGAGCTTATACGCAGCATGTAACAATGAACGTCGCCGACCGCCGCAGATTTTTCGGCGAGACCTATCGGGTGCTGAGGCCCGGCGGCTTTTTTGCACTCACCGAGCACGGCCTCGGTGAGGTGGGCAGCCCGCATTACCCGGTGCCCTGGTCCTCGGACGGAAGTGGCTCCTACCTGATTGCGCCCTCCGAGACCCGTGCGCTTCTCGAGGCTGCGGGGTTCGAGAATATCGCCGTCGAGGACACAGGATCGAAATATTTAAGCAACTATAGTCACGTCATGCAGCTTGCCTCGCAGGGAGCGCTCCCGCCACTCGGGCTCCATATCCTCCTCGGCGAGAACGCGCCCGAGAAGACGCGTAATGCCGCGCGGAATATCGAGGAAGGTCGCACCCAGCCCATCCAGGTGATCTGCCGCAAGCCCTCCTGACCCGAGCTCGCTCTCGCGAATTTCTGCAATTGCGCGCCCGGCGCTTAGACTATTCCAGCCCTTCGACAATGCGCAGGTCGCGCACAGCACCATCGCCAAGCACCTTCAGAGCATCCTGGTAAGCGGCGCTGTCATACGCCGCGATGGCCTTCTCAACGCTCGGGAATTCGGAGATGACGACCCGCTCCTTCAAGCCGGACTCGTAGGCCGCAGCGGGGGTGCCGCGGACCAGAAAGCGCCCGCCGAAGGCCGAAAGCGCTGGCGGTGCGAGCTTGGCGTAGGCCGCCAGCTTGTCGGGATCGGAAATCGACCGATAGCTCGTGATCCAATAGCCCTTGGGCATGGCAACTCCTGAAGCCGGCGTGTGCAAGAATGCACTCTAGTCCATGTCGTTCGGAGAATGCCAGTCAGCCGTCGCACAGCTGGTCGGATGGGGTGTTGACCCTCATCAGATCGCTCTCATTGCATAGCTCAGGACAATGCCGAGACATAACACTGCGACCAACGGGCCGGCGTAAACCAGGAACAATTCCTGCCGCCGGTTCCGCTGGTCCACCGTTTCAACCATCATCGGAAGCCAATCGTCGCGCTGGCTCATTTTCCTCTCCCGTCACGCGCTGATTTGCCAGGGTCGAGACCCTGGCTGCTGCCGAAAATGGTCGAATAGAGCCTGAAAGCTTTGCGCCCGTTCCAGCAGTCGCGTCGGCTTTATCTTATCGCTTCGCTTAGATCGCCGTCATGCCGCTGTCGACGATGAGCACAGAGCCCGTGACATAGCGGGCCTCCGCAGAGACAACCCAGGCCATCAACGCCGCCACTTCGGCAGGAATTGCGGCGCGGCCCGTCGGCGGGCGCGCCGACGTCGTTGAAGAGCGTGTAGCCGATGACATGGTCCAGCGCGTCGCTGCGTGGCACCTTCCGCGCGGTGCGCGAAAAGACAACGCCGAACTCCACCTCATCGACATTGAAACCATCCGGTCGCCTGATCACGCGATCGTTTCGCGGAATGACGATATCTAGTTCACGCCGCAGCCAAAGATCTTTCCCGATCTCGGAATCGGCGCGAGCAGCCGGTCGTAGGCAACTGGCTAGTCCCTTGCCGATTGTCGCCTTCGCCCGGAAAGGCCGCGCTCGCCATCGCGGATGAGGTCGATCATGTCACTGTAATCGGTTGCCTTTCGCTACGGTCAGGCCTTCGCATTCGGCCAGGGTTGAACCAAACCGGCGGCGCCGAGTCGATGACCAGCGCTTGGCGCTGCCCGGATTTGTTGGTGGCGCTGAACCTCACGCAATGGGCTTTTAGGTGGTGCCGGCAGAGGGACTCGAACCCCCGACCCCCTGATTACAAATCAGGTGCTCTACCAGCTGAGCTAAGCCGGCAACGTTTCAGACAGCTATCAGTCCCGCCTAATGTCGACAAGGTAACGTCG
>JBIOYR010000118.1:0-31294 GCA_044870245.1 Aestuariivirgaceae bacterium | reverse complement strand
ATTACCCTCCCCCTGGTGGGGAGGGTGGCCGAGCGAAAGCGAGGCCGGGTGGGGGCTTCGGAGCTCTGCGATCCCCCCAACCCCGACCCCTCCCCACCTTGGGGAGGGGAGAAATGAAGCACATTCGCAAAGTCGCTCCCACGATCCGACACGCCGCGGCGCAACGCAGGTTGACGAGACCCGACACCATCATGCTATCCCCCAGCTCAAGTCTTCAACCTTCGATCATTGCGGAGACTGGGCCGAATGTCATCGCCCGTCGTCACCCGATTTGCCCCCTCCCCCACCGGCTTCCTGCATATTGGCGGGGCCCGCACGGCGCTGTTCAACTGGGCCTATGCGCGGCGTCATGGCGGGCGCATGCTGCTCAGGATCGAGGACACCGACCGCCAGCGCTCGACCGAGCCGGCGATCAAGGCGATTCTCGACGGCCTCCGCTGGCTCGGCCTCGACTGGGATGACGAGCCGCTGTCGCAATTCGCCCGCGCGGCGCGCCACCGGGAGATTGCCGAGGAGCTGCTGCGGCGCGGCCGGGCCTATCACTGCTATTGCACGCCGGCCGAGCTCGAGGAGATGCGGGAGCGGGCGGCGGCCGCGGGGTTGCCGCAGCGTTATGACGGGCGCTGGCGCGACCGGCCGGAGAGCGATGCGCCGCCGGGGGTCAGACCGGCGATCCGCTTCAAGGCGCCGAGCGAGGGGGAGACCATCATCGAGGACCAGGTGCTGGGGCGCGTGGTGTTCCACAATCGCGAGCTCGACGACCTGATCATCCTGCGCTCGGACGGCACCCCGACCTACAATCTGGCGGTGGTGGTCGACGACCATGACATGGGGGTGACCCATATCATTCGCGGCGTCGATCATCTGACCAATGCGGCGCGGCAGAGCCAGATCTATGAAGCGCTCGACTGGCCGGTGCCGGTGATGGCGCATCTGCCGCTGATCCATGGGCCGGACGGCGCCAAGCTGTCGAAGCGCCATGGGGCGCTCGGGGTCGATGCCTACCGCGACATGGGTTATCTCCCCGCCGCCATGCGCAATTACCTGGCGCGGCTGGGCTGGAGCCATGGCGATGACGAGATCTTCTCGACCGGGCAGCTGGTCGAGTGGTTCGATCTCGAGCATGTCGGGAAGTCGCCGGCCCGCTTCGACTTCGCCAAGCTCGAGAATCTCAATGGCCACTATATGCGCGCGACGGCGGATGATGCGCTGCTTGCCGATTTCCTCGCGTTTCTCGCCCATGCGCCGGGCGGCGGGGCGATGCTGGCCAGGCTCGACGCCGACGCCAGGGCACGCCTGCGCATGGCTCTGCCGGGGCTGAAGGAGCGGGCCAAGACGCTGGTCGAGCTCAAGGACCAGGCCGGCTTTCTGGTGGCCGAGCGGCCGCTCAAAATCGACGCGAAGGCGCAGGCCCTTCTCGATGGCGATGGCCGCCAGGCCTTGGCGGCGCTGCTGCCGGTGCTCGAGCAGACGGCGTGGAGCGCAGCCGCCCTCGAGGCGGCTGTCAAATCCTTTGCCGAGGCCCAGGGGCTCAAGCTGGGCAAGCTTGCCCAGCCGCTCCGGGCGGCGCTGACCGGCAGCTCGACCTCGCCCGGGATTTTCGACGTCCTGGTCGCGCTGGGGCGGGAGGAATCGCTTTCCAGGATCCGGGACCAGGTCGCCTGAGCAGTATTTTGTGCAAGCGCGAAACCATGGCAGCACTTGCAGCATTAAGGGGGTTGGGCTAGCGATAAATCAGCCTAAACCTTTCAGAAAGGTGCGCTCCATGGCTCCGTCAGAGGAAGTTGCGCAGCTGCGATATGAGCGTGAGGAGCTGGAGCTTCCGGTTCTTCACGGGACGCTCGGACCCAACGTCATCGACATCAGCCATCTCTACCGGGATGCGGGCGTCTTCACCTACGATCCGGGCTACACCTCGACGGCGAGCTGCGACTCCAAGATCACCTATATCGATGGCGATGAGGGCATCCTGCTCTATCGCGGCTATCCGATCGAGCAGCTGGCGGAGCATGGCGACTTCATCGAGACCGCCTATCTCCTGCTTTATGGCGAGCTCCCGGATGCGTCGCAGCGCAAGGAGTTCGAGGGCGCGATCACCCATCACACCATGCTGCACGAGCAGATGATCCGCTTCTATTCGGGATTCCGCCGCGACGCCCACCCGATGGCGGTGATGGTCGGGGTGGTGGGGGCGATGTCGGCCTTCTATCACGACTCGACCGACATCAATGATCCCAAGCAGCGCGAGATCGCCATCCGGCGGATGATCGCCAAGCTGCCGACCATCGGGGCGATGGCCTATAAATATGCGATCGGCCAGCCCTTCATGTATCCGCGCAACGACCTGAACTATGCCGGCAACTTCCTGCAGATGTGCTTTGCCGTGCCCTGCGAGCCGTTCAAGCCCAATCCGGTGCTGGCGCGGGCGATGGACAAGATCTTCATTCTCCATGCCGATCATGAGCAGAACGCATCGACCTCGACGGTGCGGCTGGCCGGCTCGTCAGGCGCCAATCCCTTTGCCTGCATCGCCGCCGGGATCGCCTGCCTGTGGGGTCCGGCCCATGGCGGGGCCAACGAGGCCGCGCTCAAGATGCTGGCGGAGATCGGCGTGCCGGAGAACATCCCGAAATTCGTCGCCAAGGCGAAGGACCGCAATGATCCGTTCCGCCTCATGGGTTTCGGTCATCGGGTCTACAAGAATTATGACCCGCGGGCCCGGATCATGCAGCGAACCTGTCATGAAGTGCTGAACGATCTCGGGATCAAGGACGACCCGCTGCTCGATGTTGCCGTCGAGCTCGAGAAGATCGCGCTCAAGGATGAGTATTTCATCGAGAAGAAGCTCTATCCCAATATCGATTTCTATTCCGGCATCACGCTCAGGGCGCTCGGCTTCCCGACCTCGATGTTCACCGTTCTGTTCGCCATCGCCCGCACCGTCGGGTGGCTGGCGCAATGGAAGGAGATGATCGAGGATCCCACACAGCGGATCGGCCGGCCACGCCAGCTCTATACCGGCGCGAGGCGCCGGGACTATGTGCCGGCGAGCGAGAGAGAGTAGGCAGATAGGCAGTAGGCAGTAGGCAGTAGTAGGGAAGAGCACGACTCACTGCCTATTGCCTAGGGCCCGGACTCAATATGGCAGCGCCTTTCTTTTCCCCTCGCCCCGCGACAGCGGGGAGAGGGTGGCGCGAAGCGCCGGGTGAGGGGTCCCCGACTGCCTAGCCACCGGGCCTTGCCACCAGCATGGCGCTGATCTCGGCTTCCGCGACCTTGCGCCGGTCGACCTGGGCCTCGGCGGCGAAGCGCCAGACATTGCCGCGCTTCTGCAGCTGCCGGACCGGCAGATGGAGCACATCGCCGGGCAGGACCGGTTTGCGGAAGCGGGCGTGGTCGATCGCCATGAAGTAGACGAGCTTGCCGGAATTGTCCGCACCGAGATGGGCCAGCACCAGCGCGCCGGCGGTCTGCGCCATCGCCTCGATGATCAGCACGCCGGGCATCACCGGACTTTGCGGGAAATGTCCCTGAAAGAACGGCTCGTTGATGGTGACGTTCTTGATGCCGGTCCCCGACAGGTCGCGATCCATGTCGATGAGGCGATCAATCAGAAGAAACGGATAGCGATGCGGCAGCATCGCCATGATGCGGGCAATGTCCGCCGTGCCGAGAACCGATCGTCCCTCCGCCTCAGACATCATGCTCCAGCGTCAGAAGCGGGTTCCCACGCTGAACCGCACCAGCTCGGTCTTGTCATAGGACTGCTTGGCCACCGGCCAGGCGACATCGAGGCGCAGCGGTCCGAATGGCGAATCCCAGATCAGGCCGGCACCGACCGACGCCCGGAGCGCCGGCTTCTTGCCGAAGACGTTGCAGACGCCGTCGGTGCACTCGTCGTCAAGGACATTCTTCTCCGGTGCATTGAACAGGGTGCCGACATCGGTGAAGACGGCGCCCTCGAGACCGAACTCCTCAGGCAGACCGAGCGGGAAGGTGGTTTCGACCGTGCCGATGCCATAGGTCTCGCCGCCGATCGAGTCGGTCGCACCATCGGTGTTGGGGCGCTCCATCCGCGGGCCGATGCCGGCGCGCATGAAGCCGCGCAGCGAATCGCCGCCCTTGAAGAAGCGGTCGAGGATCGGCACCTCCTCGCCATTCCAGCCCATGATCTGGCCGCCGGTGGCCTTGAGCTTCAGCACCACGCCGTCGAACAGCAGCGGCATGAAGTAATAGGCGGCAGCGTCAACCGAGCCGTAATGGACATCGCCGCCGAGACCGGCAACCTCGCCGGTGGTCTGGATGCGATAGCCGGAGGTCGGCTTCAGCGGATTGTCGAGATCATCGAGCGTGACCGTCGAGCCGACCAGCGAGATGTTGTCGGTGCCCTCGGCATCGCGAATGGCGAGCGACACCTGGTCCGGGTCGGACACGTCGACGACGCGGTGGGTGAACTGATATTTGGTGGTGAGGCGGGCAAGCTCCGAGATCCGGAAGCCGGAGCGCAGCGCGCCGCCCACCTGCTGCATGGTGAAGGAGGATTCCTGCTCCTGATCGGTGCGGGTGGCAAAGGCGTCGACGCCGGCAGCGACGTTGCGACCGAGGAAGTAGGGCTCGGTGAAGCTGAAATTGACGCTCTGGCGCTCGAAGCTCAGGGCGGTCGCCAGATTGACGTACTGGCCGCGGCCGAGGAAGTTGCGCTCCGACACGCTGACCGAGCCGATGACGCCTTCCTGGGTCGAGTAGCCGGCCGAGAAGTTCACCGTGCCGGTCGACTTCTCGACGACCGCGATCACCAGAACGACCTTGTCGGGGGCGCTGCCCGGCTGCTCCTTGAAGTCGATCTTCTCGAAGAAATCGAGGGCGGTGAGGCGCCGGCGGGCGCGATCGACCAGGATGCGGTTGTAGGCATCGCCCTCGTAAAGCTGCAGCTCGCGGCGAATGACCTCGTCCAAGGTGCGGACATTGCCGACGATGTCGATCCGCTCGATATAGACGCGCGGGCCTTCCTGCACGTTGAACACGATGTCGAGCCGACGGTTGACCTCGTCGCGCTTGATGTCGGGCGAGATCTTGGCGAAGGCATAGCCCGCCTTGCCGGCCTCGATGGTGAGCGCCTCGACCGACTTGTCGACCTTGCTCGCATCATAGGTCATGCCCTTGCCGAAGGTCACGGCCGAGCCCATGACGTTGGGGTCGAGCTGGGTGGCGCCGGCATTCACCGCGACCCCGCCGACCGTGTAGAGCGGCCCTTCCTCGACGTTGAAGGTGATGTAGAAGCTCTCGCCATCGGGCGCGAGCTCGGCGGTGGCCGAGATCACCCGGAAATCGGCAAAACCGTTCTTGAGATAATAGCGACGCAGCAGCTCCTTGTCGTAGTTCAACCGGTCGGGATCATAGTTGTCGGAGGTGGAGAAGAACTTCCACCAGGCCGACTCTCCGGTGGTGATGACGGAGCGCAGCGAATAGTCGCTGAAAGCCTCGTTGCCGATGAAGTTGATGCTGGCGATCTTGGTCGAGACGCCTTCCTGGATCTCGAAGACCAGGTTCACGCGATTCTGCGGCAGGCGGATGATCTTGGGCTCGACACGGGCGGCGAAGTAGCCCGACCGGCGATACAGCGCGACGACGCGCTGGACGTCGGCCTGGACCCGCGAGCGGGTGAAGATGGTGCGCTCCTTGAGCTCCACCTCCTTGGCGAGCGCGGCATCGTCGAGCTCGGAATTGCCCTCGAAGTTGACGCGGTTGATGAGCGGATTCTCCTCGACCTTGACGACGAGGTCGTTGCCGCGGCGCAGAATCTGCACATCGGAGAACAGGCCGGTCTGGAACAGCGACTTGATCGATTCGTCGACCTTGTCCTCGGTCGCCACCTCTCCCGGCTGGATCTGCATGTAGGAGCGGACGGTCTCAGGCTCGACGCGCTGATTGCCCTCGACGAAGATCTGCCCGACCGACTGAGCCAGCGCCTTCGCCGAAAACCCCCCCGCAACCGGTCCTGCCACCATGACGGCAAGCGCAACAAAGCCCACGGTCAGCAACCGATTCAGCATGTAGCGATCTCACCCTTCTTGCCGTGCCGCCCCAGGCACGAATCCCCGCTAATCTTTTACGCTGTTTTCGGCCACATGCAAACCTTCAATTCCTGCCGCATTTCAGGTTGTTATGAACTTACCCAGGAGGACACAAAGCGGACAATATCGTTCCAGGTGGCGAAAACCATCAGCGTCAGGACCAGCGCAAAACCGAGTTTGAACCCGAATTCCTGGGCCTCCTGACCCAGCGGCCGGCCCCTGGCCGCCTCGATGCCATAGTAAAGCAGATGGCCGCCATCGAGCATCGGAATCGGAAAAAGATTGATCAGGCCGATGCTTACCGACAACACCGCGGCAATCTGCAGGAGCTCGAACATGCCGAGCGAGGCGGCGCGGCCGGTCATCTCGGCAATGCCGAGAGGCCCGGCGAGCTGGCCGGTGCCCTCGCTGCCCGACAGCATGCGCCCGACATAGAGGATGGATTGGGAGGTGATGAACCAGGTCCGCTCGAGGGCGCTCTCGAAAGCCTCGCCGGGCTTCTGGCGCAGATAGTTGCGGGGACCGGCGGCGGAGCGCTCGATGCCGATCAGGCCGATCTTGACCGTGGCATTGCCCGCCTTGATCTCGGTCTCGACCGGCGTCACCGTCGTTTCGACGGGCCGGCCGGCGCGCTCGACCTCGATCGTCAGGGGCTGGCCGGCGCGCGGCGCGACGATGCGCTGGACGTCCTCGAAGCTCGCGGTGGGCTCGCCGTTCACCTTGCGGATGATGTCGCCGGGGAGAATGCCGGCCTGCGCCGCCGCACCGCCGGGCCGCACCGCATTGACCTTGGGCTCGTTGACGGGAACCCCGATCATGGTCAGGGTCAGGAAGAAAATCGCGATGGCCAGCAAGTAATTGGCGACCGGGCCTGCGACCACCACCGCGGCCCGCTGCCATACCGGCTTGCCGTGGAAGTCCCCCGGTGCGGCGACGCCGTGATTCTCCCGCTCGCGCGACGGCAGGCTCGCGGCATTGGCATCCCCTGCAAATTTCACATAGCCGCCCAGCGGCAGCCAGCAGACCTTCCAGCGGGTGCCATGACGGTCCTGCCAGCCAAAGATCTCGCGGCCGAAGCCGATGGAGAACACCTCGACATCGACCTTGCACCAGCGGGCGACGATGAAATGGCCGAATTCATGGACGAAGACGATGAGGGTGAGGACCAGCAGGAACGGCAGGACATAGCCGCCGAGCATGTCGAAAGGTGCGGCAAGGATACTCGCGACGTTCATCTGACCTCCGGCTTCACTTCATCGTCCCGTCTTGTCGACGCAGTCATTGCGCAAGCAATTGCCGCGCCAGCTCCCTGGCGCACAGGCGGCCATAGCGGTCGGCCGCCCAAACATCGTCCAGCGTCGACAGCGGCGCCACCATCCCGTCGCGCTCGGCGCGCGCCAGAGTGCGCCCGACGAGCTCGGTGATGGCGAGAAAGGCGAGCTCTCCGGCCAGGAAAGCCGCCACCGCCACCTCGTTTGCAGCATTTAGGATGGTTGAAGCGCTTCCGCCACTGCGAAGTGCATGCCGGGCGAGATTGACCGAAGGGAAGCGCTCGGCATCGACGGTCTCGAAGGTCAATGTGCCGATGCGGGCCAGGTCGAGCGCCTCGACCGGGGCGGCGATGCGGCGCGGCCAGGCCAGCGCGTAGGCGATCGGGGTGCGCATGTCGGGCACCCCGAGCTGGGCGATGACCGAGCCGTCGCGATAGGACACGAAGCTGTGGACGATGGATTGCGGATGGATCAGCACCGCCAGCTGGTCGAGGGAGACCGGAAAGAGGTGGAAAGCCTCGATCAGCTCGAGCCCCTTGTTCATCAGGGTCGCCGAATCGATGGTCACCTTGCGGCCCATGGACCAGTTGGGATGCTTGAGCGCCTCGGCCGGGGTGACGCCGGCCAGCTCGGCGCGCGAGCGGGTGCGGAACGGCCCGCCCGAGGCGGTCAGCGTGATGCGCTCGAGACGGTCGAGATTTTCCGGCTCGAGGCACTGGAAGACGGCGCTGTGCTCGCTGTCGACCGGCAGTATGGCGGCACCCGCCGCCTTGGCGGCCCGGGTGAAGACCTCGCCGCCGGAGACCAGGCATTCCTTGTTGGCCAAGGCGATGGTGGCACCGCGACGGGCGGCAGCCAGGGTCGGCGCGAGGCCGTCGGCGCCGACAATCGCCGCCATGACCATGTCGGCCGGCCGCTCGGCCGCCTCGATCACCGCGGCGGGACCGGCGGCGCATTCGGTCGCGGTGCCGGCGAGCCTGTTCTTGAGCTCGCCATAGAGCGCCGGATCGGCGGTGACCGCGAGACGGGCGCGGCAGCGTTCGGCGGCCCGGGCAAGGGCATCGAGATTGCGGTTGGCGACCAGCGCCTCGACCTCGAAGGCGCCGGGATGGTGCGCCAGCACCTCGAGCGTCGAGGTGCCGATCGAGCCGGTGGCGCCGAGAAGGGTGAGGCGGCGGGGTGACGAGGGGGAGCTCATGGCCTGGCCTACCATATCAGCAGCCCCGCCGCTGCCTGGTCGAAGCCGCCGCGCCAAGTGCCAAGCAGCGCCGCCGCGCAGGCCGCCGCAATCAGCCCGTCGGCCCGGTCGAGGATCCCGCCATGCCCGGGAATGAGGCTGCCGGCGTCCTTGGTGTCGCAGGCCCGCTTGGCGGCCGATTCGAAGAGGTCGCCGCCCTGCTCGATCACCGCCAGCGCGCCGCTCAGAAGCCCGATGGCGGCGAGCCGCGGCAGCCCCGCCAGCGCGGCGACGACAAGGCCGGCCAGGGTGCCGGCGACGACCGCACCGGCAAGACCCGCCCAGGTCTTGTTCGGCGACACGGCGGGAGCCAGGCGCGGCCCGCCGATCGCCCGGCCAGCGAAATAGGCGCAGGTGTCGGCAGCCCAGACCACGGCGAAGACCAGGAGAATCGCGGTCAGCCCGAAGGCGGGGTCGCCGCGCAGGGTGACGAAGGCGAGCGGCGGCAGCGACACATAGGGAACGCCGAGGATCCGCCAGGCGCTCAGCTGATCGCCCGAGGTCCAGACCCGTCCGAGGCTCACCGCCCAGAACAGGCAGACGAGCGCCAGCGCCCAGTCAGGGCCGAGCCGCAGCGAGACGGGCGCCGACAGCACGGCGCTCGCGACATGGATCACGATCTGGCCGCGATCGTCGCGGAACACCATGCGGCACCATTCGAGCGCGGTGACGAGGCCAAGCATCATGGCAGCCAGCTCGAACCAGAGGCCGCCGAGCCACGCGACCAGCAGGATGGCCGGCGCCAGCACGGCGGCGGCCAAGCTGCGCAATCGAAGATCGCGCCAGCGGGGGATGACATCGTCGCCTGTCAATGGCGCGGCCACCGGACGGCTACAGCGCCTTGGCGGTGATCCCGCCAAAGCGCCGCTCGCGCCGCTGGAAGGCGCCGATGGCGCGGGCAAAGATCTCGCGGTTGAAATCGGGCCAGTGCTCCTCGACGAAGACGAACTCGGCGTAGGCGAGCTGCCACAGCAGGAAGTTGGAGAGGCGCTGCTCGCCGCTGGTGCGGATCAGGAGATCGGGATCGGGAATGCCGGGGAGGTAGAGGGCTTCCGACAGGTGCCGGGCGGTGATCGCCTCGGGCGCGAGCTTCCCGGCGGCAACCGCGGCGGCGATCGTGCGCGCGGCACGCACGATCTCCTGGCGGCCGCCAGAGTTGAAGGCGACGATGAGGGAGAGGCCGGTGTTGGCGGCGGTCAGCCGCTCGCATTCCTCGATCATCTGCACGATGTCGGCTGCCAGGCCGTCGCGCTCGCCGATCACCAGAATGCGCACATTGGCGGCATGAAGCTCGGCCACGTCCTGGCGGATGAAGCGGCGCAGCAGGGTCAGCAGGTAGCTCACCTCCTCGGCCGGCCGCGACCAGTTCTCGGCGCTGAAGCTGTAAAGCGTCAGATAGGCGATCTCGAGCTCGATGGCGGCGCGAACGGCGCGGCGCACCGCCTCGACGCCCTGGCGATGGCCGGCGGAGCGCGGCAGCGACCGCTGATGCGCCCAACGACCATTGCCGTCCATGATGATCGCCACATGGCGCGGGCCATCCCCTGGCATCGGATCGATTTTCATACCCTCCCGTCCCGCTTAGAGCATGTGCCGGTGCCGAGATCACACCTGCATGATCTCGCCATCCTTGTGATGCAACGCCTCGTCGATCTCCTTGATGATGGCGTCGGTCATCTTCTGGACCTCATCATTCTTCTGATGATGCTCGTCCTCGCTGATATGGCCATCGCGCTCGAGACGCTTCAGCAGGTCCATGCCGTCGCGGCGCACATTGCGCACCGCCACCCGCGCCTTCTCGGCATATTGATGGGCGACCTTGGTCAGCTCGCGGCGGCGCTCCGTCGAGAGCTCGGGGATCGGCACCCGGATCGACTGGCCCTCGGTGATCGGGTTGAGGCCGAGGCCGGAATTGCGGATTGCCTTGTCGACCTGGGGGGCGAGGGCGCGGTCCCAGACCTGGACCAGAAGCATCCGCGGCTCGGGCGCCGAAATGGTGCCGACCTGGTTCAGCGGCATGGTCGAGCCGTAGGCTTCGATGGTGACCGGCTCGAGCAGGCTGACCGAGGCCCGGCCGGTGCGCAGGCCGGCAAATTCATGCTTGAGGACATCGACAGCGCCATGCATGCGGCGCTTCAGCTCCTTGAGGTCGATGGAGGTGGGTTGTGCCATGACGTGAACTCCCTGAGCCGCCCGTCGCCAGGACCGCGGCGCAGCATCAATCCTTGACGATCGTGAAGCGCCCTTGGCCCTTGAGGACTTCCGGCAAAGCGCCTTCCGTGCGGATGGAAAACACGATTACCGGAATACGATTGTCGCGCGCAAGGGCGATCGCCGCGGTATCCATCACCTTGAGATTGCGCGACAGCACTTCCTGATAGGTAAGGTTCTCGAATCGCTCGGCATCCGGGGTGCTCTTGGGGTCGGAGGCGTAGATTCCATCGACGCTGGTGCCCTTGAGCATGACGTCGCACTTCATCTCGACCGAGCGCAGCGCCGCGGCGGTATCGGTGGTGAAGAACGGGTTGCCGGTGCCGGCTGCGAACAGCACGACCCGCTGGTGGCGCAGATGGTCGAGGGCGGCGTCGTGCTGGAAAGGCTCGCAGACGGTCGGCATGGGAATGGCCGACATGACCCGGGCGTCGAGGCCCTGGCGGTCGAGCGCCCCCTGCATGGCGAGGGCGTTCATCACGGTGGCGAGCATGCCCATATAGTCGGCGCGGGCCCGGTCGAGGCCGGCTGCCGCCCCCGACACGCCGCGGAAGATGTTGCCGCCACCGATGACCAGCGCGATCTCCGCGCCGAGATCGATTGCGTCCTTGACCTCGGCGGCGATTCGCGAGGCCATGTTCAGATCGATGCCGAAGCCCTGCGATCCGACCAGGACTTCGCCCGAGATCTTGACCAGGGCGCGGGTGAAGCGAAGCTTGGACATCGGCTGAGCCAATCCGTCAGAGCCAGGGACGGGTGGCGGCCTTCTCCGACTCGAAACGGTCGATGTGGCCGGCCTTTTCGAGGGTGAGCCCGATATCGTCGAGCCCATTGAGCAGGCAGTGCTTGCGGAAGGGATCGATGTCGAAGCGGATCGTGCCGCCATCCGGACCCCTGATCTCCTGATTCGGCAGATCGATGGTGACGGTGGCGTTGGCGCCCCGCTCGGCATCGTCCTGCAGCTTCTTCAGGTCGGCGGCGCCGACGGTGATCGGCAGGATGCCGTTCTTGAAGCAGTTGTTGTAGAAAATATCGGCGAAGGACGTCGAAACGACGCAGCGGATGCCGAAGTCGAGCAGCGCCCAGGGAGCATGCTCGCGCGACGAGCCGCAGCCGAAATTGTCGCCGGCAATCAGGATCTTCGCCTGGCGCCAGGCCGGGCGGTTGAGGACGAATTCGGGAATCTCCTCGCCATTGCGGCGGTAGCGCATCTCGTGAAAGAGCGCCGAGCCGAGACCGGTCCGCTTGATGGTCTTCAGGAACTGCTTGGGGATGATCATGTCGGTGTCGACATTGACCAGCGGCAGGGATGCGGCGACCCCGGTCATGACGGTGAATTTTTCCATGGCGGCGCGGGCCCTTTCGTGGCGGCCTCGGGATGGCCTTGTTTCCGGCTTTCCGGGGGCGGGGTCAAGTAGGGGCTGGGCAAATAGGCAGTGGGCAAATAGGCAGTGGGCAAATAGGCAGTAGGCAGTTGGGAAGTGCGCCGATTACTGCCTATTGCCTATCTGCCTAACGCCTAAAAGGGCCCGTCATCCGGCGCTTCGCACCCGACCGCCTACCCTGCCACAAAGATGAACGCCAGATGAACGGCGTGGTCATAGCCGGTTCACCGGCCGGCCTATAGGGTCGGGACAACTCAGGTGGCAGGGATTGAAAGGGAGCCTTCGCCACCGCCTTATTCGACCTTCGCAGGTCAGCCGACCGGGACCATCCCCTGCCCCGACCCCGCCCCGGTCCTGACCTCGCTCTGCAGCCTCGCCGGACACCCCTCCCGGCGAGGCTGTTTTATTGGGGAAGGCAGAGAGAGGGCCTAAACCGTCGGCTCGATGGTGAAGGCATCGAAAACCCCCGTCCCCTCCCCGACGGTCTCGACCGCGGTGACGGCGGCATCCGGCGGGCCCTCGGCGCACAGCGCGATCATGCGCTCGACCGCGGCGGAGGGGCCGGAAAAGATCCCCTCGACCGCGCCGTCGCGGCGGTTGCGGACCCAGCCGACCAGATGGAGCTCGCGCGCCCGGTCGGCCGCCCAATAGCGGTAGCCGACGCCCTGAACGCGGCCCTCGATGCGCAGATGGACGGTGCGGATTGCCGGATCGGTCATCGGGATCAGATCGTGCGCTTGACGAGGCGGCGCTTCAGCGCCGGCGCCTGCAGCGGATGCGATTCGCTCACCGCCGCCTTGGCCGATGCCATGTCGTCCTTGACGTCCAGGACGACGCGCCTGACCTCCTCGGTCGAGGTCTTGCCGTTCTTCCTGACCTTGCGCTTGCGGGTCTCCTCGCGCAACAGGAGCTTGCCGATATAGACGACGTCGCCGGGATCGAGCGACAGCTCGACCGCGAGGGGTCTGGCGTCCTTGGCCTCGACGGCGAGCAGATCATTGCCGCCGGCAACCGCCTTCACCAAGGCATAATGGCCGGGCTTCAGGGTCTTGACCTCCACCCGGTCGGGCATCAGCGCCGCGGTGAAGCGCTCCTCGCTGCCTTTTCTTTGCCAGACGGTCTCGACCACCACGGCGGATTTCGCGGTGCCGAAGCCGCCGCTCATCGCCAGGATGGCGTGGACCGTCGGCTGGAAGAGCTCCTCGGTGACGGTGGGCTCGGCGCTGGCCTGAGCCTTGGGCGGGTTGTCGAGAGCGCTCGGGCGGCTCAGCAGATCGACACCGGTCGAGGTCTGGCAGGCGGCAAGCAGCAGCGAGAGCACCAGCACCGCCCGGCGGCACGGCATGCGGAGCATGCTTCGTTCCTGGTCCCGCCCGGTCATTCGAACTCCATGATGACCGCATCGACGGCCAGGCTGTCGCCCTTGCTTGCATGGATCGACTTGACCTTGCCGTCGCGCTCGGCCCGCAGGAGGTTCTCCATCTTCATCGCCTCGACGATGGCCAGCGGCTCGCCGGCCTTGACCTCCTGGCCGACCTCGACGGCGATCGACACGATCAGCCCCGGCATTGGACAAAGCAGCTGGCGCGAGGCGTCCGACAGGACCCGCTCGGGCATCAACCGCACGAGCTCGGCCTCGCGGCCGGTATAGACCCTGGCAACCATCTCGGCGCCGCGATGGCCGAGCCGGTAGCCATTGAGCACGCGGCGCACCTGCACCCGCACCGGCTGGCCGTCGATCCGCCCTGCAAAGATCGGATCGGCGGGCGACCAGCCGGTCTCGACGGCGCGCTCGCCGCCGCCCTTGCCATGGTGGACGATGCGGATGAGCTTGTCGCTCTCGCTGACGATGTCGACCGGGAGCCATTCCTCGCCGAGCTCGACGACGCGGCAGGTCGTGAAGCGCACCGAGCGGCCGCCGAGCTGCCCGGTGATCCGGCGCTTGCGCTGATTCTCGATGTGATCGAGCACCACCGCCACCGAGGCCAGGGTGTCGCGCAAGCCGCGGTCCGGGACGACGGCCTCGAACCCTTCGGGATATTCCTCGCGGATGAAGCCGGTCGACAGCACGCCGGAACGCCAGCGCGCATTGTCCATGATGCTGGCGAGGAACGGCACATTGTGGCGGATGCCCTCGATGAAGAACCCGTCCAGCGCATCGCCCATGGCGCGAATCGCAGCCGCGCGGTCGGGGGCAAGGGTGCACAATTTGGCGATCATCGGATCATAATAGATCGAAATTTCTCCGCCTTCGTACACCCCTGTATCATTACGAACAGTTATGCCGTTCTGCATCTGCTCTGGCGGCGGCCGGTAGCGGGTCAGCCGGCCGGTCGAGGGCAGGAAGTTGCGATAGGGATCCTCGGCATAGATTCGGCTCTCGAGCGCCCAGCCGTTCAGCCGCACATCGTCCTGGATGAGGCTCAGGCGCTCGCCTGCCGCCACCCTGATCATCTGCTCCACCAGATCGATGCCGGTGACGAGCTCGGTCACCGGGTGCTCGACCTGGAGGCGGGTGTTCATCTCGAGAAAGAAGAAGGAGCGGTCCTGGCCGGCGACGAACTCGACGGTGCCGGCGGAATCGTAGTTGACCGCCTTGGCCAGCGCCACCGCCTCGGCGCCCATCCTGGCGCGCGTCGCCGCGTCGAGCAGCGGCGAGGGCGCCTCCTCGATGACCTTCTGGTTCCGCCGCTGGATCGAGCATTCGCGCTCGCCGAGATGGATGACGTTGCCGTGCTTGTCGCCGAGCACCTGGATCTCGATGTGGCGCGGATCGACGATGAACTTCTCGATGAACACCCGGTCGTCGCCGAAGGACGACAGCGCCTCGGAGCGGGCGCGGGCAAAGCCGTCGCGGACCTCGGCCGCGGAATGGGCGATCCGCATGCCCTTGCCGCCGCCGCCGGCCGAGGCCTTGATCATCACCGGATAGCCGATGTCGTCGGCGATCCGCACCGCCTCGTCCTCGTCGGTGATGACGCCGAGATGACCGGGGACGGTCGACACGCCGGCGCGCGCCGCGGCACGCTTCGATTCGATCTTGTCGCCCATCGCCTCGATCGCCGCCGGATTGGGCCCGATGAACACGATGCCCGATGCGGCAAGCGCCTCGGGGAAGGCGGCGCGCTCGGCGAGGAAGCCATAGCCCGGATGGACGGCCTGAGCGCCGGTCGTGCGGCAGGCCTCGATGATCTTGTCGATCACCAGATAGGACTGGGCGGAGGGCGCGGGGCCGATCGCGACCGCCTCGTCCGCCATGTCGACATGGAGGGCGCGGGCATCGGCATCGGAATGGACGGCGACGGTGCGCAGGCCCATGCGCCGCGCGGTCTTGATGATCCGACAGGCGATCTCGCCACGGTTGGCAATCAGGATCTTGCCGAACATTGCTCAGGATGGCCGCAATTGGGGCATGAACGGCACATCCTCGAGGGTCAGCCCCGAGCGGGTGATCAGCCACCAGACGATGAGGAAGACGAGGCCGGCAATGATGCTGGTGACGGCGAATTTCACGCCGAGGCTGGGATTGACCGGGGCGGCATCGGCATGGCCGGGCTCGACCGTGACGCCGCTTTCATGGGCGCTCCTGACCCCCCAGGGCAGCACGGCGAACAGCGTGACCCACCAGATGATGAAATAGATCGCGAGCGCGGTGAGGAGGCTCATGGCGGCTCACACCTCCTCGAGCTCGACCAACGTGCCGGCGAAGTCCTTCGGGTGAAGGAAGAGCACCGGCTTGCCATGGGCGCCGATCCTGGGCTCGCCGCTGCCGAGCACGCGGGCGCCGGCGGCGGTCAGGCGGTCGCGGGCGGCGATGATGTCGGCGACCTCGTAGCAGAGATGGTGGATGCCGCCCGAGGGGTTGCGCTCGAGGAAGCCCTTGACCGGCGAATCGTCGCCGAGCGGCTCGAGCAGCTCGACCTTGGTGTTGGGCAGCTCGACGAACACCACCGTCACGCCGTGGTCCGGCTGGGCTCGCGGCTCCGACACCTTGGCGCCGAGCAGGTCGCGATAGATGGCGATCCCGGCCCGGAGGTCGGGGACGACGATCGCGACATGGTTCAAGCGGCCGAGCATGATCGGATCATCCTAGGGCTGCCGCTTCGAGATGGGCAAGGATGCGGCTGCGACTGTCCGGCAGCGCGAGGCCGCGCGGCTGCAGCAGGAAGCGGTCGAGGAAGAAGCCGCTGAGCCGCATTCCGTCGCGGATGTCGGCAGGCGTCGGGGGAGCGTCGCGGTCGCCGCGGAGGAAGCCCGGCAGCGGCAGCAGCCGGTCCTTCCAGGGCTCGCCGGCGGTGCGGCTGACGGCGCGACCGGTCTTGGGCGAGACATAGATCAGCTCGTCGGTGGTCCCGGTCAGGGCGCAGCGCGAAAGGTCGAGGCCGTAGCCCAGCTCGTCGAGCAGGCCGAGCTCGAAGCGGATGAGGACGGCCGGCCAGATGCCGTCATCGCCAAGCGCATCGAGGGTGACGAGGAGCGCATCGTGGATGCGCGGATGCGGCTCGCGCTCGGGCAGGAGCTTGAGCAGCGCCATCAGCGAGGTGAGGCCGGCGAGGCGCAACGGATCGTCGATCAGCGCGCCGGCCCTGAGCGAGACGGGCTCCAGCGTGAAGCTGCCGAGATGATCCTCGATGCGGGCCCGCCAGTGCGCCACCACGACATTGCCCGGCTGGAGCACCGGTCGCATGGCGCGCGAGCGGCCGCCGCGCACCAGCCCCGACCAGCGGCCGCGGCGCTCCGACAGCACCTCGGCGATGGCCGAGGCCTCGCCATGGGTCCTGACATTGAGAACGATGCCCTGCTCGGTCCATTCCATCGGGCTTACTCCAGCCCCATCATCTTGAGCCGCTCGGGGTCGCTTGCCCAGTTTTCCCGCACCTTGACGAACAGGAACAGGTGCACCGGCTGGCCGATCGCCTCGGCGATCTCCTGGCGGGCGGCCTGGCCGATCGCCTTGATGGTCTGGCCGTCCTTGCCGAGCATGATCTTGCGCTGTCCCTCGCGCTCGACATAGATCACCTGGTCGATCCGGACCGAGCCGTCCGGCCGCTCGGCCCAGGCCTCGGTCTCGACGGTCAGGGCATAGGGCAGCTCCTGGTGCAGCCGCAATGTCAGCTTCTCGCGGGTGATCTCGGCGGCGAGCAGCCGCTGCGGCAGATCGGCGATCTGGTCCTGCGGATAGAGCCACGGCCCTTCGGGCATGGCATTGGCGGCATAGCGGCGCAGATCCTCGACACCCGAGCCGGAGAGGGCGGAGATCATGAAGGTGGCGGCGAAAGGGAGGCGCTCATTGAGGCGCTGCGACAGGGAGAGCAGCGTCTCCGGGCGCACCACGTCGACCTTGTTGAGAGCGAGCACCGGCGGCCGTCCGACGGTCCCGAGGCTTGCGATGATCGCCTCGACCTCGGCATTGAGACCGGCCCGGCTGTCGACCAGCAGGATGACGAGATCGGCATCGCCGGCGCCGCTCCAGGCGGCCTCGACCATGGCCCGGTCGAGATCGCGCCGCGGCGCGAAGATCCCCGGCGTGTCGACGAAGACGATCTGGCTTCGTCCTTCGACGGCGATGCCGCGCAGCCGCGCCCTGGTGGTCTGGACCTTGTGGGTGACGATGGCGATCTTCTGGCCGACCAGCCGGTTGACCAGGGTCGACTTGCCGGCATTGGGCGCCCCGATGATGGCGGCAAAGCCGCAGCGGCTGACAGGCTCGCTCGCGTCGATCACTTCCAGATCATTTCCCGTCGAAGAAAACTCTCGGCCGCCTCCTGCTCGGCGCGGCGCTTGGACGGTCCGCCGCCGGCAGCAGGCTCGAAGCCCTTGAGATAGACCAGGATCGAGAAGAACGGCTCATGATCGGGGCCGGTACGCTCCTGCTCGACATAGACCGGCACCGGCAGGGCGTGGCCCATGGCCCATTCCTGCAGCGCCGTCTTGGGGTCCTTGTCGGCTGCCGAGGGGAGCGCGATGTGCGGCGCCCAGGCGGCGAGGACGAACTGCCGGGCCGCCTCGATGCCGCCATCGAGATAGACGGCGCCGATCAGGGCCTCGCACATGTCGGCCAACACATTGACGCTGGTCGGCGGGGCCTTCGCCCAGGCGGTCCGCGCCGAGGTCAGCACATCGACGATATCGAGGGTGCGGAAGACCTGGGCGCACATCTCGGCGCGAACCAGGGCATTGAGCCGGCGAGCGAGCTCGCCCTCGGAGGCGTCGGGATGACGGTGGTAGAGCTCCTCGACCAGGACCAGCGCCAGCACCCGGTCGCCGAGAAACTCCAGGCGCTCGTTGTTGGCGTTCTTGGCGGGGGAGGCACTCGCATGGGTGAGCGCCATGGCAAGCAGGGTCACATCGCGGAAATGATAGCCGATCCTGTCCTGAACAATGGCCGCGGCGTCGGATTTCAAGCCACGTCCCAAGTCAATGAACCAGGGTGAACAGGCGGTCCCAGCGGATCGCGAACGGCCAGTCCCAGAATTCGTAGAGGGCATAGCGCGGGTCGTGCGAGAAGAAGATGATAGTGGCGCGGCCGACCAGGTTTTCGTAAGGCACGTAGCCCACCTGCGGGAACCGGCTGTCGGTCGAATTGTCGCGGTTGTCGCCCATCATGAAATAGTGGGCCGGCGGCACCTTGAACTCCTGAGTGTTGTCGGCGGTGCCCTGGTCCCAGAGGTCGTAGGTGACATAGCTCACGCCATTGGGCAGTGTCTCGCGATATTGCCGGATCGGGCCGCGGACGCCGGCGCTCGCATCCATGTCGAGGTCGCTCAGGCGCTCGCGCTTCACCGCCACATCGTTGATGTAGAGCACGCCGTCGGTGACCCGAATGCGGTCGCCCGGCAGGCCGATCACGCGCTTGATGTAGTCGGTCTCATTGTCGGCCGGCAGCTTGAACACGGAGATGTCGCCGCGTGCCGGCACATTGGCGAAGATCCTGCCCTCGAGCGGAACAGGCCCGAATTTGAACAGGTCGCGGCCACCGAGACCAATGGAAAAATTGAACGAATACCTGCTGTAGCCATAGCTCAGCTTGTTGACGAACAGATAGTCGCCGATCAGCAGGGTCGGGATCATCGAGCCTGAAGGAATATTGAACGGCTGAAAGAAGAAGGTCCGGACGACGAAGGCAATCAGAAGCGCCTGGAGGATGACCTTGACGAGATCCCAGACGCTTTCTTCGGACTTGTTGGTCGGCTCGATCTTGGCAGACATGTCGATGATCACCGGATGATCTGCGGCCCGGTCCGGCCGGACACCAATTCCCGTTTAGCCGCGCTTGCCACACGATGGCAACGCTCAGCCAGTCGCCTCGCTTGATGTCGGTGCATATGTTGCAGAAACGCAACAAGGACCATCACGGCCGCTCAGGCACCGCGGAAATGATGACGAATGCCTGTGCATAAGGGTATTCGTCGGTGATGGTCAAGTGGATGATCGGCTCATGGCCGGCCGGAACCATGCGGCGAAGGTGCTCACGCGCGGCACCTTGAAGCACCATGGTGGGTCTTCCGGAGGGCTCGTTCACCACGCCGAGATCGCGCCAATAGACGTTCTTGCGGAATCCGGTGCCGAGCGCCTTGGCGCAGGCCTCCTTGGCGGCGAAGCGCTTGGCGTAGGACGCCGCCCGGGCGGCGCGGCGGTCGGATTTCCGCCGCTCGATCTCGGTATAGATGCGTTGCGTGAAACGCTCGCCGAAGCGCTCCAGCGTCCGCTCGATGCGGCGGATGTCGACGATGTCGCTGCCCATGCCGAGGATCACGGTGCTGCTCCGTTGGCAATTCCTGCGCCTGCTTAGCACCCTCGGAGGAATTAGGCAGTAGGCAGTCGGTAGTCGGCAGTAAGCAGTCGGCAGGCAGTGGGCAGTAGGGAAGACCCCTCACCCGGTGCTTCGCACCACCCTCTCCCACGCTGGGCGCGGGGAGAGGGGAGTAATAAAAGCGGCACCTCTCTTACTCCCTTATCCCCGTCCTTACGGGGAGAAGGTGCCCCGGAGGGGCGGATGAGGGGTCTTCCGCCCTCAGCTGTTGCTCCAAAGCCGCCAGCACTGCCGACAAGACATCGGGCATGTTCTGGTAGACGTCGAGATTGCCCACCCGCAGGATACGGAAACCGAGTTTCGACAAGACGAGCTCACGCTTACTGTCATACGCCAGCTCCTCGGGAGTTGAATGCGTTGCCCCGTCAACCTCGACGATGAGCTTGGCGCGGCTGCATAGAAAGTCGACGATGTAGCTGGCTATGACAACTTGGCGGCGGAACTTGAAGCCTTCGAGTCGCCGGTCGCGCAGTACGCTCCATAAGAGAGCCTCGGCGCTCGTTTGGCCTCGGCGTAGTTGCTTGCTGCGACGGCGCAGCGTCTCATCATCGGCCACTGTACATCCCCCGGCGAAGGCCCCCCTCATCCGCCCCTTCGGGGCACCTTCTCCCACCGCTTCGCGGGGGAGAAGGGAGTAATGGTGGGGGACGCTGCCCCTTTTACTCCCCTCTCCCCGCGTCAGCGTGGGAGAGGGTGGCGCGAAGCGCCGGGTGAGGGGCTCTTTGCAACAATCGTAAAATGCTCTGTTCACGACCGACCATGTAGCGACTTCGGCATCCAAAAAGCCCCCCTCATTCGCCCCTTCGGGGCACCTTCTCCCCGTCCTGGACGGGGAGAAGGGAGTAGAAGGGGGCGCCCTCGCTTACTCCCCTCGCCCCGCGACAGCGGGGAGAGGGTGGCGCGAAGCGCCGGGTGAGGGGCATTCGCTACTCACTACTCACTACTCACTACTCACTACTCACTACTCACTACTCACTACTCACTACTCACTACTCACTGCTCACTTTTCGCTACTCACTACTCACCTATCTGCCTACTGCCTAATCCCTACTGCCTGCGCTTCACCCCGTCACCCGATGAACCGAGCTGATCAGCGGGCGCGCGCGCAGCGTCTGCAGGATGCTGTTCAGGTGCCGGAGATCATGCACCTCGATCACTAGATCGATGTCGAAGAAGTCCTGCGCCCGGTTGGTCATCTGCAGATTCTCGATATTGCCGCCATTCTCGCCGATCGCCTGGGCGAGCTGGGCAAGCGCCCCGACCTCATTGTGGATGACGGCCCTGATGCGGGCCGGATAGCGGCGGGTCTCGTCCGAGGTATCCCAGGCGAGGTCGATCCACCGGTCCGGCTCGTCCTCGAAGGATGACAGCGCCTTGGAGAAGATCGGGTAGACGGTCACCCCCTCCCCCGGGGTCATGATGCCGACGATGCGCTCGCCCGGCACGGCGCCGGTGACCTGCGAGATCCGGATCGGCAGCATGCCGTCGAGACCGCGCACGGTGATGGCATTGGTGCCGATGTCGGTGGGCAGACGACGGGCCGGGCGCCGCTTGGCGGCGGCATCGGGCTCGACGCCGAGGGCGCGCAGCACCTCGCCGCTCGACAGCTCGCCGCGGCCGACCGCGGCGAGGCCGTCCTCGACGTTCCTGATGCCGAGCTTGGGGAAGGCCTGCGCCATCTCCTTGTTCGAGTAGTCGCGCTCGTGGCGGGCCAGCACCCGCTGCATGATCTCGCGTCCGAGCCCGGCATATTGGTTGCGCACCGCCATGCGGGTGGCGCGGCGAATGGCGGCGCGCGCCTTGCCGGTGACCGCCAATCCTTCCCAGGCGGCCGGCGGGGTCTGCGCCTTGGAGCGGATGATCTCGACCTCGTCGCCATTCTCCAGATCGGTCATCAACGGGGCGTGGCGGCCATTGATGCGGCAGCCGACGCAGCTGTTGCCGATGTCGGTGTGAACGGCATAGGCGAAGTCGATGGCGTTGGCGCCCTTGGGAAGCGCGATGAGGTCGCCCTTGGGGGTGAAGCAGAAGACCTGGTCGGAGAACAGCTCGAGCTTGGTGTGCTCGAGGAACTCCTTGGGATTGTCGCCCTCGGAGAGGATGTCGACGAGGCGCCTCAGCCAGCGATAGGCATTGGATTCGGTGGCCGGCAGGCGGACGCCCTTGCGGGCCTCGAGCGCGCTGCCGATGTCCTTGTAGAGACCGTGCGCCGCGACGCCGCGCTCGGCGATCTCGTGCATGGCGAAGGTGCGGATCTGGAGCTCGACGCGCATATGATGCGGCCCGATCACCGTGGTGTGGATCGAGCGGTAGTCGTTCTGCTTGGGGTTAGAGATGTAGTCCTTGAACCGGCCGGGAACGACGCGCCAGGTGCGATGCGCGATGCCGAGTGCGCGGTAGCATTCATCGACCGTGTTGACGAGGACGCGAAAGCCGAAAATGTCGGAGAGCTGGCCGAGCGACAGCTGTTTCCTGTCCATCTTGCGCCAGATCGAATAGGGCCGCTTCTCGCGGCCCGACACGTCGGCCTTGATGTGGCTCTCCTCGAGCTTCTTCTTCAGGGCGTCCTCGATCTCGAGCAGCATGTTGCCGCTCTCGCGGCGCAGCCGCTTGAGGCGGTCGGCGATGGTGCGATAGGCCTCGGGGTTGAGCACCTTGAAGGACAGGTCCTCGAGCTCCTCGCGAATGGTCTGCATGCCCATGCGGCCGGCCAGCGGCGCATAGATGTCGACCGTCTCCTGGGCGATGCGCTGGCGCTTGTCGGCAGGCACATGCTCGAGGGTGCGCATGTTGTGAAGCCGGTCGGCGAGCTTGACGAGCAACACGCGGACATCCTTCGACACGGCGAGCAGCAGCTTGCGGAGATTCTCCGCCTGGGCCGCTTCCTTGGAGACCAGATCGAGGCGGCGGATCTTGGTGAGCCCGTCGACGAGCGCGCTGATCTCGGAGCCGAACAGATCCTCGATCTCGCGATGGGTGGCATCGGTGTCCTCGACCACGTCATGCAGGAGCGCGGCGACGATGGTGGCATCGTCGAGCTTCAGGTCGGTGAGGATGGCGGCGACCTCGAGGGGATGGGAGAAATAGAGATCGCCCGAGGCGCGGGTCTGATGGCCATGCGCCCGCATCGCATAGACATAGGCGCGGTTGAGAAGGCTCTCATCCGCATCCGGGTCATAGCTGGTGACCCGCTCGACCAGTTCGAACTGACGCATCATCGATCGCGTGCCGTGGCAGGCGACGAGAGATTCTCCCCGTCGCGCAAGACGAATCTAATCCTTGCGCGGGTCGAAACAAAGCAGCACGCGCTGTTTCGACGCTGGCCGCGAGGCCTCTCCTCAATAGCCGGAGCGCTGGCTGCCTGGGCTCTCCGCGGGAGGCAGGTTGTCGAGGCGACGGACCAGCTCCTCCTGGCTCTGCCGGCCATATTCGTCGCCGGGCTCGTTCGGCGCCTCGACCAGCAGAGGCAGGTCGTCCGAGGTCGAGATGGTCGGCACCTCGCTGGCTTCCGGCTCGTCGACCTCGACATGCTTCTGCATCGAATGGATATAGTCCTCGCGCAGATCGTCGCGATCGATCGTCTCATCGGCAATTTCGCGCAGGGCGACGACCGGATTCTTGTCGTTGTCGCGCTCGACGGTCGGCGGGGCCCCTTTCGAGATCCCGCGCGCCCGGTGCGACGCGAGCAGCACCAGCTCGAAGCGGTTCTCGACCTTGTCTACGCAATCTTCAACGGTGACGCGCGCCATGCGGCTCGTCTCCTTTTGGAAATTCAGGGATTCTGGCGCCTGCTATAGCATTTCCGCGGATTATGCAAGCGGTGCAACCAAGAGGTTTTCTCTGCGCCCATCACAACTCACTCTCAACAACATGGGGCGCCAAGATCCCGATAAATTCATCCTCGCCAATTCGACCGCAAACCACATCGACGATCCAGTCCGCAAGTCGGTCATCGTCCGAGATGGTCAATTCATATCCGTTAATCAGGAGAAAATTGACAGCCGCAACAAACCCAGTCCGTTTATTCCCCTGCCGAAAAGGATGATTGCGACAAATGGCGAACAGGAGAATAACAGCAAGTCTTAGAACGTCAGTCACGCCGTCATACACGTAATGGTTCTTTGGCCGATTTGTTGCGCTCTCCAGTAATTCCGGGCTGACCAACAAATGCGGCTCATTAGTTACTGCAACAACGTCGCGGTTTATAGCAACGATTTCGTCAAGGGGGAGCCAACGGGGCTCATTTCGCGAGGCGGGCAATGGTCTTCGCAAATCGGGTCATTGTCTTTTTGCGAAGCTTTTCGTGGTCGACCGGACCCTTGACGGGCTTGGCCCTCAACGCGCGCTCCGTATCCTCCCGATCCTGGTTGGATTGAAAAGAGCCTTCGGATTTCTTTTGTGAGCGCGACTTTTTCAGACTGGTCATTGGTCGATTCCGGGTGCCGATGCATTTTCACATTACCACACCCTCGGCCGAGGGAGCAACCTTGGCGAGCATCTGTGCCGCCGTCAGACCGGTGACCGGGTGGCGCCATTCCGGGGCGATCTGGATGAGCGGGATGAGCACGAACGGCCGCTCGGCAATGCCGGGATGGGGCAAGACCAGCCCCGAAGGCTCTTCACGGACAAGGCCGCGATAATCGAGAAGATCGAGATCGAGGGTCCGCGGACCCCAGCGAATCCCGCGGTGGCGCCCGGCGCGGCGCTCGAGCGCCTGAAGGTGAGACAGGAGTGCCGCGGGCGGGAGATCGGTCTCGATCGCCAGGGCGGCATTGGTGAAGGCCGGCTGGTCGGTCATGCCGAAGGGCGTCGTCCTGAGCGGGCTCGAGACCCTGGCGACCCGGACCGGCCCGCGATCGAGCTCCAGCGGCACCCGGATCACCGTCTCCTCGGGGGCTCCCCAGGGACCGGGCATGTTGCTGCCGACGCCGATCAGGATCATGTGCAATCTGCCTGCTATGCGATTGAAATGTCCGGGCAGATCGGTGTATTCAGCCGCCTGCCCCGTGCCGTGGCCCGGATCAATATCGCGCGCTCGGGCCGCCATTCAACGTCTGCGTTATTTCAGTGGGAGATTATTCCGATGATCCTCTATCCCGACGAGCGCATTGCGCTGTTCATCGATGGCGCCAATCTCTACGCCACCGCCAAGTCGCTCGGCTTCGACATCGACTACAAGCGGCTGCTCGGCCATTTCCGGAAGCGGGCGCGGCTGGTCCGGGCGATCTACTACACGGCGTTGATGGACGATGCCGAATATTCGCCGATCCGGCCGCTGATCGACTGGCTCGACTACAATGGCTATATGGTGCGCACCAAGCCGGCCAAGGAGTTCACCGACTCGCTTGGCCGCCGCAAGGTGAAGGGGAGCATGGATATCGAGCTTGCGGTCGATGCCATGCGGCTTGCCGACAATCTCGACCATGTCGTGCTGTTCTCGGGAGACGGCGACTTTCGCTCGCTGGTGGAAGCCCTGCAGCAGAAGGGCCGGCGCGTGTCGGTGGTGTCGACGCTGGTGACGCGGCCGCCGATGGTGGCGGACGAGCTGCGCCGGCAGGCCGACCAGTTCATCGATCTGAGCGAGCTTCGGGCCGAGGTCGGGCGCGACCCGGCGGAGCGCGAGATGCGCCGGCAGGAACGGGCGCCGGCGCAACGCAACCCCGACGATTTCGACGATTACGCAGAAATCTAGAGGACGTCAGCCGCGCTCGCGCAGCAGCCGCGATTTCTCGCGGGCCCAGCTCCTCTGCTTCTCGGTCTCGCGCTTGTCGTGCAGCTTCTTGCCACGGGCCAGCGCGATCTCGGCCTTGGCACGCCCGCGCGGATTGAAGAACAGCCTGAGCGGCACGATGGCGAGCCCGTCGCGCAGCACGCCGCCGGCAAGACGATCGATCTCGCGGCGATGGAGCAGCAGCTTGCGCGGCCGGCGGGTCTCGTGGTTGAAGCGATTGGCCTCGGTATATTCCGGGATATAGGCGTTGACCAGAAAGAGCTCGCCATGGTCGACGCTGGCATAGGCGTCCTGAAGGTTTCCCCTGCCCTGACGCAGGCTCTTCACCTCCGGGCCAGCGAGCGCGATGCCGGCCTCGAAGGTCTCGAGGATCTCGTAGTCGAAGCGGGCACGCCTGTTCTCGATGACCACTTTGCGGGCGCCACCACGCCCATCGGAGCCGCGCTTCTGCGCCATGACAGGCTTCTGGTCAGTTGACGAGGCCGGCGTGCACCATGGCCTGGCGGACGGTGGCGCGGGCGGCTTCGCTCGCCGGGACGAGCGGCAGGCGCACCTCGTCGCTGCTCATGCCCAGCACGCTCGCGGCAAATTTCACCGGGGCGGGGCTGGTCTCGACGAACAGGGCGTGATGGAGCGGCATCAGCCGATCCTGGAGCGTCAGCGCCGTGGTGTAATCGCCGTCGCGGCAGGCGCGCTGGAAGGCGGCACACAGGCGCGGCGCGACATTGGCGGTCACCGAGATGCAACCGACGCCGCCATGGGCGTTGAAGCCGAGCGCGGTGGCGTCCTCGCCGGACAGCTGGATGAAATCGGCGCCGGTGGCAAGGCGCTGGCGCGACACCCGGGCGAGATCGGCGGTGGCGTCCTTGGTGCCGACGATGTTCGAGATGTCGCGGGCAAGCCGGTCGACGGTCTCGATCGAGATGCTGGCGACGGTCCGGCTCGGCACGTTGTAGACGATGATCGGAATGTCGGCGGCGGCGGCGACCGTCTTGAAGTGATTGTAGAGCCCGTCCTGGGTGGGCTTGTTGTAGTAGGGCACGACGACGAGCGCGGCATCGGCGCCGGCATGGGCGGCGTGGCGGGTGAATTCGACCGCCTCGGCGGTGCTGTTCGAGCCGGTCCCGGCGACCACCGGGACGCGGCCGCCGGCAGTCTCCACCGCGATCTCGATGACGCGCTTGTGCTCCTCGGCGGAGAGGGTCGGCGATTCGCCGGTGGTGCCCACCGGGACGATGCCGTCGCTGCCTTCGGCGATCTGCCACTCGATCAGCTCGCGGAAGGCCTGCTCGTCGACCTCGCCATTGCGAAAGGGAGTGATCAGCGCGGTAATCGAGCCTCGCAATTCCACCACGTCGCTCCTCAATCTCCCGCAATCCCCGGCTGATCTTCCGGATTCTATAGACTCCCCGCTCCCAATTCGGCAAGCACTGAGGGCGGGCGATATTCGATTCGAACACATCATGGCCATATTCCCAGTCAAATTTGCGGCGGGGATTGGTGGCGAGGGGTCATGGCGGGGAGATTTCCACAAGGCGACGCGGCGAGAACTGTGGCTGGCGGCCGGTGCCGCATGGCTGCGGCGGCCCTGATCCTGTTCGTCATGGCCGGCGGCGGCACGGGCGATCAGGCGCAGGCTCAGACGGTCCGCTCCGAGGTCCCGTCATCGGCGTCGGGCCTGATCTTCACCGCATCGGGCGAGAATGCGGTCAAGGCGGTGCTGGCCGGACAATATGACGAGGCCGCGCGTTCGGCGGCGGCATCGGGCAGCGTGGCGGCGCAGCGGATCGTCGAATGGTTCTTCATCCGCGACCAATTTCGCCAGGCCGGCTACCAGCGCATCATGAATTTCCTGGCGGAGAATCCGGGCTGGCCCGGCGCGGAAGCCTTCATGGCGCGGGCCGAGATCATCCTTTATGAGAACGGCTCGGCGGAGGCCGTAGCGTCGCATTTCGCCAACCGCAAGCCGGTGTCGCCCGAAGGCCGCGCCGCCTATGCGCGGCTGCTGCTGGCGCAGGGCGACCGGAAGGGCGCGGCGCAGCTCATCCGCGCCGCCTGGACCAGCAGGTCGCTGCGGCCGGAGACCGAGAAGCGGATCGCCAGCGAATTTGCGGCGCTGCTCGACACCGACGACCATCTGGCGCGGCTGTGGACCATGGTGGTGTCGCATCAGACCGAGCAAGCCCTTCGGGCATCGAGCTACCTGCCGCGCGAATATCGCTCGGCGGCGCTGGCCGCCAAGGCGCTGATCGCACGCGAATCGAACGGCGAGAAGCTCTATCGCCAATTGCCGCAAGGCATCCAGCAGGCGCCGGCGATGCGCTATGTCCTGGCGCGCTGGTACCACCTCGCCAGGAAGAACTACCTGGCGGCACGCGAGGTGCTCGTCGCAGCGCCGAGCAGCCCGGCGGCGCAGTACGATCCCGAGCAGTGGAGCGATCTCAAGCAGAGCGTCGCGCGCTATCTGCTGGCCGACGGTCACAAGGATTATCGCGACGCCTACAAGCTCGCCTCGCAGCATGGCCTGAGCTCCGGCAAGATCTATGAGGAGAGCGAGTTCCTTTCGGGGTTCATCGCGCTCGACAAGCTGCATGACGCGAAATTGGCGGCCAAGCATTTCCGGCGAATGGCGGAGAAGGCATCGAGCCGAACCGAGACGGCGCGCGCCAAGTTCTGGCTGGCGCGGGCGCTGGAGGCGATGGGCGACAAGAGCGGCGCCAACGCCGCCTATGGCGAGGCGGCAGCCTATCCGACCCTGTTCTATGGCCAGCTGGCTGCCGGGGAGATCGGACGCAGTGCGGGCGTCGGCCAGATCTCGCGCTTTCGCTTCAGCGACGCCGACCTCGATGCCGTTCAGTCCGACCCGATGATGGGCGGCATGCTGCTGATGGCCAAGGTCGGCGGTCAGAATCAGCTCAGCGCATTCCTCGAGCCGTTGGCGCTCAGGCTGAAGAACGGCCCGCAGCTCGCGGCAGCGGCGTCGTTGCTGGCCAAGGCCACCAAGCCCTATTTCGCCATGCGGTTTGCCAAGGCCACGGGCATGGTGCGCGGCATCGACATCGACGATTACGGCTTCCCGGTCGACGTGATGCCGCGCTGGCGGTCATACGGCTCGCCTGTCGAACGGGCGGTCGTGTACGGGCTGACCCGGCAGGAGAGCGAGTTTCAGCCGCTGGCGAAGAGCCATGCCGGCGCCCGCGGATTGATGCAGCTGATGCCGCGCACCGCGCAGCTGGTCGCCCGCCGCTACGGCCTCAGCCACAACACCGACAAGCTGATCGATGATCCCTCCCACAACGTGGCCCTTGGCGAGGCGCATCTCGGCGAGCTGCTCGAAGGTTATCGCGGTTCCTACATCCTGACCTTCGCCGCCTATAATGCGGGGCCCGGCCGGGTTCGCCAATGGATCGACATGTACGGCGATCCGCGCGACCCGGGAGTCGATCCAGTCGAATTCGTCGAGAGCATTCCGGTGACCGAGACGCGACGCTATGTCCAGCGGGTCATGCAAAACGTCCAGGTCTATCGCAGCCGCCTGAAGGATGCGGCGCGATCCCTGCGCAGCGACCTCGAGCGTGGCCGGGGCGCCGCCGGAGCCCGCGAGGCCATGGATCTCAGCCGCAGCAGCGGCAGCTGCTCGCACGGCGCCAGCAGCATCGTCTCCCTGCTCACCTCCTGCTAGAGCTTTCTATGACTCCCCTCTCCCCGCGCCAGCGTGGGAGAGGGTGGCGCGAAGCGCCGGGTGAGGGGCAGACGTTAAAGGGTCCCGACCCTAAAGCGTGATTCCTAGCCGCTCCCCTGGCCGCGCCGGCCGCGCACGCCCTCGCCGACATTGCCGTCCTCGCGCGCCACCCGGGTGCCGTAGACCTGAGCGAAACGCTCCTCCTGACCCTCGGCCAGGAGCCTCGCCTGCTCGATCCACTGCTCGCGCTCGACCCGGCCGCGAAAGCGCAGATGCTCGTTGATCCAATCGACTTCCATCGGGTCCCAGGCGGCGATCTGGTCATAATGGAAGAATCCGAGGTCCTGCAGAGTCTTCTCGAGCTTGGGACCGATGCCGCTGATCCGTTGGAAATTGTCCGGTCGCTCGTTGCGCGGCGCCGCCAGCCCTTGCGGCCGCTTCGGCCGACTGCCGGCCGGCGATGGCTCGGGGCGCGGGGACGCTGCCGGCTTGGGCCAGGCATCGGCGGCTCGCGGCGGCACCTCCGGCAGCTCGGCGGGCATCGGCGGCTCGAGGGGCTGGCGCAGCCTATCGAGGGCAGCAAGCTCGCTTGCTTCTTCCTCGACCACCGCCACCGGCGCCTCCGGCAGCGCCGTGACCTCGGCCAGCGCCGTCTCGTCGGCGGCTGCCGATGATGCGGCAGGGCCGATCACTCCGCCATGGTTCGCGGCGCGGCGGCGCGTCAGGGATGTCCGCAGCAGGCAGCCGATGATGCAGCCGACGAAAAATGTCAGCAAAGTCGACAAGACAAGCTCGAAGGTCAGGTGCTCCATGTCCCTGCTCCCTCAGCGTTGCGGTGGCGATCTGCCCGATGCAGTCGCGGTGCAGGAGAGCCACCCTACGACCACGCCCAGCCCGAGAGCCAGCGAGAGCCACAGCCAGTTGTGGGTGACCACGATCATCGCATCCTTGAAGTTCCAGATATCGCTCATCAACGCTCTCCTTGGGGCTCCACGACCCACTCGACGCGGCGATTGCGGGCCCTTCCCTCGGCTGTCCGGTTGCTGGCAACGGGCTCGCGCTCGCCACGGCCGAGGGCGATGAGGCGGTCGGGGGCGATCCCCTGCTGCACCAGCGCCTCGACGATCACTGCGGCGCGGCGCTCGCTCAAGGCGCGGTTGAAGGTCGGCGAACCGATCGAATCGCTATGACCGATGACTTCCAGCCTCACCGTTGGACAGCTCCCTGCGACTGCGACCAGCTTGTCGATCAGCTCCGCGCTGACCTCGGCAGCGGCACGATTGTACCCGTAATTGATAATCTGCCGATCAAGCAACCGGCGGAAGCGTGACTGGCAATCGAGCGACCCGGTGGTGATGGAGTCGGCGGCGCGAGGCGGCGGCCGTTCGGCGGCTGGTGGCGGGGCTGGAGCGGGCTCCAGCGGATATTCAGGCGTCGCAGTTCGCGGCAGGGCCGGCGCTTGTCCTGTCGGAGATGGTGGGGGTGGCGCCTCGGCAACAGGTGGCGGCGGCGGTGGCGGTGCCTCGGCAACCGGCTCGGGCGGCGGTGGAGGTGCAGCCTCGGCCACCGGTGGCGGCGGCGGCGCCGGGACCGGCTCGGCGGGCAGCGGCGGTACCTCGGCAACCGGCGGCGGCGGTGGAGGGGCGGCCTCGGCCACCGGTGGAGGCGGCGGCGCCGGGACCGGCTCGGGTGGAGGCGGTGGTGGGGCAGCCTCGGCAACCGGCGGCAGCGGTGGAGGTGCAACCTCGGCGACCGGTGGCGGCGGTGGCGGTGCCTCGGCAACCGGCTCGGGCGGCGGTGGAGGTGCAGCCTCGGCCACCGGTGGAGGCGGTGGAGGGGCGGCCTCGGCCACCGGTGGAGGCGGTGGAGGGGCGGCCTCGGCCACCGGTG
>JBIOYR010000117.1:0-22650 GCA_044870245.1 Aestuariivirgaceae bacterium | reverse complement strand
CCTGCTAGAGCTTTCTATGACTCCCCTCTCCCCGCGCCAGCGTGGGAGAGGGTGGCGCGAAGCGCCGGGTGAGGGGCCTTCTTTAGCACTAGGCAAAAAGGCAATAGGCAGCAGGGAGGGAGCGCCTCCCACTGCCTAACTGCCTCGATACTGACCGAAAGAGATTTTACGCCGCAGGGGCAGTCGTGCCCTGGGGGGGTCGCCAGCTGCTGCAACTTCTCCTTCAGAAGGTCCTCGTCATGCAGCTTCTGCAGGGCTTCTTCCTTGGCCTGAGCGACCTGCTCGTCATGCTTTGCCTCGGTGTCGAGCGACTTCTCGCTCGAATCCCTCGCATCCTCGACGGTGTTGTTGATCTGCGACAGGCCGACCGAGCTCTCCTCCTGCTGCCCCTGCTGGAGCTGCGGGAACTGCTGGTTGAACGCGGAGTTCAGCTGGTTTGTGAGATATTGATCGCGGTCACCCATCGCGCCCTTCGCCATGAACGCCTCACGCTTGGCCATGGTCTCGGCATCCTTTTTCACAACGCCCTTGACCCATGCAGGCGCAGGCTCGGCCCATGTAGTGTTGGGGCTCGGCTCCAGCAGGCCGGGGCTCACCGAGCCCGACTGGCGTGGCGTCGACGGCTTGGCATTGTTGTCGACCGAAGGTGTGACCGGCGCATAGACGGTCTTGGTGCCCCCGATATCAGTCATCTTCAGATCTCCTCATTGATTCGCAGTGGAATGCACGAGGGATCGATTAACACGCGCCATCAGGCTCCCCTGTGCCGAACGACACAGGCGCCGTAAAATTTCACAATTCCGGTTCCGCTTCCGCTGCAACCTGCTGCAACGCCGCGATGAAGCGCCGGGCGGCATCCGCCACTGTCGAATCATTTTCAATGGTGATGACTGTCAGCGCCGATGGGAGCGGCGGCGCCGGCCGCATCACCCGCGCCGCAATGTCCTCCTCGCTCTCCCGGCCACGCTGCTTGAGCCGCGCCGCGAGAACGGCGGCAGGCGCCGTCACCGCCAGTGCCACCACGCGGGGATGAATGGCGAGCGCCTCGGCGACGACGCTGCGCGATACATTGACCACCACCAGCTTGCCCTGCGCCAGCGCCGCCTCGATGCCCCTCGGCAAGCCATAGAGCTGGCCATGAGCCGCCCATGACAGGGCGAAGCCGCCCGCCGCCTGCTCATGCGCAAAGTCCTCGCGCGACCGTTCCTCGACCGGCTCGTGACTGTCCGAGGCACGGGTGACATGGCGGCGCGGGAAGACGAAGCGCTCATCGCCGGCGAGCGCGTCGCGCGCCAACCCGATGAGCGTGTCCTTGCCGGCGCCGCTCGGGCCGATCACCAGCACCAATGTTCCAGGCGTCATCCGCGCTCTATAGCACCCGGCGACCCTCGCGCCACACCCGCCGAACCACCGGCAAGCCATGATCGCCATTGACCTGGACGAGATCGGCGCGCTTGCCGATCGCGATCTCGCCGCGATCGACAAGGCCGACCGCCGCCGCCGGCGTAAGGGTCACAGTCGCGATCGCCGCCGGCAGATGGATGCCCTCGGCCGCGTCGGGCAAGGCGAATGCCGCCGCGAGCAGGCTTCCCGGCACATAGTCCGACGACAGTGCATCGAGATGGCCATTGGCGGCGACTGCGACGGTCGAGATGTTGCCGGAATGCGACCCGCCGCGAATGAGGTTCGGCGCGCCCATCAGCACCTTGAGCCCCGCCCGGTGCGCCGCCGCCGCCGCTTCCGCGGTGGTCGGGAACTCGGCAATGGTGACGCCCTCGGCGCAGGCCTCCTCGACATGCTCGACTGTCGCGTCGTCATGGCTGGCGAGCGTCAGGCCGAGGCGCCGGGCAAGGGCGACGATGGCGGTTCGGTTCTTCGCCGAATGGCTGTCCCTGAGCTCGCGCCGCTCGCTGATGAACCGCTCGAGCTGGTCCGCCGCCATGACCCGCTTGCCGAGATAATAGTCGCGGAATTTCTCGATGGTGACGAACTGCCGCTCGCCCGGCGTATGATCCATCACCGAGACGAGCTTGAGATTGGGATCGCGCGCCATTGTCTCGGCGACCTCGATGGTGTCGGGGCAGGGGAGCTCGCAGCGCAGATGGATCAGATGATCGGCGCGTAAGAGCCCGCGCGCCTTGATCTCGGCCAGGGCTGCCGCCAGGCGCAGCGGGTCCGCCGCAGCGGTCCTGGGCTCGAACGAGCCGGCGCGCAGCGCATCGAGCACCGTGGTGATGCCGGCCGCCGCGATCAGCGCGTCATGGGCGATCAGCGCCGGAATGGCCGGCCATTCGACGCCGGGCCGCGGCGCCGAATGCCCTTCGAGATTGTCGGTGTGAAGCTCGACGAGACCGGGCAGCAGATAGTCGCCACCGAGATCCTCCCCCGGCGTTCCCGCGCCAGTCGTCGCAATGTCGCCGATGACGCCGTCGCGGACCATGAGTGCGCCATGCACCACCCGATCAGCGAGCACCATCCGTGCATTGGTGAGAACGGTTTCGGCCGTCATTTACTTCTTCGTTTCCTGCCCGAGCAGCGAATAACGAGCGATTATGACAAAGCTGTTTCCATTGCCGCTCTCCCTGAACAGGCTGAGAGCATCGATCGGCAGGCCGGCCTGCATGTCCTCGGCGAAATGATCGGCCGCAGCACTTGCGAGCCGATCCAGCGTTTCGCCGTCCGCCTGCCCGCTCAGCGTGATGTGGAAGCTGAACTCCTCCATGACATGGGGGTAGCCCCATTGCTCGAGGAGCGCCTCCTGTCGGGCGCTCAATCCCGCCGACCGCCGCTTCGCCAGCTCCTCCGGCGACGGCGGTGCCCTGAGATGATCGAGCGCCCGGACGCAAGTCGCGGCCAGCGCCGTCAGCGCCGGTTCATGCCGCTCCGGCGTCAGCGCCAGGAACCGGCCGATCCTGGTCACCCGCAATGGCGGCATCACGACCGGCGCAAGCCTGGCGGCAAGACGAGCCACGCCTTCGCTGATCGTTCGATCGTCATGATTCGCCGCCGGCTGGAAGGGCGGCTTCAAGGTTGCATGCGCCCCGTAGCGCCGGGGTTCGGCGGTGAGCCGATGGAGCGATGCCGCGGTGAAGCCGGCAATGCCGGGCTGCGCCACGCTTGCGTCGCTTAACGCATCGCGCCCGAGCCAGGCGCTGAGGCGCCGGTGGAAGCCGCTTTGCGGGTCGGGTGCGTAATAGACGGCGTAGCGTTCCATCATCACCCGGCCGCGGTCAGGGCGAAGGTCCGCGTCGCCACCTGGTTGCGCACCGCCGCATCGTGGAAGATGCCGATGATCGCCGTGCCGGCGGCGCTCGCTTCGGCGATCATCGCGAGCACCCGCTCGCAATTGGCCGGATCGAGCGAGGCCGTCGGCTCGTCCAGGAGCAGGATCGGCGCGCCCAAGGCAAAGCCGCGCGCGATGTTGACCCGCTGCTGCTCGCCGCCGGAGAAGGTGACGGGCGACAGATGCCAGAGCCGCTGTGGAATGGCGAGCCGCTCGAGCAGCGTCGCGGCTCGCGCCTTGGCCTTGGCAGCGTCCTCGCCGCGCTCGAGCAGCGGCTCGGCGACGATGTCGAGTGTCGGCACCCGCGGGATGGCGCGGAGAAACTGCGTCACCGAGGCGATAGTGTGGCGCCGGATGTCGCCGATGAGCCGCGGCGTCGCCGACGCGATGTCGATGACGGTGCCGCGATGCAGCACCTCGATCCGCCCCGCGCCGGCGCGGTAGGTGCCATGGATCAGCTTGAGCAGCGAGCTCTTGCCGGTGCCGGACGGGCCGGTCACCGCCAGCACCTCGCCGCGCATCAGCGTGAGCGCGAGACCGTTGAACACCGGGATCTCGACGCCGCCCTGGACATGGAGCCGAAAGGTCTTGCGGAGATCGGTGATCCTGAGAAGCATGGTCAGACCTGCAGCACCGACGACACCAGCAGCTGCGTATAGGGCTCCTGCGGATCCTCGAGCACCTGATCGGTGAGCCCGCTCTCGATCACCCGGCCGGCCTGCATCACCATCATCCGGCTCGACAGCAGCCGCGCCACTGCGAGGTCATGAGTGACCACCACCGCCGACAAGCCCGATCCATGGGTCAGCCGCCGCATCAGGTCGAGCAGCCGCGCCTGGACCGACACGTCGAGCCCGCCCGTCGGCTCGTCCATGAAGACGAGCCTGGGCCCGGTGACCAGATTGCGGGCGATCTGCAGCCGTTGCCGCATGCCGCCGGAATAGGCGAGCGGACTGTCGTCGATCCGGTCGGCGTCGATCTCAACCCGGTCCAGCCAGTCGAGCGCCGCGCCCCTGATCCGCCCATAATGACGCTCGCCCGCCGCCATCAGCCGCTCGCCGATATTGGCGCCGGCCGACACGCCCATCCGCAGGCCCTCGCGCGGGTCCTGATGCACGAAGCCCCAGTCGGTGCGCATGAGGAAGCGGCGCTCCGCCTCGCTCAACCGATCGAGCGCCGCCATGCGTCCGTCGCGCAGCCGGTAGTGCACCCGCCCGCTCGACGGCTCGAGCTGCATCGACAGGCATTTGAGCAGCGTCGATTTCCCCGAGCCCGATTCGCCGACGATCGCCAGCACCTCGCCCGGCCACAATGCGAAGCTCACATCGAGGCAGCCGACCCGCCCGCCATAGAGCTTGCCGAGTCCCTCCGCGACGAGCAGCGGCTGATCGTCGGTCATGATCGGCCTCGCTCCCCGTCCTCGCCAACGCCGGCAGCGCGACGCTTGCTGCAGTGATCGGTGTCGGAGCACACGAACATGCGCCTTCCCTGGTCGTCCATGATGATCTCGTCGAGAAAGCCGTCGCGCCCGCTGCACAGCGCGCAGGGCTGATCGAAGCTTTGGACCGAGAAGGGATGATCCTCGAAGTCGAGGCTCACCACCCTGCTATAGGGCGGGATGGCATAGATCCGCTTCTCGCGCCCGGCTCCGAACAGCTGCAGCGCCGGGCATCGATCGAGCTTCGGATTGTCGAATTTGGGAATGGGCGAGGGATCGAGCACATAGCGCCCCGCCACCCGCGCCGGATAGGCATAGGTGGTGGCGATATGGCCGAAGCGCGCAATGTCCTCATAGAGCTTCACATGCATGACGCCATATTCCGCGAGCGCATGCATCCTGCGCGTCTCGGTCTCGCGCGGCTCGAGGAACCGCAAGGGTTCCGGGATCGGCACCTGGAAGACCAGGATCTGCCCTTCGCCGAGCGGCGTCTCGGGAATGCGGTGGCGCGTCTGGATCACCGTGGCGCGGCGCGTGTCCTCGGTCGTCGCGACCGCCGCCGTCCGCACGAAGAACTTGCGGATGCTCACCGCATTGGTGGTGTCGTCCGCACCCTGATCGATCACCTTGAGCACATCGTCCGGCTTCAGCAGGCTGGCGGTGACCTGGACGCCGCCGGTCCCCCAGCCATAGGGCATCGGCATCTCGCGGCTGGCGAACGGCACCTGATAGCCGGGCACCGCCACCGCCTTCAGGATCGCCTGGCGGATCATCCGCTTGGTCTGCTCGTTGAGATAGGCGAAATTATAGGCGGGAGTCACGCCGTGTCCTCCCCGGCCGCCTGCCGTTCGGCGCGCAGCCGCCGCAGCAATTCGAGCTCCGCCTGGAAGTCGACATAGTGCGGCAGCTTGAGGTGCTCGACGAAGCCGGTCGCCTGCACATTGTCGGCATGCGACAGCACGAACTCCTCATCCTGCGCCGGCGCCGTCCTCTCCTCGCCGAACTCGTCCGCCCTGAGCGCCCGGTCGACCAGCGCCATCGCCATCGCCTTGCGCTCGAGCTGACCGAACACCAGCCCATAGCCGCGGGTGAATTGCGGCGGCGTCTCGGATGAGCCGACGAACTGGTTCACCATCTCGCATTCGGTGACCGCGATGGTGCCGATGGCGATCTCGAAGCCGAGCTCCTCCGGCGTGAACAGCACCGTCACCTCGCCATGGCGGATCTCGCCGGCAAAGGGATGGGTGCGGCCATAGCCGCGCTGCGTCGAATAGGCGAGCGCCAGCAGGAAGCCCTCATCGCCGCGCGCCAGCGTTTGCAGCCTGAGGTCCCGGCCGGCCGGAAAGTCGAGCGGTGCGGTGGTGAGATCGCCGGGTTCGCCGTCGCCTTGCGGCGGCTCCTCGATAAGCCCCTCCGCGCCAAGCAGCGACATGACCCGCGGCATTGTGTTGTCGATTCTTTCGGAGGATGTCGCCGCCGGCTCGGGCAGGCTGTCGCCGATCAGCGCGAAGTCGATGAGCCGGTGCGAATAGTCGAAGGTCGGCCCGAGGATCTGGCCGCCGGGAATGTCCTTGAAGGTCGCCGACACCCGTCGCCGCACCGCCATTCCTGCGGTGTCGAGCGGCGCCGAATAGCCGAAGCGCGGCAAGGTCGTGCGCGCGGCGCGGATCAGGAAGGTCGCCTCGATGAGATCGCCGCGCGCCTGCTTGACGGCGAGCGCCGCCAGCGCCGGGTCGTAGAGCGAGCCCTCCGCCATCACGCGGTCGACCGCCAGCGTCAGTTGCCCGGCGATCTGCTCGACGCTGACCGCCGGCACCTTCGAGTCGCCGCGCCGATCCTCCGCAAGCAGCCGGTGCGCCGCCTCGATCGCCCGCTCGCCGCCCTTCACCGCGACATACATCACCGAAGCTCCGCCTGATCGATCATTGTCGAGCGCGGTAGGCCGGCGACCTGTGAGGGCGCGACGATAAAGCAGTCGGCGCCCAGCGGAAAGCGCTGGTGATTGGCGATCAACGCCGGCCAGAAATCATCAGGCTCGGGCATGATCGCCAGCCGGTGCTCGATTCTGATCCCGGGACCGGTGAGCCGCACGCCGCCAATGTCGCTCATCGAGTCGACCGGGACGATCAAGGTCGCCGCGCGATCGGGATATTCCGCCGTCCCGATCCGGCAGCGCTGCAGCGCTTGCGAAACATTGGCGGGCGCGACCAGCAGGAACGCCGCATCCTCGATCGCCGACACGACGGGACAGCCGGCATGGAACCGGAGATAGGCCGCGCTCGCCTCGCTCGCATAGGCCGGATCGATCCACAGCGGCGTGTCGAGGTCGCAGAGCGTCAGGCAGAGTTGCGCTGCTTCCGAGCCGAGCGTGGGCGGTGCCGCAAGGGCGATCGGCAGGGGCTGGATTCGCCCTGGACGTGCCATGGCTTCGAGCAGCGTCCGGAACACTTGGGCCGCATCGATTGCCGGATCGGCAAAGCCCGCACCCCTTGCCAACACCTCACACATCGCCGCGCACCATGGTGAAGAAATCGACCTTGGTCGCAGCGCTCTTGGCGCTCTGGTCGCGCAAGCGCGCCTCTCGCCGCGTCTCGAGCGGCAGGATGATCCGGTCGAACAGCGCCAGGCCATGGTCGGGATGCTGCAGCATGGCATCGAGGAGCGCCGCCAGCCGGGCATGATCGCCATTGCGGCCGGCGATGTAGGCATGGCCGATCGTTCCCTCGGCGAGGCGCACGCTGCACCGCGTGACCGTCATTTCGCCGACATTGAACGGCGCCCCCGTGCCGCCGATCCGGCCGCGCAGCATGACGAGACCCGTCTCGGGCGCCCTGAGCGCGACATGATCGGGCAGGGACTCGTGCAGAGCGAGCGCTTGCAGGTCCTCGAATGTGGCAATGGCCAGCGCCGCCATCCACCGCCGGCGCTGGCCCTGTGACGGGTCGGCTGACATCGCCGCCGACTGTGGGCGATCCATATAGCAGTTCTACGACGGTGAAATATGACAGCCGCAACTCCTGCCGTTCGGCCCTCGACTGCCTACCCGGACCCCTTCGAGCTGCAGGTGAAGTGCGTCCCCTTCGGCCACTCGACCTGCGCCTCGCCGCCCTTCTCCCAGAACAGGATCCCGTCCGACGTGACATAGCGCGCCCCCGAGCCGGTCGGCCCCTCGGTGGCGGTGACCACGTCCATGCCGCGCTCCAGCCGGACAGTCGGCGGATCGCTCTGCTTGAAATGGGCGATGATGGTGCTCTTCTTGGTGTCGTTGCAATGATAGGTGACCGGCGGCAGGTCCTGCGCCACCATCATCGCCAGAGCCATTGCGCCAAGCGGCAGAGCATCCATGAGCTTGTCCTCAACTGCTGGAGAGACCGGCGGAGCAGGGCGGGGGACCGATCTCGGGCCCCGCCTTCTCGATGAAGAAGGCGGCCCGGAGCACCACATCGTCGCGCCCCGGCTGGCCGACCAGCTGGGCTCCGATCGGCAACCCGCTCCTCGACAGCCCGACCGGGATCGATGCGGCCGGCTGCCCGGTCACGCTGAACGTCTCGGTGAACGGCGCGAAGGCGCCGCCGAGTCGGGCATTGTCGTCATAGTCGAATTTGCTGGTGCGGGTGTCGAAATGGCCAGTCCGCGGCGCCAGCTGCGCGGTGGTTGGCGTGAGCAGCAGATCGAACCTGCTCAACTGCTCGAGCACGCGCAGCGAGATCTCATACAGCTTTTGGCGCGCTTCGAGATAATCGACGGCGCTGAGCTTGGCGGTGCGCTTCAGCGCATCGGCGGTGAGAGCCTCCATCTCGTCGGGCCGCGCCTCGCGACCGAGCTCGCGCGCCCGCCGCGCCATCAGGAGCCCGATCTCGCCATGCCAGATCTTCTCCGCCTCGCTGCTGAGCGTCGGCTCGTCGGGAAAGGTCGTGTCGATGATCGTATGGCCGGCCCGTTCCATGAGCCGCGCTGTCTCGCCGACCGCCGCCGTGATCTCGGGGTCGACTTCAATGCCCGCCGGCGCTTTGGTGACGAGGCCGATCGTGAGATGGCGGAGCGGCTCCTCGAGAATGGCGCCGAACGATTGCACCTCGGATGCGACGCGATAGCGCCCGCCCGGCTCGGGTCCTGCAGTGAGATCGAGCAGCGCCGCGCTGTCGCGCACCGAGCGGGTCAGCGCATGCTCGCAATTGTGCCCGGCGGCAAGCTCCGGGAAGTAGGGTCCGATTGGCACGAGGCCGCGGCTCGGCTTGAGCCCGAATATGCCGCACACCCCCGCCGGCACCCGGATCGAGCCGGCATTGTCGTTGCCATGAGCGATCGGCACCATCCGGCTGGCCACCGCCGCCGCTGCGCCGCCGCTCGACCCGCCAGGCGAGCGGCTGCGATTCCACGGATTGCGCGTCGGGCCCCTGAGTGTCGGCTCGGTGGTCCAATCGGCGGCGAATTCCGGCGTGTTGGTCTTGCCGAGAATGACCAGCCCCGCCTTGCGCAGGCGGCGGACCAGCTCGCTGTCGGGACGGCTCGGCGAGCCCTCGAAGAACCGGCAGGAAAAGGTGGTGGGCCAGCCTTCGACATAGATGTTGTTGTCCTTGACGAGGCAGGGCACCCCGGCAAGCGGCGCGTCGCGATCGACCGCCGCCGCCTGCTTCATGGCCCGCTCCTTGTCGAGCAGCACCACCGCGTTGAGCTTCGGGTTGACGGTTTCGATTGCCTCGAGAGCCGCAGCGACAATGTCCTGCGGCATTTTCTTGCGGTCGTGAACAAGCGCGGCGAGCGCCGTCGCGTCGAGCTTGGCATAGTCCTCCTGGGTCATGGCAAGAACCGTGCCGCAGGACGGGCGGTGAGTTCAAGCCCCCGTTGACAGATCGATCGGGACAGTCTAGTCGCCGATGATGGACAGGCGATCGGTTCCGGTGATCCTGGGCGGCGGTGGCGGCACCCGGCTCTGGCCGGTTTCCCGCGACAGCTTTCCCAAGCAGTTCCTGAAAATTCTCGAGCCCACCTCGAGTCTGCAGCAGGCCGTGCTGCGGGCATCCGCCAAGGATGTCTTCGCCCGGCCGATCGTCATGACGATCGATCCGTACCGGTTTCTGGTGCGCCAGCAGCTCGAGGAGATCGGCTGCGACGCCGAGATCGTGATCGAGCCGGAACGGCGCGATTCTGGTCCGGCAATCCTGGCCGCGGCGTTGCTGGTGCCGCCCGAGACGGTGCTCTTCGTCAGCGCTGCCGATCATCTGATCGAGAACAAGGACGGCCTGCTCGATGATTTCCGCAATGCCGCAATGGCTGCTCGAAGCGGCGCGCTCGTCACCTTCGGCATCGTCCCCAGCCGCGTCACCGGCGCCTATGGCTATATAAGTCCCGGTGCGCCGCTCGAAGACATTCCTGGAGTCGAGCGCGTCGCGCGCTTCGTCGAGAAGCCCGGCCTTGCCATGGCCGAGCAGCTGATCGCCGAAGGCTGCCTATGGAACTCCGGCAATTTCGTGTGCCGCGCCGATACGTTGACCGAGCAATATCAGCGCTTCGATCCCGACACCGTGGCGGCCGTGCGAGCCAGCGTCGCGAGCGCCGCGCGCGATCTCGGTTTCCTGCGGCTCGACCGCGCTGCTTTTGCGGCGGCCCGGCGGAGCTCCATCGACTATGCGGTGATGGAGCGCACCGACAAGGCTGCAGTGGTGAAGGCCCATTTCGACTGGAGCGATCTCGGCGACTGGGAGGCGGTGTGGCGGCATCTGCCGCGCGACGCCGAGGGCAATGCGCTGGCGGGTCAGACCGAGATGCTCGATGCCCGCAACAACCTGATCTATTCCGATTCAGGGATCGTTGCGGTGGCCGATGTCGACGATCTGGTGGTGGTCGCCTCGGGCGACGCCGTGCTCGTCGCCGATCGCCGCCGGCCGGGGCGTGTCAAGGAATTGGTGGAGAAGGTGCAGGCGCGCGGCCATCGCCAGGGCAGCGAGCACTTGCGCAACTATCGACCCTGGGGTTGGTACCAGACGATGGACAGCGGCCCGCGCTTCCAGGTCAAGCGCATCGCGGTGCGGCCGGGATGCCGCCTGTCGCTGCAGCGCCACCATCACCGGGCCGAGCATTGGGTCGTGGTGCGCGGCACCGCCGAGGTCACCATCAACGGCTCGACGACCATGCTGTCGGAGAACGAGTCGACCTACATCCCGATCGGCAGCACCCATCGGCTGAGCAATCCCGGCCGGATCGAGCTCGAGCTCATCGAGGTGCAGACCGGCAGCTATCTCGGCGAGGACGACATCGTGCGCCTGGAGGATGATTTCTCCAGGCAGTAGGCAGTAGGGAAGAGTGCCCTCGACTGCCTATTTGCCTAATGCCTACTGCCTCTTTTCGCCCTAACCCTGATAGAAAATATGCCGACCGATCTGGCCGGTGCGCTTGAGCTTGCGCGACCAGCTCGGCGTCACCGAGGTCGCGTGATAATGCGTCGATTGCGCCAGCAATCCCTTGGGAAGATCGGGGCTCAGACAGTCGCCGCCGCCGCACAGCAGCAGGAACGCGCTCCGCTGCAGGATCTGCTGCCACGGCTCCCATTCGGTGATGCGATCGGCCTTGCCGTCGCAGCGAAAGGAAAATTGGCATCGATTGGTGCGATGTGCGTTCTGGTTGACGACATCGCAGATGGTTCGCGGATAGGCCGGATTTTTGGCCCGGTTGATGATCACCTGGCCGACCGCCATCTGTCCGGGCGCCGGTTCGCCGCGTGCCTCGAAATAGATCGCTTCAGCTAGGCAGAAACGCTCGGAAGCGAATGTCGAAGGCATTGAAGTGAATGTTGAAGGGAGTGAAATCGCAGGAGTTGCTGCACACACAATACCTGCCAGTCCCGCGGCGCCGATCAGCGCCGCCATCCGAAGCAAGCCCATTTGCCACCCTCATCGCCGTAATGAAGAAAGCGTTACGTCGTCCCCTCAGGGGCGAGGCTTGATGCCCGGGCAAAAAGGCAAGAACTTGCATCGTAGATGACGATTTTGGGACGATCCACGCCGCAAAATGAGCGGTGGATTGCGTGGATAGTTGCAGGTTTACGCGGCGAAACGCTCGTCGAAGGAGTAGCCCATTCCCCGCACCGTCCTGATCGGATCGGGCTCGCGTCCGCGCCTGATCGCCTTTCTAAGCCGTCCGACATGAACATCGACTGTACGCTCGTCGATATAGATGTCGCGCCCCCACACCGCATCGAGCAACTGGGCGCGGCTATAGACCCGGCCGGGACTCTGCATCAGATGCTCGAGCAGCCGGAACTCGGTCGGCGATAGATTGATGTCGCGACTGCCGCGCGTCACGCGGCGATTGCGCCGGTCGAGGCTGATGTCGCCGGCCCGCAAGGTGTCGGCCACCGCATCGGGATTGGCGCGCCGCAGGATCCCGCGCACCCGCGCCATCAGCTCGGGCACCGAGAACGGCTTCACCACATAATCGTCGGCACCTGTCGCGAGCCCGCGCACCCGCTCGGTTTCCTCGCCGCGCGCCGTCAGCATGACGATGGGAATGTCGCGTGTCTCGGGCCGCGCTCTCAACAGGCGGCAGACCTCGATGCCGGAGATGCCGGGCAGCATCCAGTCGAGAATGATGAGATCGGGACGCTCTTCGGTGATGAGGAGCGGCACCTCCTCGCCGCTGGTCGCGGTGCGCGGCCGGTAGCCCTCGGCTTCGAGGTTGTAGCTCAGAAGGACCTGGAGCGGCTCTTCGTCCTCCACAATCAGGATCGAGGCAGACACCGATTTGATCCTTCTAGTGCGGGTCGATGGCGGTGATCGAGGTGACGTCCTTCTTCGGGCGCTCCTCGCCGATCAGCTTGCCGTGAACGAGGTAATAGACGTTTTCGGCAATGTTGGTCGTGTGATCGCCGATACGTTCGAGATTCTTGGCAGCGAACAGGAGATGCGCGCACAGCCCGATGGTGCGCGGGTCCTCCATCATGTAGGTCAGGAGCTCGCGGAACACCGAATTGTAGAGCGCGTCGATCTCCTCGTCCGAGCGCCACACCTCGAGCGCCCGCGCCGCGTCCTTGCGGGTATAGGCATCGAGCACGTCCTGCAGCTGCTCCTGGGCAAGCGTGCTCATGCGCTTCAGCCCGGTGATGATCTGGCGCGGCAGGCTGTCCGACATCGCATGGGTGCGCTTTGCCAGGTTCTTGGCGAGATCGCCGATCCGCTCGAGATCGGAGGAGATGCGGATCGCCGACATCACCTCCCTGAGATCGCTGGCCATCGGCTGGCGCTTGGCGATGGTGGTGACCGAGCGTTCCTCGATCGCCATCTCCAGCGCATCGATCTTGGCGTCGTCGGCAATGACCAGATCGGCAAGCTGGGTATCGCGGCGCGACAGCGCATCCATCGCCCGCGCCAGCTGCTCCTCGGCGAGCCCACCCATCTGGGCCAGCATCGTCTTCAGCCGGCCCAGCTCGTCATCATAGGCTTTGACGGTATGGTCGCTCATCATCTCATCCTTAGCTCAGCCGAACCGGCCAGTGATATAGTCTTGCGTCCGTTTTTCTTGCGGATTGGTGAATATGGCATCGGTGTCGCCGACTTCGACCAGATTGCCGAGGTGGAAGAAGGCAGTGAGCTGCGACACCCGCGCCGCCTGCTGCATCGAGTGGGTGACGATGACGATGCAGAAATTCTGCCGGAGATCGTCGATCAGCTCCTCGATCTTGGCGGTGGCGATTGGGTCGAGCGCCGAGCACGGCTCGTCCATCAGGATCACCTCGGGGTTGACCGAGATGGCGCGGGCGATGCAGAGCCGCTGCTGCTGGCCGCCCGACAGGCCGGTCCCGGGCGCGCTCAGCCGGTCCTTCACCTCCTCGAACAGCCCGGCCTTTTTCAGGCTCGTCACCACGATCTCCTCGAGATCGCTCTTGGAGGAGGCGAGCCCATGGATGCGCGGACCATAGGCGACATTCTCGAAGATCGATTTCGGGAACGGGTTTGGCTTCTGGAACACCATGCCGACGCGCGCTCTGAGCTGCACCACATCGAGGCTCTTGTCGTAGATGTCCTGGCCCTCGATCTGGATCTTGCCGTCCACCCGGGCGATCGGGATCGTGTCGTTCATCCGGTTGATGCAGCGCAGGAACGTCGACTTGCCGCAGCCCGAGGGACCGATGAATGCCGAAACCGCCCGATCGGGAATGTCGATGTCGAGATCATGGATCGCCTCCTTGGCACCGTAGTGAACGGTGACATTGCGCGATTTGATCTTGATCGGCCGCTGCTGCAGGATGATCGGCTCCGGCGGGGTGAGAACGGCATTGCCGAGCTTCGGCGCAGAACTGTCCATGGTCATTTCCTCACCAGCGTCGCTCGAAGCGCTTGCGCAACAGAATGGCTGCTCCGTTCATCACGAACAGGAAAAGCAGGAGAACGATGATCGCCGCCGAGGTCTTGGCGCGGAACGCCACCTCCGGCAAGTCCGACCACAGGAAGATCTGAACCGGCAGCACGGTCGCTGCATCATCGATCCCGCGCGGAATGTCGACGATGAAGGCAACCATGCCGATCAGCAGGAGCGGCGCCGTCTCGCCGAGCGCATGGGCCATGCCGATGATCGTGCCGGTCATGATCCCGGGCATGGCGAGCGGCAGCACATGATGAAACACCGCCTGCTGGTGCGATGCCCCGACGCCGAGCGCAGCTTCGCGGATCGATGGCGGCACCGCTCTGAGCGCCGCCCGCGCTGCGATGATGATGGTGGGCAGCACCAGGAGGGCCAGCACCAGGCCGCCGACCAGCGCCGAGGAGCGCGGCATCCCGAAGAAGTTGAGGAAGATCGCGAGGCCGAGCAGACCGAACACGATCGACGGCACCGCCGCGAGATTGTTGATGTTGACCTCGATGAGCTCGGTGAAGCGGTTCTTCGGTGCGAACTCCTCGAGATAGATCGCCGCCGCGACGCCGACCGGCAGGCAGATGCCAAGCGTCACCAGGAGCGTCAGCGCCGACCCGACAATGCCGCCGAGCACCCCGGCGAGCTCCGGCTCGCGCGAATCGCCGGTGGTGAAGAACGCCCAGTTGAAACCGCTGCTGATCATCCCCTTTGCCGCCATCGATTCGAGCCACACCACCTCGCGATCGCCGAGCCGACGCGTGGCCTCTGGCGTCAGGATATTCTCGGTCGACCAGCTTCCGGCGGCAGCCGGAGCAGTCGAGCTGAGCGGCGCGATCACCGTGCCCTTGATCCGATCGCCGGCGATCTCGGTCGCTTTGACGATGCCGCCATTGATGTGCACCAGCAGCGACGGCAGGCGCGGGTCGAGAGCTTCTGCAGCGGTCGGCTGCGCCGCCTTGGCCTTGAGCTGGAGCATCCGCTCCTCCAGGCGGGTCTGGGCGGCGGCGACGCTTTCGAGGTCGCCTGAGGCTTTGGCGAGCGACTGCTCAAGCGCGGCTGATGCATCCTTGTCGCCGGCGCCACGCGCTTGTGCCAGACGGGCGGTCAGGTCCTGGATCTGCGCTGCATAGCGCGCCTTCAGCAGATTGTTGGCTTGGGCGTCCTGCCGCACCGTCCGGAGCTCGCCCGAGATCTGCCGCTTGATCTCGCCGAGCTCGGCCGCGAAATCGGGGCCGCTCGACACGATCTCGATACTGCCTTCCGTGCCGCTCGGCGTCGCCGCGCCCTTGGCCGCCTGAACCTGCACCTCGGTGATGCCGCCCTTGAAGAACAGGTCGGCATCGTCGGAGAGCAGCAGCGGCAGGCTGACCTGCTTGCCGACGAGATCGGGATCGGCGATGACGGCGTCGCGCAGCTCGTTCGGCGCCGCGCTCGAGAACAGCCCCATCAGCTGGCGCCGCGATGCGCGGTCGTTGGCATAGGGGAACATCGCCACCAGCGACTTGCGCAATGCCGCCGCAAAATCGCCCTTGGCGATCTCGTTGACGCTGCGCTTGCCGCTCGGATCGACGTCGGCGGCATCGAGCGTGACCGCCACCGTCGCCCGCGTGACGAAGAATGCCGGAATGCCTTTGCTCAGAATGTCGGTCAGCAGCACCACCAGGAACAATGCCGCAAAGCCGATGGCGATCAGCCCATAGGCGCGGAAGCGTGCCTCCTTGCGGTAGCGCGCCCGGATGCGGGCCCGCGCCTGATCGGAGGTGACGTCGAGAACGCGCGACGGTGCCGGTGCGGTCATGTCAGTCATATTGCTCTCGATATCGCTTGACGATGTGGAGGGCGATCACGTTGAGGGTGAGCGTGAAGAAGAACAGCACGAAGCCGAGCGCAAAGGCCGACAGCGTCTTGGCGCTGTCGAACTCCTGGTCGCCGACCAGCAGCGTCTTGATCTGCACCGTCACCGTGGTGACCGCCTCGAGCGGGTTGAAGGTGAGATTGGCGGCGAGCCCTGCCGCCATCACGACGATCATCGTCTCGCCAACGGCACGCGAGATGGCGAGCATGAACGCCGAAACGATGCCGGGCAACGCTGCCGGCAGGACCACCCGCTTGATGGTCTCCGACTTGGTCGCCCCCATCGCATAGGAGCCGTCGCGCAGCGATTGCGGCACGGCATTGATGACGTCGTCCGACAGCGACGAGACGAAGGGGATGATCATCACCCCCATGACCAGGCCGACGGCCAGCGCCGATTCGGAGGCGACATCGAGACCCATCGCCAGCCCGAGCATGCGCAGGGTCGGCGCGACGGCGAGCGCTGCGAAGAAGCCGAACACCACCGTCGGGATGCCGGCCAGGATCTCGAGCACCGGCTTGACGAAGGCGCGGAATTTCGGCGTTGCGTATTCAGCCATGTAGATGGCGGCGAACAGCCCGACGGGTCCGGCCACCAGCATGGCGATCAGCATGATCAGCATCGTGCCGGCGAACAGCGGCACCGCTCCGAAGGCGCCGGAGGACCCGACCTGATCGGCCCTGAGCGCGGTCTGCGGGCTCCATTGCAGGCCGAACAGGAATTCGCTCGGCGGCACCTTGGTGAAGAAGCGTATCGTCTCGAACAGCACCGACAGCACGATGCCGACCGTCGTCATCACCGCCACGAAGGAGCAGGCGATGAGCAATCCCTTCACCGCCGTCTCGACGGTGTTGCGGGCGCGAAACTCCGGGTTGATCCGCTGCAGTCCAAGGCGCAAGCCGAGGGCCCCGAGCACGAGGCCCACGATCAGCAGCCCGATGAACGACCAGCCGCGCATGGCACCGGCGCTGCGCCCGGCCTGGACCACCGACTCCGGGTAGGCCGCAAGCTGCTGGTCGGTCATGCCGCCGGCGGCGATCCGATCGATGTCGCGCAGCCGCGCCTCGCGGGTCAGTGAGTCGTTCGGCTGAAGATCGCTGGCCAGCTGGGCAATGGCACGATTGTCGATCACCATGCTTGCCGTCGGCATCCAGACGATGAAGGCGACGAGCATCGGCAGGCCGACGCACAGCGCCACGAACGCACCGTGATAGGCGGGGAGCGAGTGGAGCGAGGAGCCGTTGGCCTTCAACGCCCTGGCGCGGTTTCTCCCCACCATGAAGGCGATGGCGACGGCAGCAACGAGCAGGCCAAAATACACCATGGTCATCGGCCATCTCTCCCGTCGGCCGTCCCACCGCAGGTCAAGCGACGGCAGCTCCCGCAGAAGCTGCCGTCATCGGTTTTTTCAGAGGCCCGTCGCATCGAGCTTCGACAGCTCGGCGGCGATCTTCCGGCTCGCCTCGAGATCATCCTTCGGCAATGCGATCAGGCCCTTGGCCACCAGATAGCCATCCTCGCCCAAGGCCTTCTCCGACACATATTCGGCCACGAAGTCCTTGAGGCCGGGGACGAGGTCGACATGCTGCGCCTTGATGTAGATGAAGAGCGGGCGCGCCACCTTGTACTCGCCCGACGCGATCGTCTCATAGGTCGGCGTCACGCCGTCGATCGGTACCGCCTTGATGGTGTTGAGATTCTCCTCGACGAAGGAATAGCCGAAAATGCCCAGCGCATCCGGATTGGCGGCGAGCTTCTGAACGATGAGATTGTCGTTCTCGCCGGCCTCGACATAGGCGCCGTCCTCACGGATCGACTTCCAGGCCTTCTCGAACGCCTTGGCGTCGGCGCTCTTCAGCGCCTTCATTGCGTCGATGCCTTCGGCACCCTTCTCCATCACCAGCTCGACAAAGCTGTCACGGGTGCCGGAGGTCGGCGGCGGTCCGAGCACCTCGATCTTCTTGTTGGGAAGCGAGGGATCGACGTCGGACCAGTTCTTGTTCGGATTGGCGACGAGCTTGCCGCTGGCATCCGGGACCTCCTTGGCGAGCGCCAGGAAGATCTGCTTCTTGGTCAGCCCGAAATCGCCAGCGCCCTTGGCATGGGCCATGCTGAGGCCGTCGAAACCGATCTTGATCTCGACGATGTCGGTTACGCCATGCTTGGCGCAATCCTCATATTCCGACTTCTTGATGCGTCGCGATGCATTGGCGACATCGGGATGGTCGGCACCAACCCCGGCGCAGAACAGCTTGAGACCGCCGCCGGTGCCGGTCGATTCGACCACCGGCGTCTTGCCGCCGGCGCGGCCATATTGCTCGGCGACGGCCGTCGTGAAGGGATAGACCGTCGATGACCCCACCACGCGGATCTGATCGCGTGCAAAGGCGCCTTCGCTGCCGAATGCCGACAGCGACGCCATCGCGACGAAGAGTGCGAGCGTCGTCTTTCTCACTGGAAATTCTCCCTGTTGCTCTTGGGATTGTGCCTCTTGCAAAAGCGGCGACAGACTTAGCGGCTGCCCAAGACAAAAGAATTCCCATTGCATGACAGTATGATGACTGTCTACGCGTTTGGAATTATGCCATTAAATCGGATATGACGGTTCTTTGACGATGTTCCTTTCGAGAGTATTGCGGAATCGGAACATTTGTGGCTTGAGCAGCGGAGGAGGGGACGGAGAGTTGAGCCGAGGATACTTTCGATGGCAGCGGCAGTGCCTCGTCGCCTTGCTGTCGCTGCTGCTCGCGGCTGCGGTCGCGCCTGAGAAGGGCAGGGCGGCTGGCGAGAGAGGCACCTTCCTGCATGTGTCCGACATTCACTTCGACCCGTTCGCGGCCCCTGGGGTCGCCCCGCAGCTCGTTCGCCTGAATGTCGATCAATGGCGCGACCGGTTATCGCGCGAGCCCGACCAGAGAATGGCGGGCTTCGGCAAGGACACCAATTTCCCTCTTCTCGACTCGGCGCTCGCGGCCTTGCGTGCTGCCGCTCCTCGAGCCGATTTCACGATCTTCACCGGCGATCTCCTGGCCCATGAGTTCGAAGCCAAGGCGGCGAAGGCATTCGGCGTCGACGAGCGCTCGGCGCAGGTCGAGGCATTCGCCATAGCAACCACCAACTTCGTCTCGAGGACGCTCGGTCGCGCCATCCCGGGCCGCCCAGTGATCATCGCCCTCGGCAACAACGATTCGGCGTGCGGCGACTATCGCATCGTTCCTGGCGGGCCCTATCTGGCGGCGACCCGCGCCACCGTGCGCGAGCTCCTCGGCAATCTCGAGGTCGACCCCGAGTTCGATCGTACCTGGCTGGCCGGCGGCTATTACGGGGTGCGCCATCCCGCCCGCCCCGACGTCACCATCCTCGTCATCAACGACATTCTGTGGTCGCACGAATATCGCGATGCCTGCGGTGCCGACGGGCTTGCTGCCGGCAAGGCCATGCTGGAATGGCTGCGCATGCGCCTCGAGCAACTTCGGAAGAACGGCGGCAAGGTCTGGCTCGTCCATCACATCCCGATCGGCTACGATGCCTATGGTACGACCAAGATCGCCGGCGCGCGCTGCCCGGCGCGCCCGGTGCCCTTTCTGCGCCAGCCTTTTGCCGTCGACTTCATCAAGCTGATCCGCGACCACAGCGCCGTCATCGACGCCGGATTCTCAGGCCACATTCACTTTGACGATTTCCGCCTGCTGCTGTCGCATCGCGGCGAAGCCGTCGCAGCCGAGAAGATCGCGCCCGCCATCAGCCCGATCTTCGGACAGAACCCCGGCTTTCACGTCTTCTCCTATGATCGCCTGACCGGCCGCCCGACCGATTACAGCACCCACCACCTCACCAACCTGGCGGCCCGCCCGGTGGCCCGCGATGGGCGCTGGGAGAAGGAGTACAGCTTCACCCGCCGCTACGGTCAGCGCCGCTACGGGGCGGCCGCGCTCGCCAATGTCTGGCGCCGCCTGCAGCGCAAGGGCCCGACGCAGCGAACATTCCGCACGCTCTACAATGTCGGCCGAGGGGAATTGGCAGCCGACGTGTTCCCGGCCTATGCCTGCGCCATCGGCCATCTCGACCGGAAGTCGTTCGACGCCTGTTATTGCCGGTGAAATGGGGAGGCAGGTAGGCAATAGGCATTAGGCAGGGAGCTGCGCGCTTCCCTACTGCCTATTGCCTACTGCCTTCGATTTCAGAAGCCGGCCAGCGCCCGCTGCTTCAGCACATGCAGATCGGACTCGCCGCCCTCGGCGGCCCTCAGGATCCGCGATGCCAGCGTGCGGCGAAGCGAGGATTCGGCTGTGCTGTCCATGCCGGCCGGGAATCGCGCCTCGAACTCTGCCCATGCTTCATGGAAGACACCTCTTAGAACATCGAGGGTCTCGGGGCCGAGGCCAAATCCCTGGTGCCGCATTTCTGCCATGAAATCCTCCCTGACAGAGCCGTTTTTCGCTCTTGCCAGCAACATAGCACACTTGCCCCTGCGTCGGGGCCTGCTCACGAAAAAGTCAATTGCCAAACCCTCGGCCGGGTCCGCAGTGACGCGATTGAGCATCAATATACAACTCCCCTCCCGCGCGAGCGGTGGCCTACATGGACTTGTCCATGACGCGCCTTTACAGTCCGCGCAACCGGTCAGCGAACTTGCAAAATTCATGACGGAAAGACCTGTTCAGCGGCGCCTCGTCGCGATTCTCGCGGCGGACGTGGTCGGCTTCAGCCGGCTCATGGAGCGCGACGAGGCCGGGACATTGTCGCTGCTCAAGGACCGCCGCGAGCAGATCCTCGACCGCGAGATCGCGCGCCATGGTGGCCGCGTCGTCAAGGTGATGGGTGACGGCCTCCTCATCGAGTTCGCCAGCGCCGTTCAGGCGGTCGATTGCGCCATGGCGGTCCAGCAGGCGATGGCGGCGGCCAATGCCGATGGACCGCCCGATCAGCGCATCGTGCTGCGCATCGGCATCAATCTCGGTGATGTCATCATCGATGGCGAGGACCTCTACGGCGATGGCGTGAACATTGCCGCGCGCCTGCAAGCCCTTGCCGAGCCGGGGGAAATCTGGATGTCGCGCAATGTGCACGATCAGGTCGAGACCAAGCTCGACCTCGCTTTCGAGGATCTCGGCCTCAAGGAGCTCAAGAACCTGGTGCGCCCGGTGCAGGTGTTTCGCATCGCCGGCGCCGGGCAGGAGACCGTGCATGACGGTTCGCTCGAGACGAAGCTGCCATCGGTCGCCATTCTTCCCTTCGCCAATATGAGCGGCGATCTCGAGCAGCGCTGGTTCAGCGACGGCATCACCGAGGACATCATCACCGAGCTGTCGCGTTTTCGCCAGCTCAAGGTCGTCGCCCGCAACTCTTCCTTCCGCTATCGCGACCTCGACGTCGACATCCGCCGCGTCGGCCGCGAGCTCGGTGTCCACTATGTGGTCGAAGGCAGCGTCCGGCGACTCGGCAAGCGGCTCCGGATCACCGCCCAGCTGATCGATGCCTCGACCGGCAACCATCTTTGGGCGGAGCGTTTCGACCGCGACGAATCGGAGATCTTCGCCGTCCAGGACCAGCTGGTCCGCACCATCGTTGCAACCCTTGTCGGGCGCCTCCAGGCGGCCGGCGCCGAAGGTGCCAGGCGCAAGCCGCCGGCCAGCCTTGCCGCCTATGAATGCGTGCTCAGGGCCGATGCCCTGCCATTGATCGGCGATTCCGCCATCGAGGCCGAGGCGGAAGCCCTTTATGAGCAGGCGATCAAGCTCGACCCCGCCTATGCCCGCGCCTATGCCTTGCTCGCCAATGTGCTGCGGCTCAAATGGGACTATGGCGCAAGCGGCGATCCCTCATTGCTGGACCGTGCCTTCGAGCTCGCCAGGAAGGCGGTGGCGCTCGATGAGAATGACGGCATGTGCCACGGCATTCTCGGCTTCGTCCATCTCGCCCGCTATGACTATGACCTTGCCGAGCATCATTATCAGAAGGCGCGGTCGCTCAACCCCAACAGCGCCACCCTGTCGGCCACCACCGGCGTGCTCTACACCTATCTCGGAAGGCCGGAGGAGGCTCTCGACCTCTTCCGCGAGGCCAGGAACATCGACCCGTTCTTCAATCCATCCTGGTACTGGTCGGCCCTGGGAGCCGCCCATTTCGTGGCCCGTCAATATCCGGAGGCGATTTCGGCCATCACCCGCTCGAGCGTCATGCACCATTGGTTCCATGCCTATCTCGCCGCCGCCTATGCCTATGCCGGCCAGACGGAGCAGGCGCAGCGCCACGCCGCCGAGGTCCGGCGACTCCTCCCCGGGTTCTCCGTTTCCCGCCACGCCTCGCGAGAGCCCTTCAAGCGGCGCTCCGACCTCGATCATCTGATGGATGGCATGCGCCTGGCAGGCCTCCCGGATTGACGCACGACCACCACCCGACAGGAGCAAGCATGTCGTCCCATCCCCTCGATCCCTTGGGCCCGGTCGAAATCGAGCGGGTTGCCGAGATCGTCCGCCGGCAGGGGCGCCTGAGCGATGGCGCCTGGTTCGAGACGATTGCCCTTCGCGAGCCGGACCGCAACGCCGCTGCGACGCCCGGCCGCCACGCCTTTGTCTGCTGCTACGATCCGGTGAGCGGCGAGACATGGGACGGCGTGGCCGATCTCGACCATGGCGAGCTCCTGTCCTGGCAGCATGTGAAGGGTGCCCAGGCGCGGATCGTCGCCGACGAGTTCGCCATGGGCGGCGAGGTCGCCAAGGCCGA
>JBIOYR010000116.1:0-60074 GCA_044870245.1 Aestuariivirgaceae bacterium | reverse complement strand
GCGCTGGCCTCGACGTCGCTCAACCCTGGTGTGGCGGGGGCGCTCACGCTCTCTCCCTGCGCGGTAAAGGCATGCGAGCCGGGCCGTCCCCTCGATCCGGGGCCCGTGAGGGCCGCACAGCCGCATTAAGGTCTCTGACTCCTTAGCGGAATCCAGTGGATTTCGCAAAGCCTCTGCGCAGTGTTCCGCAGCGGACGCACCCATGCTTGATTCAGCGGCTCGTTTTGGACTAGTAAATGGCTGGCGGGCCGGTCGAAATCCGGCCCTTGCGCATTGCACAATTCATGCGCGTCGGCATGCAGCTGTAGCTCAGTTGGTTAGAGCGTCGGATTGTGGCTCCGAAGGTCGGTGGTTCGAGTCCACCCAGCTGTACCACCCGAACCGGTCACCTCTTCCCGCACCTGCCGCGCCGCAGCGGTGACTGTAGCGATCTGGCGGTAGCGGCGGGTATTAACCATCATGTCGCGGGCGAGGGACAATGCCCGGGTCTCGCAGAGCGCCCGCTGCTCCGGATCATCGATCCATTCGAAATCGATGTTGTGGGCCAGGCCAAGAATTCTTCGGATCGTCTTGGCTGCCGCAAAGCCGAGGGAATCGGCGAGCAGCCGATCCATATAGGCCTGGCGCTCGTCCTCGAGGCAGATCTTGCCGTGACCATCGGCGAACAGGGCGGAAGGATAGGCATCGCCCGTCGCCTGGCCGCGCCAGAGGGCGAGGAACTCCTCGCGGAACCTGACCCATACCGCCTCGGTCGTCGCCAGCACCCATTCCTGATAGGCGGCACGCGGCGACCCCGGCGAGGCATGGCCGTCCTGGCTGAAGAAGTTCATCAGCAGATTGCCAAGCACGGCGCCGATGTCGAAGCCCATGGGGCCGAAAAAGGCGAATTCAGGATCGATGACCCTGGTGTCGGACTCGGTGATCATGATGGAGCCGGTATGGAGGTCGCCGTGGATCAGGGCTTCCGCCGAGGTGAGAAACTTCAGCTTGAGCAGCGATACCGCGAGCTTGAGCTCGGCGTCCGCGCGAAATTCCGCCGCAATGCCATCAAGCTGCGGCCTCGTCCAGCGGTTGCGGTCATGAATCATGTAGGGATCAGTGAAGACGAGATCCTCGGTGATCTTGCAGAGCTCGGTGTTGCCGTTGAAAACCGCCATTCGGTGCTTCTTGGCGGCAGCCGGCAAGGCGAGGTCGGAGGTAAAGAACAGCGTCCGGGCGAGGTAGCGCGCGATGTCGTCGGCAAATCGCGGATAGACGATGCCCTGGATCATGCCTCGCCGCATGATGATGTGGGGCTCGAGCAGCTCCATCACGATGGCGTAAAGGGCCGGCTCGTAGTGATAGACGGTCGGCAGCAGCCTGCCGGCATGCCGGCCGTGCTCCTTGAGGCATTCGTGCTCGAAGAAGGCGCGCTGCAGCGGCATCGGCCACCCTTCGCCGACGAGCCGCACATAGGGCAGGGCTTGCTTGACGCAAACGCCGCCCGCCGGTCCCCTGACCAGGAAGACGAGGTTCAGATTTCCGTCGCCGACCTCGCTGACCTGCCAGTCGCCCGGCTGCCCGCCCAGCCGGGCGGAGATGTCCGGCCGCCGCGCAAGAAATGCCGGGATGCTCCCAATGTCGAGCGGCGCATAGCCTGCAGGGGTCTCGAGCGGCACGATGTCCTCTTTCTTCGTGCATTGTTGTTGGATTGTCCGAACCAAGCAAGCGCTTGACTTCGCTCCCAGCGGCTCGGAATACTCGCCCGAGAAGCCGCCCTTGGCGGCGTAAGAACAAGACGGCACGCTGGGAGGACCTTCTTGGCAAAGGCGTGCGAGCTCGGGCGCCTCGTCCATCGCGAGGATGTGCTATGACCGCTGCGACTTCCGACGCCGCGACAGCGTCGCCGGCAGTCACGCCCGACTGGTTCGCCCAAAAGCGCCGTCGCGGCAATTTGATCGTCAACCCGTTCGTTCCCTGGGTCATGGTCGGCCTGCCGGTCGCCGTGCTGGTGGCGATCGTCGTCTATCCGACGATCTGGATGGCCTACCACGCCTTCCACGATACCAATATGATGAGCCTGTTCAGCGGCAACTGGACCTTCGTGGGCTGGCAGAATTTCGCGACCGTCCTCGGCGACGACCGCTTCCTCAGCAGCGTCAAGAATCTCATTCGGTATCTGCTGTTCGGCGCCTGCCTTCAGGTCGTGCTCGGCGTGGCGTTGGCGCTGATCCTCTATGAGTGCATCAAGAACAATACGGTCCGCGTCACGCTTCTCATCCTGCTGGTGCTGCCGATGATGCTGCCGCCGTCGATCGTCGGCGTGCTGTGGAAATTCCTGCTGCAAGCCGACAATGGCGGGTTCAATCACCTCCTGATCAATCTGCAGCTGCTGCCGGCGAACCAACGGATCGACTGGCTCGGCACCAGGCTGTCGCTGTGGTCGATCACGCTGGTCGATGTCTGGCAATGGACCGCCTTGCCGCTGCTCATTGTCTATAGCGGGCGCGTATCGCTGCCGCCGGCCATCTATGAAGCGGCACGGGTCGATGGTGCCTCGCGCTGGCTGGTGCTGCGGCGCATCACGCTTCCGATGCTCAAGGAGGTCATCGCCATCGCTTTCATCATCCGCTTCATGGATGCATACAAGTTCGTCGACCACGTCTCGGTGATGACCCAGGGAGGACCATCGGAGTCCTCGGAGCTGCCGGTCTATATCGCCTTCCAGAAGGGGATCCGCGAATTCCAGGTGGGTGAGGCAGCGGCGCAGGCGTGGCTCATCTTTGCGGTGGCGGCGGTGCTGATCACGCTCTTTCTCAAATATATGAAACGCGTTCTCAAAGCGCAGGCGATCGCATAGGCCCAGAATGTCGCAATCCAACTATCGCCTGATCAAGACGCTGCTGCTGATCTTCCTCGGCATCTGGCTCGTCTTTACGCTGTTTCCGCTCTATTTCATGATCATCACGTCGCTGAAGCCGGTGGAGGAGATCAACCGAATGATCCCCACCTTCTGGCCGCACACGCTGAAGCTCAGCAATTATGCCGGCATCTTTGCCGATCCCGGCAGCCTGAAATCGCTTGCCGACAGCGTCATCGTGTCGGTCGCCAACACCGCGCTGTCGCTGCTGCTTGGAACATTGGCAGGCTATGCGCTCGCCCGGTGGATTCGCGGCGCTGCCGGCGAGAACCTCGCCTTCTGGATTCTGTCGAACCGGATGTTCCCGCCGGTGGCAGTGATCATTCCGATGTTCTTCCTGTTCGACTCCATGCCGTGGGGCACCGACAGCTATTTCTCGCTCATCGTGCTCTATCTCGTCTTCAACCTGCCGCTTGCGACCTGGCTGATGATGGTGTTCTTCCGCGACGCCCCGCGGGAGCTGGAGGAGGCGGCCTATCTCGACGGCTTCACCCCGTTGCGCGCGTTCTTCCGGGTGACGCTGCCGCTGGTGTTTCCGGGCATGATCTCGGTGGCGATGCTCTGCTGGATATTCGCCTGGAACGAGTATCTCTTCGCCAATCTCCTCACCGGCACCACCGTGAAGACCTTCCCGGTCCATATCCCGACCTTCACTCTGGGCAGCCAGTCGCTGTGGAACCTGATCATGGCCTTCAGCCTGGTGGCCATGCTGCCGCCGGTGATCCTGTTCATCATTCTGCGCCGCTACATGGTGCGCGGCCTGTCGCTTGGCGTTGTGAAGGGATAGGCATGGCGCGACTCGAGCTCCAGCAGGTCTGCAAAGGCTATGATCGACCGATCCTCGACCGGCTGAGCCTGACGGTCGAGGAGGGCGAGTTCTTCGTCATTGTCGGGCCATCGGGCATCGGCAAGACGACCCTGCTGCGATGTATTGCCGGGCTCGAGGTCGTCGACGCGGGGCGGGTGATCTTCGGCGGCAAGGATGTGACGCGCGTGCCGCCTTACCGGCGCAATGCCGCCATGACTTTCGAAAGCTATGCGCTCTATCCACACATGACGGTGTTCGAGAACATCGCCAGCCCGCTCAGGGCGCGGCGGATGGATGAGGCTTCAGTGCGAAAGGCGGTGCTCGAGGTCGCGCGTCTGCTGCGCATCGAGCCGCTGCTCGACCGCCGTCCCCATGAGGTCTCGGGTGGCCAGAAGCAGCGCACGGCGCTTGGCCGCACGCTGGTGGCGAAACCCGATGTCTATCTGCTGGACGAGCCGATCAGCCATCTCGATGCCAAGATCCGCCACGAGCTGCGTCGGCAGTTTCATACGCTCCAGGAGCTGCGGCGGGTGGCAACGGTCTATGTGACCCATGACTATGCCGAGGCGCTGTCGCTGGGCGACCGGATCGGCGTCATGGGCGATGGCGGGTTGGTCCAGGTGGGCAGCTCGCGCGACGTCTTCGAGCGGCCCAACAGCATCTTCGTGGCCCGCCATCTCGGCCAGCCCTCGATCAACGAGGTGCCGTGCCGGCTGTCGAGCGACGGCGGCTCGCTCATGCTGCGGTCGCTCGAGGGCAGCCTTTCCTTCGCCATGAACGGGACGCAAGGGGCACTGCTGGAGAAGGCGAGAAGCGATGTGCTAGTGGGCATAAGGCCGCAGCACATCCATGTGGCGAATGCCGGGTCGGCGGCGCAGGTCGACAATGCGCGTGTCGAAGCCTTCGAGGCGCTGGGCGCGACGGGCGTGCTGATTGCCGAGACCGATGGCGTGTCGTTGACCGTGTTGACCTCGCCGGATGAGGATTTCGAGCCCGGCCAGCCGGTGCGGCTCGGGTTCGATGTGGAGCAGTTCCTCTATTTCGACGCGGTTCATGGCCGCAATCTGCAGGCTTGACCATGGCGCAGGTGACACTCAGCGATCTCAACAAGATCTATCCGGCGCGGGACCGCAGCGTGCATGCGGTGAAGGACCTGAACCTGACCGTCAAAGACGGCGAGTATGTCGCGCTGCTCGGACCCTCGGGCTGCGGCAAGACCTCGACATTGCGGATGATCGTCGGTCTCGAGGACATCACCTCAGGCACCATTGCGTTCGACGGCAGGCCGGTGAACGAGCTCTCGCCGGAACAGCGCAATGTGGCAATGGCGTTCGAGACCTACGCGCTCTATCCCAATTTCACGGTGGCCGAGAATCTGGCGTTTCCGCTCGAGGTTCGCGGCTTGGGCAAAGCCGAGCGCGACCTCGAGGTGGCGCGCATCGCCAAGCTGTTGCGCATCGAGTCGATTCTCGAGCAGAAGCCGGCGCAGCTTTCCGGCGGCCAGCAGCAACGGGTTTCGCTCGGGCGGGCGCTGATCCGCGATCCGGCGGCCTTCATCCTCGATGAGGTGATGAGCCATTTGGATGCGCATCTCAAGTTCAGGATGCTGTTCGAGCTGAAGCGCATTCATCGGTCGCTGGGCAAGACCACGATCTATGTGACGCATGATCAGGTCGAGGCGCTGGCGCTCGCCGACCGGATCGCAGTGATGTCGAACGCGGTGCTGCAGCAATATGGCACGCGGGATGATCTCTACCACCGGCCGGTCAACCGGTTCGTCGCCGATTTCATCGGCGAGCCGCCCACCAATTTCTTCACCGGCGAGATCGGCGAAGATCATGACGGCATGGCGTTGCGGGTGAACGGCTCCGGCCTTTCCTTTCGTCCGGATCCGTCACGAACCGCTGCCTTGCAGCAACGCGCGGTGCGGCAAGTGACCATCGGCATCCGGCCGCAGAACTTCTCGACCATCCCGTCGCCTGGCCTGCAGACGGTGTCGGCGCGCGTGGTCCTCAACGAATATCTCGGCGAGCAATCGATCGTCACGCTGGAGGCCGGCGGCACGTCGTTCCGAGCTCTCGCTTCGCCGGATCTCGAGCTGTCGCGCGGCACGCCGATATCCTTGTACTACCGCAGAAGCGATGTCATGGTTTTCGACCCGGAATCCGAGGCATTCATCGGTTGAGTCGCAAGCCTCACGAACCATAATGGAGCCGGCCGATCGGCTCCGACAACAGGGAGGAGCAGCAGCATGGGTATCTTCAGCGGGCTTTCACGACGAAAGTTCATGCAATATGCCGCGGCCGGCGCGGGGGGCACTTTCGCCAGCCAGATGTTCGGTGCCCGCTCGCGTGCCGACACCAACATCATCCTTCCGCCGGGCGGCAAGAAATTCGCCGATGTGCAGCTGACCTATTTCCAGGACTCGAACTGGCTGCATGCGCCGCTGTGGCTGTCGCCGATCTTCCAGAAGGATGCCGGCGTCAGCATCAAGAGCCGCGAGCTTTATGAGGGCGGAGACACCATGGCCAAGGTGCTGCCGCAGTTGCTGTCGCGCAATCCGCGCTTCGACTGGGTGCAGTTTCCATGCCTGTTCTACGGCGCCTTCGCCGAGACCGGCCAGCTCGAGCCGCTCGACGACTATCTCGCCAAATATGAAAGTTCCGCCGATTACCTGAAATGGGTGATGCCGGCCTATAGCGAGTTCTACACCAAGTGGAACGGCAAGACCTATGGCGTGATGCTCGATGGCGACATCCACGTCTTCCACTATCGCAAATCGCATTTCGCCAATCCGGATCTGCAGAAGAAGTTCTCGGCCCGCTTCCAACGGGAGCTGCAGCTGCCGAAGACCTGGCAGGAGTTCCTGGACTGCACCCAGTTCTTCACCGAGGAGCTGTCGAGCCAGGGCATCTATGGCACGTCCATGGTGGTCAATCCGCCGAATTTCGGTTGGGGCTTCTGGATGGACATCGCTGCCGGCAACGGGGTGAACTATTTCGACGAGAACATGAACCCGACCATCAACACCAAGAAGGCGGTCGAGGCGCTCGAGATGTACAAGGCCATCATCAATTTCGGCCCTCCGGGCAAGGAATCGATGGACCTGACCCAGACGATCCAGCGCTGGCAGTCGGGCGCCGACGTCATGTCGATCTGGTGGATCGATCTTGCCGAGTTCACCGTGCAGCAGCAGGGGCTCGAGCGGGCCGAGGACCAGGGCGCCGACATCGTGCCCGGCTGGAAGCAGCCGGACGGCAGCATCGTCAACCGGGCGATCTCGCTGTGGTGCCGCACCGCCTCGATACCGAAGAACCTGCCGCAGGACGTCAAGGACGCCGCTTTCTACTTCATCTATCGGATGTCCCATCCATCGGTGTCGGACTATATCGTGGCGGACGCCTATTGCGGCTCCGACCCGTTCGGTGCGTCGCATTACACCGACGAGGCGGCGAAGCACTATATCGAGCCGAACCCGCAGCGGGGCACCGACAATGAGCTGTGGCCGACCAACAGCGGCATCTTCAAGAATTTCGCTACGGCGCGGAATCATCTCGATGGCGGCTTGAAGAACGTGAAGGTCGGCTATCCGCAATTCTACTGGGAAGGCACGCCCGAATATGCCGATGCGCTGGGTCGCAACATCTCCAAGGCGGTCACCGGCGCACTAACGCCGCAACAGGCGCTCGACGAAGCGGCGGAGGAGTGGGTGAAGATCGTGCAGAAGCTCGGCATCGACAAGCAGAAGGCGCAATATGCCAACTTCCTGAACGGTGCTCGCAAGCTCGGCTACCAGATCTGAAATCCGATGGCCACGGTTGAGGTCCGCTCGGTTGTCAAACGATTTGGCAGCGTCGAGGTGCTCCATCGAATCAGCGCCACGATCGAGGATCGCTCGTTCGTGGTGCTGGTCGGCCCGTCCGGTTGTGGCAAATCCACGCTTCTCAGAATGATCGCCGGGCTCGAGGCGGTGAGCGAGGGCGAGATTGCCATCGGCGGTGCGGTGGTCAACGACATGGAGCCGAAGAGCCGCGACGTTGCCATGGTGTTCCAGAACTATGCGCTTTACCCGCACATGAAGGTGTTCGACAACATGGCGTTCAGCTTGAAGCTGGCCAAGGTCGCTCCTTCCGTCATCCAGGAGAAGGTGGCCTACGCAGCGCGGATCCTCAACCTGAGCGCCTATCTCGACCGCTATCCGCGGCAATTGTCGGGCGGGCAGCGGCAGCGCGTTGCGATGGGCCGCGCCATCGTGCGAAACCCCAAGGTCTTCCTGTTCGACGAGCCGCTGTCCAATCTCGATGCGCAGCTCAGGGTACAGATGCGCACCGAGATCAAGGCGCTGCATCAGCGGCTCGGCTCGACCTCCATCTACGTCACCCATGACCAGATCGAAGCCATGACAATGGCCGACAAGATCGTGGTCATGCGCGACGGTCATATCGAGCAGGCCGGCCCGCCGCTCGAAGTCTATGACCGGCCGCGCAATCTGTTCGTCGCCAGCTTCATCGGGTCGCCGGCGATGAACCTGATCCAGGGCAGATTGCAGCGCAGCACACAAAGGTGCCGGGTTCAGACCACGGATGGCATCGACCTGCCGCTGCCGGCCAATGTGAATGGATCCGACGGCCAGGAGGTCTATTACGGCGTTCGGCCGGACCACCTCGGCCTTGGTGATCAGCCCGGGATCGATGCGGTCGTCGGCGTGGTCGAGCCGACGGGCGCAAACACGCTGGTTTTCGCGACGATCGGCAACCAGAAGGTCTGCGCGTCGTTCTCGGAACGTTACAATTTCCGGCCGGGCGATCGTATCGGGCTGGTACCGCGGCTCGATTGCGTCCATCTTTTCGACAGGCAGTCGGGGAGCAACCTGATGCCGTGACAACAGACCGCCGGTACAGGCGGCCGCTGAGGAGGACAATCGATCATGAACTTGACGCGACGCGATTCATTGAAGCTCGGTGCGGCAACGCTTGCCGGTGCAGCGACCGGCCTTGGCCTCACTCCGCCAGTCAGGGCACAGGAGCCGAAGCTCGATCTGAAGCCGGAAGACGGCGCATCGCTGCGCGTTCTCCGGCCGGCCAAATTCGTCGCCGGCGACGAGAAGCTGTGGCTTGCCAACACGGAAAAATACACGAAGGAGACTGGCGTCAAGGTCAAGGTGGAGAGCCAGGCCTGGGAGGATCTTCGCCCGAAGGCGGCAGTCGCCGCCAATGTCGGCAAAGGACCCGACATCGTCTATGGGTGGTATGACGACGCGCACCAATATCCCGACAAGCTGGTCGACCTCTCCGATCTCGGCGACTACCTCGATAAGAAGTACGAGGGGTGGTACGACGTCTGCAAGAAGTTCGGAATGCGCGAGGGCAAGTGGATTGCCATTCCGCTGGGGGCGGCTGGCGCTCGCATCGTGTATCGCAGCTCGCTGCTGAAGGAGGCCGGCTTCGATGCCTGGCCCAAGGATCTCGACGGCATGCTGAAAGCGACGACGGCGCTGGCCGCCAAGGGCAAGCCCGGTGGATTGGCGCTGGGCAATGCGGTGGGTGATGGCAACACCTGGTGCCATTGGCTCGTCTGGTCGCATGGTGGGCGCATGGTCGACGATAAGGATCAAGTGGTGATCAACAGCCCCGAAACGATCGCCGCGCTCGAATATGCCAAGGAGCTCTACAAGAGCTTCGTCCCGGGAACCCTGTCCTGGCTCGACCCATCGAACAACAAGGCGTTCCTGGATGGACAACTCTCCTGGACGATCAACGGGATCTCCATCTACTACACCGCCAAGAACTCGACCGACCCCAAGATCAAGGCCGTGGCCGACGACATCGGGCATGCGATTCTGCCGGTCGGTCCGGTCGGGCGTCCCACCGAGCTCCACCTGACCGTGCCGGCCATGGTGTTCGCGTACACGCAATATCCGAACGCGGCCAAGGACTACATCCGCTTCATGCTCGAGCGCGAGCAATATGTGCCATGGCAGGAAGCATCGATCGGCTATTTCAGCCAACCGCTGCGCGCCTACGAGAAGAGCCCCGTCTGGACCTCCGATCCAAAGCACACGCCCTATCGCGACCTGATGGCCAACATGCTGTGGCCCGGGTATTCCGGGGCGCTCGGCTATGCATCGGCCGGCGTCATGGCCGATTTCGTCATGGTCAACATGGTGGCGCAGGCGGCGTCAGGAGCGAAGTCGCCGAAGGATGCGGCGGCCGAGGCACAAAAGCGGGCCGAACGCTACTACAAGCTCTGAGCCTGGCGATGGCCGGGCTGCTCAACAACAGGGCGGTGCTGTCGGTTCTCTTCATGTTTCCGGCAGCATCGATCCTTCTGCTGTTCCTGACCTATCCGCTCGCTCTCGGGATCTGGATGGGATTCACCGATGCGCGCATCGGGCGGCCCGGCATCTATGTGGGGCTCGAACAATATCTCTCGCTGTTCGACGACGATGTGTTCTGGCTCTCGGTCTTCAACACGCTGGTCTATACGACGGTTGCCACCATCGCCAAATTCGGGCTCGGAATGTGGCTGGCGCTTCTGCTCAATCACGCCTTGCCGTTCAAGGCGATGATCCGCGCCATCGTGCTCCTGCCCTATATCGTGCCGACCGTCCTGTCGGCGATCGTCTTCTGGTGGATCTATGATCCGCAATTCTCGATCGTCTCCTGGTCGCTGCAAAGGCTTGGCCTGATCGATCACTATATCGATTTCCTTGGCACGCCGTGGAATGCGCGCTGGTCGGTCATCGTCGCCAATGTCTGGCGCGGCATTCCGTTCGTCGCGATCTGCCTGCTGGCCGGCCTGCAGACGATCCCGCCATCGCTCCATGAGGCAGCAGCACTCGACGGCGCCAATGCGTGGCAGCGGTTCCGTCATGTGACGGTTCCGATGCTCATGCCGATACTTGCGGTCGTGCTGACCTTTTCGGTGCTCTTCACCTTCACCGATTTTCAGCTGATCTATGCCATCACACGCGGCGGTCCGCTCAACGCGACGCATCTCATGGCGACGCTGGCATTCCAGCGCGCCATTCCGGGCGGCGATCTGGGGCAGGGGGCGGCGATCTCGACGGCAATGATCCCCTTCCTGATCGCCGCCACCGTGTTCAGCTATTACGGCCTGCAACGCCGCAAGTGGCAGCAGGGGGGCACCGATGACTGACCTCGCCAAATCGCCGACGGAGATCAGCGAGCAGGGCGGAATGGGCCATCTGGTCAGCCTGCCGCGCCGGACGGTGACGATCTACCTTCCGCTTGCGATCTTCCTCTTCGTGCTGCTCTTTCCGTTTTATTGGATGGGGGTGACGACGTTCAAACCCAATGAAGAGCTCTACAACTACTCGCAGCACAATCCGCTGTGGATCGACAGCCCGACGATCGCCAATATCAGGAAGCTCTTGTTCGAGACCGACTATCCGCAGTGGCTCGTGAACACCATGACGGTCGCCATCTGCTCCACCGTTCTGTCGATCCTCGCCAGCGTGCTCGCAGCCTATGCGATCACCCGTCTGCGGTTCAGAGGCGCGCAGACGGTCGGCCTCATGATCTTCCTCGCCTATCTCGTGCCACCAAGCATTCTGTTCATCCCGCTTGCCACCATGGTCTACAGCCTAGGCATCTACGACAGCAACTGGGCGTTGATCCTGACCTATCCGACCTTCCTCATTCCCTTCTGCACCTGGCTCTTGATGGGATACTTCAAAAGCATTCCCTTTGAGCTCGAGGAGTGCGCACTCATCGATGGGGCAACGCGGTTGCAGATCTTGTGGAAGATCACGCTTCCATTGGCGATCCCCGGATTGATTTCAGCCGGCATCTTCGCCTTCACGCTGTCGTGGAACGAGTTCATCTATGCGCTCGCCTTCATCTCCTCGACCGAGCAGAAAACCGTGCCGGTCGGTGTTCTGACCCAATTGGTCGAAGGCGACGTCTATCATTGGGGCTCGCTGATGGCGGGCGCGCTGCTCGGGTCACTTCCGGTTGCGATATTCTACTCGTTCTTCGTCGAGCACTATGTCTCGTCGCTGACCGGCGCGGTGAAGGAGTAGGTCAGGACCAGGCTAAGCCGCACGCATGCCGGACCCGTTGAAGAGAATGTCCTGCGGCTTGCCATCCTTCTCGATGCGGATCTGGTAATACACCGAGGTGGCACGCCGCATCTTCTGAACGCGCAGGATTGGCAAGCCGGCGTAACGATCTGCCAGCACAGCAAGAATGGGAGCCGGCAACGAGTCTAGATCGACCGTTTCGTCCAAGCCGATCAATGCTCCGGATGCGTCGAAGAAGGCGCGACGCTCCGCCCCATGATGGGTGCCGGCGATCTCGTAGACGGCCGGACCTTGGTTTTCCCTGGCGCAAGTGCGAATGGCGGAGAAGAAATCGGGAATGGAGCTGCTGATCATTGCCGGCAGGGCATTGCAGGCAGCGCCCATGGTCTCGCCAGCAGTTGCCGGGGCCGACATCAAGACAACGCCAAGACCGACGACAAGAGTGGCAAGTTTCATGGGTCTGCCTCCGTTTTGATCCGCAGAGTACGCTGGCGATGCTGACAGGTCGCTGATAGCGGGTATCATAAACCCGTCAGCCATGGCCCCCGGGAAGACGGATGGTGGCCCGAAGTCCAGGGTCGGCGCCCGCAAGGGTGAGGGTGCCGCCCCAGGACTCGATGATATCGGTGACGATGGCAAGCCCCAATCCGCTCCCCGGGCCGCGCTCGTCGAGGCGGCCACCGCGGGCCAGGGCCTCCGCCCGACGTTCCTCGGGAATGCCGGCGCCGTCGTCGGTCACGCTGAAGGCAACATACCTGCCCTCCGCACCGCAGTCGATCGACACGGCATGTCGGGCATGTCGCGCCGCGTTCTCGAGCAGGTTGCCGACCGCCTCCGACAGATCGTCGCGATCGATACGAGCAGCCATATCCTTCGGCACATCCACGAGCCAATCGAGGCGCAACCCGTCAGGCGTGCGCTGAATGACGCGGAGCACCTGATCGATCGCAGAGCTGATGTTTGCCGAGGTTTCCTTGAGAGGGTCGGCGCGACGTACTCTGGCGAGCTCCCGCTCGACATTGCGCTGCATGGTTTCGGTGGCGGTCTGAAGATTGGATGCAAATGCGGCCTGGCCCGCCGCGCGCAGACGTTCGATCTCCGCATGAATGACCTGAAGCGGCGTCCTGAGGCCGTGCGCGAGATCGGCGGCACGCGTCTTGGCACGGGCAAGCTCCTGATCGCGTGCATCGAGCAGCTGATCGATTTCCTGAGCCATGGGCCGGACTTCCGACGGGAACTTCGATCCGAGCCGGCGACTGTCGCCGGAATTGATTGCCGCCAACCGGCTGCGCACGGTCGCCAGCGGTCTCAAGCCCACCGAAACCTGGAACCAGGCGGCGCCGATGAGCAGCCCGCCAATGATCGCGAGGAGCGGCATGAGATCGGTGGCGAACTCACCCACTGCGGCCTTCATCTCGGCAGTGTCCAGGGCGACCGCAATGCGAGCGGTCCCGCCGCCGAGGCGCGGGGGGAGCTCGATGCGGCGCTGCAGGAGATAGAGCTCCGCCTTTGCCGGGCCGGCAACGCGATGGTGGTGAACGGCGTCATCGATCGTCGGCTCAGGCGGCAGCTGAAGCTCGAAATCCCACAGCGAGCGCGATCGCAGCACGTTTCCTGTCGGTTCCTGGACGACCTGCCAGTAGAGACCGGAAAGCGGCTTTTCGAAACGCGGATCGACCGGCGGTCTTGCCAGCGCCAGGGTGCCGGAAGGCGACCGCTCGATCTGTCCGATGAGCTGGTCGAGATAGAGTCCGAGCTCCTGGTCGATGCGGCGCTCGACATGTCGCTCGAACAACACCGTCAGGACATAGGCTGCGAGCAGGAGCGCCAGGACCGTCGAGACGGCGCCGGCGAGCAGCAACCTGAGACGCAGCGAGTCGAGCCTCATCGCTCAGCCATCGATGAAATAACCGAAACCGCGTCGTGTCTGGATGGTCTCCGCACCGAGCTTCTTGCGAAGCCGTGTCACCAGGGCTTCGAGGGCGTTGGCACCGCGGGCATCGTCATTGCCGTACAGGTGATCGATGAGCTCGCTCACCGACACGACCCGCTGCTTGTGGTGAAGGAGATAGGTGATCAGACGGTATTCGAGCGGCGAGACCTGAATCTCGGCGCCGTTCAGGGCGACGCGCATTTGGCGCGTATCGACGGAGATGGCCCCCGATTCCAGCACAGGTGAGCCATGGCCTGCGGCACGGCGGATGAGCGCTCTGACACGCGCCAGCAGCTCCTCGATCTGGAAGGGTTTCGGCAGGTAATCGTCGGCGCCGGCATCGATGCCCTCGACCCGCTCCGGCCAGGCGCCGCGCGCCGTCAGGATAAGCACCGGCATCTGGCGGCCGGCAGCGCGCCAGCGTTTCAGAACCGTGAGACCGTCGATCTTCGGAAGGCCGAGGTCGAGAACGATCAGGTCGTACTCCTCGGTCTCGCCGCGGAACCAGGCTGCCTCACCGTCGGCAGCAATCTCGATCGCGTATCCGGCCCGCTCGAACGCCGCCACGATGTTCGCGGCGATCGCCGGTTCGTCTTCGGCGAGGAGAATGCGCATCATTCGTCCTCCTCGATCTTGAGGATCGTCGCCGTCGCCGCGTCGACATCCACCTCTCTGAGCTTGCCATCCGGGGTGATGATATCGAATTCATAGACGAAGCGGCGCTTTTGATCATCGACCTCGATCTGCACCGACAGGATCTCGCCCGGCACCTTGGATCGAACGACCTCGGTGATCTCGGTCAGCGGGCGAATGCGCCCTTCGAGCAGGGCCTTTCTCGCGAGATCATGGTCGCGCTGCTCACTATCGGCAACGGCATCCCTCACGCCGCCGAGCAGCATCGCGACGATGACAATGGTCCCGACAATTCGAAGCAGCAGGCGCATGGCACAAGCATAGCGCGTCAATCGCTGACAAATTGCTGACGAGTGTCGTCAGTCCCTCGTCAGGGTCAATCTGCAAACGTGCAGGCGGCCGTGGGGGCGGAAGCTTTGAGGCATCCAAACAGGAGGCGCAAATGCCAAATATCGTGTGTTCAAACATGGTTGGATCAAATCCTTCACGAATTGGCGCTGCCGCGATGGCGTTAATCTTAACTCTGTCAGCGGCTCCGATGGCCCTGGGCGACGACGACAAGGCCGAGATGGCGGAAGAGGCCGCCGCCGTCGCCGGTGCGAAATTGACCCTGTCGCAGGCCATCGAGGCTGCCCAAAGGGAGGTGCCCGACGCCAGGGTGCTGAAGGCCGAGGTCGATACCGAAAACGGCGTGCCGAGCTACGTCGTCGAGGTCGACAAGGATGGCGTCCAGCGGCTCGTCTTCGACCTCAAGACGGGGCAGATGACCAAGGTGGCCGCCGAGAAGGATGACGACGGCAACGACGATGCGGCCGCCAGTCGCGACGAGAACGAGGACGACGAGGACGAGGACGACGAGGACGACGAGTGATCGACAAAGCTAGGTGAATTTCAGCGGCCGGCGCTCTATTCTCCAGTCGCGAGGATGCGAATCCCCGCGACTGGGGCGCGAAACAGGAGAGCTTCATGGCCGCGAGGCGGAAAGTCATCATCACCTGCGCCGTTACCGGATCGATCCACACACCGACCATGTCGCCGCATCTGCCGATCACCGCTCAGGAGATTGCCGATGCCGCGGTCGGTGCGGCTGAAGCCGGCGCGGCCATCGTGCATCTCCATGCGCGCAATCCGAAGGATGGCCGCCCCGACCAGACACCGGCGGCATTCGAGCCGTTTCTCAAGGTGATCAAGCAGCGCAGCGCCTGCGTCGTGAACATCACGACTGGCGGCGCCGCCACCATGACCATCGAGGAGCGCGTCAGGCCGGCCGCGACCTTCAAGCCCGAGGTCGCCTCGCTCAATATGGGGACGATGAATTTCGGTCTCTATCCGATGCTGGAGCGCTACTCGTCGTTCAAGCACGACTGGGAGCGGCCCTATCTCGAAGGGTCGCGCGAACGCATCTTCAAGAACACCTTCGCCGATATCGAACATATCCTGACCAGCTGTGCCGAGAACGGCACCCGCTTCGAGATCGAGTGCTACGACATCGGGCATCTCTACACCTTGCGCCACTTTGCCGACCGCGGCATCGTCAAGCCGCCATTCTTCATCCAGTCGGTGTTCGGCATTCTCGGCGGCATCGGGCCGCATCCCGAGGATGTGCTGCATATGAAACGGACCGCCGATCGGCTGTTTGGCGATCGCTATCACTGGTCGGTGCTGGGTGCCGGACGAAACCAGATGCCGGTCGCCCTGATGTCGGCCTCGATGGGGGGCAATGTCAGGGTCGGTCTCGAGGATTCCTTGTGGATCGGACCGGGACAGCTCGCGAAGACCAATGCCGATCAGGTGAGGAAGGCGAGAGCGCTGATCGAGGGCCTCGGCCTCGAGGTGGCGAGCCCGGATGAGGCGCGCCACATGCTCGAGCTGAAAGGCGCCGACAAGGTGGCCTTCTAGTCGCCGATCTCGATGGCGATGATCTCGGCTTCGCCGCCGGGAGTCGAGACGGTCTCGCCGAGCTCCTTGCCGATGAGCTCGCGGGCGAGCGGCGCGACATAGGAAAGCAAGCCATGTTTCGGGTCGCCTTCGTCCTCACCGACAATGCGGAAGGTCTGGCGCCGTCCTCCGGCGTTCAGCGTCACTTTCGAGCCAAAGCGTACCGTCGAGGCATTCTGCGGCGGGCTGACGAGCTCGGCAGAGGCGCGGCGCGCCTTCCAGTAGTTCAGATCGCGCGCGATCTTGCGTGCGGCCAACGGATCGTCGTGACCCGTTGCATCGGCGAGAGCGGACTGAAGCTCGGCGACCGCAGCCTCGATCTGCTGCAATCCGCGGGCGGTTACATAATTGTGGAACTGGCTGATGGGGCGGTCGGGCAGCGGTTCAGCAGCGTCACCCTCGGGCTCCTTCACAAACGCGCGACTCATCTTGGGTACTCTTCTTCGTCTGATCGGGCGACAGGATCTCATCCTGCCACGCCCGACCGACGAATTCCATCGTTATTCAACCATCAATTGCAGCGCCGCACCGAGCGGAACACCACCGAGCCATTGGCGCGGTGAATGCGCTCCTTCACCACCGTGCAATGGCGACGAGGCCGGATCTGAGCCAAGCCGCATCGGCGCTTGACACGATAGACAACACTGCCGTTCGGCCGCACCACCCGCTCTCTGACGGTCCGGCAAGCGACCGGTTCGATCGGGGATGTTCCCGTGATTGCCGGGGGTGGCGAGAAGGTTGCAGCTTGTGCAGTTGAAAGTGACGACAACCCCAGCAGTGCACTGATGAAGGCAAGGGTGGCGAGACTGGCCGTTCGCATCATTTCCTCTTCGGTTGTTCCCCGACCGGTCAAACGAATGTGGAGGTGGTCGGGTTCCGATGTTCCGTTTGCCGCATCAGCTCTTCGACCGCCTGCCGAGTGGGCATGGACGGGATGGCGCCGCGGCCGGTGGTGGCGAGGGCGCCGGCAGCGTTGGCGAAGCGGCAGACAGCGGTGATCGCGGCGGCATCGCTCGGCAGGCCCGGTGCGCCGAGGATGCCGGCGATGAGGCCGGCCATGAAGGCATCGCCGGCGCCGGTCGCATCGATTGCCATGACGGGGAAGCCGCGCACCTCGCCATGCGCGTCGGAGGTCAGCCAATAGCAGCCGGCGCGGCCGCGGGTGATGGCCATGAGCCGCAGACGCGGATGCCAAAGGCTGCGCCCGCCGGCGATGAGGTCGGGCTCGCCGGTCAGGAAGTGGAGCTCCTCCTCGCTGATCTTGACGACTTCGGCTTCGGCAAGGCCAAGCCGCATGCCGGCGCGCGCGTCATCGGCAGTCGACCACAATTCGCGGCGGAGGTTGGGATCGTAGGTGATGAGCTTGCCATGATGGCGGGCCAGGGCAGCGGCATGGAGGGTGCTTGCCCGGGAGGGCTCGGTGGCAAGGCTGATCGAGCCGAAATGAAAGGCCTTGGTGGCGCGCAGCGCGCTCTCATCGACATCCTTGGGTGTCATCAGCATGTCGGCGCCGGGGCTGCGATAGAACAGGAAATCACGCTCGCCATTGGGCTCGAGCGACACGAAGGCAAGGCCGGTCCGCGCTTTCGAGGTGAAGCGCAGCGGTTTGATATCGACTCCTGCCTTCAGGAGCTCGCCCGCCAGAAAACGGCCGAAGCCGTCTTCGCCAGTCATGCCCATGAAGGCGCTGCTCACGCCCAACCGGGCAAGCCCGGCGGCGACATTGGCCGGGGCACCGCCGGCTGCTTTCTTGAAAGTCTCGGCCGCGATCAGGCTCTCAGGACCGGCGACCGGCACGAAGTCGACCAGGAGCTCACCGAAAGCCACGACATCGGCCATGATGCATCACTCCCGATCGACGGCAAAGGCAGCCATGGCGCTCCGCGCCTGACGCTCGGCGGATTTTAGAAGTCGGTAGACCTGATATTTGGCGTCGTGAAAGGCGCGAATGTCGCCGGTCGCCGGCGTCGCGACAGCGCCGAGGCGCGACATGGACCGCATCGCATCCTCGAGGATACGAAAATCGCCGCCGGCGACGGCGCCGAGCATGGCGGCGCCGAGCAGGACGGGCTCGGCGGTCGCGGCGACTGCAACCTCGCGGCCGGTCGCATCGGCAAGGATCTGGCGTACCAGGCGGCTCTGCGCAGCGCCGCCGCTGATGATCAGCGTGCTGATCTTCAAGCCGCAGGCGGTCAATGCCTCCATGACCTGGCGCGCGCCGCAGGAAAGCCCGCACAGGCCGGCGACATAGAGCTTGACGAGACTCCCGATATCACGTTCGAGGCCGAGGCCGGCAATCACCGCGCGCGCATCGGGATCAGGCTCGGGAGAACGGTTGCCGAGGAACTCGGGCATCACATGGATATCGCGGGCGAGCATGGCGACAGCACTCGGCGAGGGGAGATCGGCGAGCGCCAGCTCCTCGAGAAGGGCGAGGAGGGGCTTGCCCGACCGGCGGGCCTGCTCGGCAGCCTCGCCGGCGGCGGGATGCAGGCTCAGCAGCTGATCGAGGGCAGCGCCCGCCGCCGACTGGCCCGCCTCGTTGAGCCACAGTCCCGGGACCATTGCGGAGAAATACGGGCCCCATACGCCAGGCACGAAGGTCGGCTCCCTGGTCGTCGCCATGATGCAGGCGGAGGTGCCGAAGACATAGGCGATGCGGCTCTCGACGGAGATCGGATCGTTCGCCTTGGAGGAGCCGCCGACCGTGCCGACACCGCCGGCATGGGCATCGATCAGCGATGCACCAACCGGGACGCCGGGAGAGAGGCCGAGATCGCCAGCGGCTTCGACGGTGAGACCGGCGCCGAGCGGCGAGGCGACGTCGACGACCCTGCTGCCGATGCGCGCAAAGCCTTCATCGGCAAGCTCACCGAGACCGATCCGGTGGAAATAGGCTGGATCCCATCGCCGTTCATGGGCGAGGTAGGTCCATTTGCACGTCACGGTGCAGGCGGAGCGATCGCGCGATCCGGTGGCCCGCCAGCTCAAATAATCAGGCAGATCGAAGAACTGTCCGGCGGCGGCGAAGACTGCGGGCCGGTGCTCCCTGAGCCAGAGAAGCTTGGGGGTCTCCATCTCGGGAGAAATCACACCGCCGACATATTGCAGGACCCTTTCGCGGGTCAGGTTGATGCGACGCGCCTGATCGAGCGCCCGGTGGTCCATCCAGACGATGACATTGCGCGAGCGATCCTCGGAGGGGCCGACCGGCAGCGGCCTTCCCCGCTGGTCGACCACGACAAGCGAGCAGGTGGCGGCGAAACCGAGCCCGGCAATGGCGCCGGCTCGAACGCCGCTGTCCGAAACCGCGCCACGCACGGCGGTCGCGACTGCCTGCCAAATGTCGTCGGACGATTGCTCCACGATCTCGCCGGCTTCGTGCCAGGTGGTGATCGCCTGCTTGGCGGTGCCGCGAAGCGCGCCCGCAGCATCGAAGACACCGGCGCGTGCCGAGCCGGTCCCGACGTCCACACCGATGAAACAGCGATCGGGCATGCGATCCCTCTGGCGCATGGCTTTTCAAGCTGCGTCGAGAGCGCCCATTGGCTGCCCCCAGCGCGTGAAAGTCAATGGCCCTTCGACAGCGGCGTCGGGATCGCCTAATCGATTGACAGCAAAGGTTCGGAGTGTGAGCATTGATCCAACGCGAGAGCCAATACTCGTGGATTGGGAGGACATATGAAGCCCATTCTCTCTGCCATCATCGGCGCAGCATGCTTCGTTGCAGCAGGCAGCGCCAACGCGGAGACCCTGACGATCGCCACCGTGAACAATGGTGACATGATCCGCATGCAGGGGCTCACCAACGAGTTCACCAAGGCCAATCCCGGGATCGAAGTCAAATGGGTGACGCTCGAGGAGAATGTCCTGCGCGAGAAGGTCACGGTCGACATCGCCACCAAGGGCGGCCAGTACGACGTGCTGACGATCGGCACCTATGAGGTGCCGATCTGGGCCAAGAAGAACTGGCTGGTGCCGCTCGACAATCTCGGCGCCACCTATGATGTCGATGATCTCCTGCCACCGATCCGCGCCGGTCTGTCGGCAGACGGCAAGCTCTTTGCCGCGCCGTTCTACGGCGAGAGCTCGATGATCATGTATCGCAAGGACCTGTTCGAGAAGGCCGGGCTCACCATGCCCGAGAAGCCGACCTGGGACTTCATCATCGATGCCGCCAAGAAGCTGACCGACAAGTCGGCCGGCGTCTTCGGCATCTGCCTGCGCGGCAAGGCTGGCTGGGGCGAGAACATGGCCTTCATCACCGCCATGGCGAATTCGTTCGGGGCGCGCTGGTTCGACGATAAGTGGAACCCCCAATTCGACAGCCCGGAATGGAAGGATACGATCGATACCTATCTCAAGGTGATGAAGGAGTCGGGCCCGCCCGGAGCAGTGTCGAACGGCTTCAACGAGAACCTCGCGCTGTTCAATTCCGGCAAATGCGCCATGTGGATCGATGCCACGGTCGCTGCCGGCTTTGTGACCGATCCGAAGGAATCGAAGGTCGCCGACAAGGTGGGCTTTGCCCTCGCTCCCAACAAGGGACTGGGGAAGAATGCCAACTGGCTGTGGGCGTGGTCGCTCGCCGTTCCCGCCGGATCGAAGAAGGTCGAGGCTGCCGAGAAGTTCATTGGCTGGGCAACGAGCAAGCAATATGCCGAGCTGGTGGCATCCAAGGAGGGATGGGCCCATGTGCCGCCGGGGACTCGCAAGTCGCTCTACGACAATCCGAAGTATCAGGAGGCTGCGCCCTTCGCCAAGCTCACCCTCGAATCGATCAACACCGCCGATCCGACGAAACCCACCGTCAAGCCTGTTCCCTATGTCGGGGTGCAGTTCGTGGCGATCCCCGAGTTCCAGGGGCTCGGCACCAAGGTCGGGCAGTTCTTCTCGGCCGCGCTCGCCGGCTCGACGACGGGGGAGCAGGCATTGGCCAGCGCGCAGAAGACGGTGACGCGCGACATGAAGCGAGCAGGGTATATCAAGTGAAGAAGGCAGTCGGCAGACAGGCATAAGGCAGTCATGACCAAGCACCTTCGACTGCCTACCGCCTACTGACCATTGCCTTCAACGGAGACAAGCGTGGCAACGCAACAGACCCAGGCACTCGGCCGATTGCTGGTGTCGCCGGCGGTGGGCCTGTTGCTGCTGATCTCGATCGTCCCGCTGGCTGCGACCGTCTATTTCTCGTTCCTCAACTACAATCTGCTCGATCCCAGCTCGGTCGACTGGGCGCGGTTCGACAATTACACCTACTTCCTCACCGATCCGGGATTCATCAGTGCGCTGATCAACACGCTGATCATCGTCGGATCGGTTCTCGTCATCACGGTGGTGCTCGGGGTTCTGGTGGCGCTGTTGATGGACCAGGCGGTGATCGGCCGCAACCTGGTGAGGCTCCTGGTGATCGCGCCGTTCTTCGTGATGCCGACGGTCAGCGCGCTGATCTGGAAAAATCTGTTGATGCATCCGGTGTCCGGGTTCTTTGCGTGGATCGCCACGTCACTGGGCCTTCAGCCGGTCGACTGGTTCACCGACTACCCGCTGATGGCCATCATCCTGATCATTTCCTGGGAGTGGCTGCCCTTTGCCGCGCTCATTCTGTTGACGGCGCTGCAATCGCTCGACGAGGAGCAGAAGGAAGCGGCCGAGATGGACGGGGCGAGCGCGCTCTCGACCTTCTTCTACATCACCTTGCCGCATCTCGCCCGACCGATCACGGTGGTCATTCTCATCGAGACCATCTTCCTCCTGACGGTGTTCGCCGAGATCTATGTCACGACCGGCGGCGGCGAGCGCACCAACAATCTCGCCTTCCTCATCTATTCGGCGGCGCTCAAGGAATATGACATCGGTGCGGCATCTGCCGGCGGCCTGGTCGCGGTGGTGCTCGCCAACATCGTTGCGATCTTCCTTGTCCGCCTGGTCGGAAAGAACCTGGACGCCTGAAGAGATGGCACGCGAAGTCACCCCGGCACGCAAGATCACCGTCACCATCGCCGCCTGGGCGGTCGGGATCGTCATCGCCTTCCCGATCATCTGGATGATCCTGACCAGCTTCAAGACCGAGCTCGAAGCCTCGTCGCTGCCGCCGAAATTCGTATTCTTCGACTGGACGGTCGAGAATTATGCGATCGTCCAGCAACGCAGCGACTACTTCCACCATGCGATGAACTCGCTGATCATCGCCGGCGGGTCGGTGCTGCTTGCACTGATCATTGCAGTACCGGCGGCATGGGCGATGGCTTTCGCCCCGACGGAGCGGACGCGCGGCACGCTGCTGTGGATGCTTTCCACCAAGATGATGCCGCCGGTCGGGGTGATGGTGCCGATCTATCTGTTCTTCCGCGATTTCGGACTTCTCGACACAAGAATCGGGCTGGTCGGCCTGCTCTGCCTCGCCAATCTGCCGATCGTGGTTTGGATGCTGTTCACCTATTTCAAGGAGATCCCGAAGGACATTCTCGAGGCCGCCCGGATGGATGGCGCAACGATCGGCAAGGAGCTCATCCATGTGCTGACGCCGATGGCGGTTCCCGGCATTGCCTCGACCCTGCTCCTCAATTTCATCCTGGCGTGGAACGAGGCTTTCTGGACGCTGGTGCTGACCAGCTCCAATGCGGCACCGCTCACGGCATTCATCGCGTCCTATTCGAGCCCGGAGGGCCTGTTCTGGGCCAAGCTGTCGGCGGCCTCGACACTGGCGATCGCGCCGATCCTGGTGCTCGGCTGGTTCAGCCAGCGGCAGCTGGTGCGCGGCCTCACCTTCGGCGCGGTCAAATAGGGGAGAAGTTCATGGGAAGCATCGTCCTCAACGGTGTTCGCAAGTCGTTCGGCCCGATCGAGATCATCAAGGGCGTCAATCTCGAGATCGCCGACAAGTCCTTCGTGGTGTTCGTCGGTCCATCGGGCTGCGGCAAGTCCACGCTGCTGCGGCTCATTGCCGGGCTCGAGGACATCACCGAAGGCAAGATCCTGATCGACGGCGCCGATGTGTCACGACTGCCGCCGGCCAAACGCGGCCTGTCGATGGTGTTCCAGTCCTATGCGCTCTACCCGCATATGACGGTGCGCTCGAATATCGGCTTCGGGCTGAAGATGGCCGGCATGCCGAGGAACAAGATCGCGCAGCGGGTCGAAGGGGCGGCGGCGAAACTGAACCTGACGCCCTATCTCGACCGCCGGCCCGGGCAGCTCTCCGGCGGCCAGCGCCAGCGGGTGGCGATCGGCCGCGCCATCGTGCGCGAGCCGAAGGCGTTCTTGTTCGACGAGCCGCTGTCGAACCTCGATGCGGCGCTCAGGGTGCAGATGCGACTCGAGATCGCCACCCTGCAGAAGACGCTCGGCACCACGGCGATCTATGTCACCCATGACCAGGTCGAAGCGATGACGATGGCCGACAAGATCGTGGTGCTCAATGCCGGCCATGTCGAGCAATATGGCACGCCGCTCGAACTGTACGAACGCCCGGCCAACACGTTCGTCGCCGGCTTCATCGGCTCGCCCAAGATGAATTTCGTGTCGCAGGAGAATGTGGTGGGCCAGTATGGCGCTTCCTCGATCGGCGTCAGACCGGAGCACATCATGATCAAGCGCGACGGTCAGGGCTGGCCCGGCAGGATCGCCATTGCCGAGCACCTTGGCAGCGACACGTTCTTCTATGTCGAGAGCGATGTCGGCCGCATCACCGTCCGCACTGCCGGCGAGCTCGGGCTCAGCACCGGCGACCAGGTGCGGCTCGATCCCGATCCGGCGCGCATTCACCGCTTCGACAAGGACGGCAACGCCATCCGCACGCTGCAATAGGAGGTCGGTCGTGTATCTCGACAAATTCAGGCTCGACGGTCGCGTGGCGCTGGTGACCGGCGGCGGGCGCGGCATCGGCGCGGCCTGCGTCGATGCGCTTGCCGAGGCGGGGGCAAAGGTGGTGATTGCCGATCTCGACCAGAAGATCGCCGCGGAGTCGCGCGATGCCCAGAGGGCGAAGGGTCGCGACGCCGAGATCGCGGTGATGAACGTGACCGATCCGAAGCGGGTCACCGAGGTCGCGGATGCGCTGGCTGCCCGTTACGGCAAGATCGACATCCTGGTGAACAATGCCGGCATTGCCCGCTCCGAGACGCCGGCCGAGACGGTGAGCGACGAGCATTGGCTCAATGTCATCGATGTCAATCTCAACGGCGTGTTCTGGTGCTGCCGGGCGTTCGGCAGGCACATGCTCGAGAAGCGGTCCGGGGCGATCGTCAATATCGGCTCGATGTCCGGCTTCATCGTCAACAAGCCGCAGGAGCAGAGCTATTACAATGCCTCCAAGGCCGGCGTGCATCATCTGACGAAATCGCTGGCGGCGGAATGGGGATCGCGCGGCGTCAGGGTGAATGCGGTGGCGCCGACCTACATCAACACGCCGCTCAACGCCTTTGCGCGCACCAACGTGAAGATGTTCCAGACGTGGCTCGACATGACGCCGATGGGCCGGCTCGGCGAGGTGGACGAGATCGCCTCGGTGGTCCTGTTCCTCGCCTCCGATGCTTCGAGCCTGCTCACCGGATCGATCGTGGTGGCGGATGGCGGCTACAGCTGCTGGTGATCCCTATCGCTTTCTCAAGCAGGGACGGTCGGTCTCGAAGTCGCCGGGCTGCGGCGCCGCCAATGGCTTGAACAGGGTGCGGTCGGGCTTGAGGTCGATGAGCGGGGTCTCATCGAGACAATCGAGACCGCGGACGCTGATCACCAACCCGTCGCGGCCGACCACCTCGACGATCGATGTCCCGATCGGATTGGGCCGCACCGGCGAGCGGAGCGAGAAGGTGCCGCGGCCGATACCGTTGTTGTCGGGGCTCTGCTTCACGAGATCGCGTCGCGACAGGTGAAGCCAGTACAGGACCTCCAACCGCTCGAACTGGTCGATGCCGTCGAGCGCGTCCTTCCAGCGATCGAAGACCTCGATCCGGCAGACCGGACCGTCGGGCCGGCCATGGCGCGGGGTCATCAGCCGCGAGGTCCATGGCGTGCGGATGCGACCGATGAAAACGAGGCCGGCATCGGTGGGTTGTGGCAGATCGATTGCGATCTCGCCGTCACGAATTTCGTTCTCGCGAACCATGGTCAGTGCCATCTCGGTTGAAGCATTGTATGAGGATACCATCGGAAGACACGGTTTCAAGGACAGGGAATGGACACGCTTTCCGAAGTACGCGGTGCCATCGACCGGATCGACGAGCAATTGATCGCCCTCCTGGCGGCTCGGTTCAAAGCCGTCAAACGGGCGGCGGAGCTCAAGGGCGCGCCGCGCGAGGCGCGGGTGACATGGCGCGTCGAGGAGGTGGCGCGACGGATTCGCGAGGCGGCGACAGGGGTCGGATTCGACGCCGATGTCGCGGAGCGCATCTGGCGGGCGATGATGGAGGAGTGCATCGCCTATGAGGGACGCGCGCTTGGCGAGCGTGTCACAAACCGACAGGAGGAAAGCCAATCAAATCCGGGGGCCTGAGATCAGGCGCCGATCTCGGCAAGGGATCGTGAAAGGGCGCGGTCGAGTCGGCGCACCAGCTCGTCGAGCTCGCCCGCGCTGATCGTATAGGGCGGGGCGATCAGCACATGGTCGCCATTGATGCCGTCGGCGGTGCCGCCGCTGGGATAGCAGATCAGGCCCTCCGCCATGGCCGCCGCCTTGACGCGGCTCCACAGCCTCGCCGCAGCGGGAAAGGGGCGCTTGTCGGCGCGGTCCTCGACAAGCTCGAGGGCGCGCATCAGGCCGCGGCCGCGAATGTCGCCGACATGCGGGTGGTTGCCGAAGCGGTCGCGCAGGCGCTCGGCAAGGGTATCGCCGACGCGCGCCACCCGCTCGACCAGGCCCTCCTGCTCGATGATCTCCTGCACCGCCAGTGCGGCCGCACAGGCAACGGCATGGCCGACATAGGTGTGGCCGTGCTGGAAGGTGCCTGATCCCCGCTCGAGCTCGCCGACGATTCTTTCGCTCACCATCAATGCGCCGATCGGCTGATAGCCGGCGCCAAGCCCCTTGGCCAGCGTGATCATGTCGGGCACGACGCCTTCCTGCTCATAGGCAAAGCGGGTGCCGCAGCGTGCCATGCCGCACATCACCTCGTCGAGGATCATCAGCACGCCGTGGCGATCGCAGATCGACCTGATCTCGCCGAAGTAACCCGGCGTGGCCGGGACGGCGCCAAGGGTTGCGCCGACCACCGTCTCGGCGATGAAGGCGATCACCCGCTCGGGGCCGGTATCGATGATGGTGTCCTCGAGGGTGCGTGCCATGCGCAGGCCATAAGCCTCGGCGGCCTCGTCGGGGCGCTGGTGACGATAGGCATGGACCGGCGGGATGTGGCGCACATTGGGCGGGAGGATCGGACCGTAGAGCTTGCGCCGGCCGAGATGACCGCCGACCGACAAGGCGCCGAGCGTGTTGCCGTGATAGGAGAAATTCCGCGAGATGAAATGGTCACGGGAGGCCCCGTCTCGCTCGACCTGGATCTGGCGGGCAAGCTTGAGCGCCGCTTCCGTCGCCTCCGATCCGCCGGAGACGAAGAATACCCGCCAGGGCCCGCCGGGGGCGGCGCTCGACAGGCGGTCGGCAAGCTCCTCCGCGACGCCGGTGGTGAAGAAGGATGTGTGGGTATAGGCGAGGCTGTCGAGCTGCTGGCGGATCGCCTGCGCCACCCGGCGATCGCCATGGCCGAGACAAGACACCGCGGCACCGCCCGAGGCATCGAGATAGGCGCGGCCTTCGGCGTCGTAGATCCAGGAGCCGCGGCCGGTTACCGCCCGGGGATAGTCATGGCTGAGAGTGCGGTGGAAGACGCGGGAGGCGTTCGAACGCGACGGCATGTCCATTTCTCCAAAATCATCTTGCTTCGTATTATCTTCAGTCGAGACAAACCGCAAAGCCGCTCGAGGCAATCGGCCACAGATGATCCAACGCCCCACCGAGCCGCTGCTCAGGAGCCTGTTCAATGCGGCCGTCGCCGCCGCCGATCCGGCGGTGCGGGTGCCGCAATATCTGCCGTCGCCGCCGAAGGGGCGAACGATCGTGGTGGGAGCCGGCAAGGCTTCGGCGGCGATGGCTGCAGCGGTCGAGGGCCATTGGCCGCAGGCGCTCGAGGGCCTGGTGGTGACGCGCTACGGACATCGGGTCCCCTGCCAGCGGATCGAGATCGTCGAGGCGGCACATCCGGTGCCCGACCGGGCAGGGAACGAGGCGGCGGCGCGCATCACCAGGATGGTGCACGGCCTCAGCGCCGACGATCTGGTCCTGTGCCTGATCTCGGGCGGCGGCTCGGCACTGCTCGCGGCACCTGCCGAGGGACTGACGCTTGCCGACAAGCAGGATATCAATCGGCAGCTCCTGGCTTCGGGTGCGCCGATCTCGGTGATGAACGGCGTGCGCAAGCATCTGTCGGCGCTCAAGGGTGGCCGGCTTGCGGCGGCCGCCTATCCCGCCAGGGTGGTGTCGCTGATCGTGTCTGACATCCCGGGCGATGATCCCTCGCTGGTGGCGTCGGGTCCAACCGTCGCCGATCCTTCCACCAGGGAGGACGCGCTGGCGCATTTGACGCGGTATGGGATCCGCATGCCGGAGGCGGTCGCCGCCTGGCTCGCCGATCCGGCGAGCGAGACGCCAAAGCCAGGCGATCCGCGCCTGGCACGGGCCGAGACACGGATCATCGCCGCCCCGGCGCTGTCGCTCGAGGCGGCAGCGATGGTTGCTCGCGGCGCCGGCTATGATGTCGTCGATCTCGGTGATCGCGTCGAAGGCGAGAGCCGGGTGGTGGCGATCGAGCATGCAGCACTCGCTCGCGCGGCGCCGCCCGGCACGGTGATCCTGTCGGGCGGCGAGACGACGGTGACGATCAAGGGCGAGGGCAGGGGAGGACGCAATTGCGAATATGCGCTGGCACTCGCTCTGGCTCTCGAGTCTCAGCCGTCGATCTCGGCGATTGCCGGCGACACCGACGGAATCGACGGGTCGGAGGACAATGCCGGGGCGATGATCTTTCCCGACAGCCTGGCGCGGGCGGCAGCAGAAGGGCTCCATCCGGGGAAACTTCTCGACAACAATGATTCCTACAGGTTCTTCGCGCGGCTCGGCGATCTGGTGGTGACCGGCCCGACGCTCACCAACGTGAACGATTTCAGGGCGATTGTTGTTGAGAAGAGGCAGTAGGCAGTAGGCGGTGGAGAAGAGCCGATCACTGCCTGACTGCCTAATGCCTACCGCCTATTTCAACGCCTCCGGCATCGGCCCGCCGGCCGCCCAATCGAGCAGCTCGACCGTGTGCACGATCGGAATGGTGGTGCCGGAGCCGATCTGGGTGATGCAGCCGATGTTGCCTGATGCGATAACGTCCGGCCGCGTGCTCAAGATATTGGCGATCTTGCGGTCGCGCAGCCGCCCGGCGATCGCCGGCTGGAGCAGATTGTAGGTGCCGGCCGAGCCGCAGCAGAGATGGCCCTCGGGCACCGTCACCACCTCGAAGCCGGCGGCCTCGAGCAGCGCCACCGGCTCGCGCGTCACCTTTTGGCCGTGCTGCAGCGAGCAGGCGGATTGGTAGGCAACCCTGAGACGACGCGGCGCCGTGCCGCGATAGCCGAGGCGCAGAGCAAGCTCGCTGACATCGACGGCAAGGTGCGACACGGCACGGGCGCCGTCGCGCTTGCCTGCATCATGCCGCAGCAGGTGATCATAGGTCTTGAGCATGGTGCCGCAGCCCGAGGCATTGGCGACGATGGCATCGAGCGGGCCTTTGGAATTCTCCTCGAGCCAGATGTCGATGCTGGCTCGGGCGCGCTTCATCGCATCGCGCTCACGACCCATGTGATGGGTGAGAGCGCCGCAGCAGCCGAGACCGGGCGGAATGACGACATCGGCGCCAAGACGGTTGAGCAGGCGGACCGTTGCGGCATTGATACGCGGCATGAGAACGCTCTGGACGCAACCCGCGAGCAGCCCCACCCGGTAGCGACGTTCAGCGGTGGCGGGGTGAAGGCCCGGCTGCGCCTCGGGATCGACGGGAGGAAATTTCTCAGGCGCGAGCTCGATCATTGCCGCGAGCGGTGCGAGGGCGGGGATCTTGCGCAGCAGCACGGCAAAGGGCCGCCCCAGCCTTGCCAGCGTGGCAGCGATGCGGAAGCGCCGCGGCTCGGGAATGATCTCGGCGATCATGAATCTGATGGCGCGATCGATCGGCGGCCGGCTGAAGTTCTCCTCGACATGCACCCGCGCGTCATCGATCAGGTGCATGTAGTTGACCCCGGACGGGCAGGTCGTCACGCAGCTCAGGCAGGAGAGGCAGCGGTCGAGATGGCGCACGACGTCGGCGGTCACCGGGGCGCCGCTTTCGAGCATTCCCTTGATCAGGTAGATGCGGCCGCGCGGCGAATCGAGCTCGTCGCCGAGCAGGACATAGGTCGGGCAGGTCGCGGTGCAGAAGCCGCAATGGACGCATTTGCGGATGATCGCATTGGATTCGGCGATCTTCGGATCGGCAAGCTGGGCGGCGGTGAAATGGGTCTGCATGGCTTCAGGCAAAATGGTACATGCGGCCCGGGTTGAGAACCCCGGACGGATCGAAAGCCTGCTTGACCCGCTGGGTCAGCTTGGCCAGGGGATCGGGCAGCGGCTCGAAGACGAACACCGATGCCCGCAGGCTTTCGGGGCCGCGGATCAGCGTCGCATGGCCGGTTGCCGGCGAGATGGCGCCGCGAACGACCTGTGCCGAGCCGTGCTCGGACGGCGGCACCGACACCCACAGCAGCCCGCCTGCCCAGTCATAATAGCCGATGGCCGCCGGCGCGGCGGTGCGGATGTGATCCATAGCCCGCGGACCATCGCTCGGCGGAAGCGACACGCGCCAGACGATGCGCTCGCGCGGCTCGGCGAGAGGATGCACGTCGCGGATCTCGCTCCAGGCGGACTCGGAGCGCTGGGGGTCGAGCGCGGCCTGCTCGGTGGTGATCCCGGCCTGCAGCTCGGCCAGCCGGAAGGCCACGGATTCGCCGAACCCCTCGAGCCGCAGCAAGGTGACCGAGGTGCCGGCATTGGCGATGTCGGCCAGGGCGGAGGCGCGGGCGACATCGGCGGGAAGATGGGCAGCGCCCGCGATGTCGAGCGGCGAGCGCATGGCGTCGCGCATTGCCGTTCCCGCTGCCGCGTCGGAAAGGCCGAACAGCAGCAGCGTCGCGGTGGTTTCGGGCGCCGGCATCACCTTCATGGTGACTTCGGTCAGTGCACAGAGCGTTCCCCAGGAGCCGGCCATGAGCTTGGGGAGGTCGTAGCCCGTCACGTTCTTCATCACCCGGCCGCCGCATTGGAAATGCTCGCCACGGCCGGAGACGGCGCAAAAGCCGAGAATGTGATCGCGCAATGCGCCCGACCTGATGCGGCGCGGGCCCGACAGGTTGGCTGCGATCATGCCGCCGAGCGTGCCGCCCTGGTTGCTGCCGAGGAGGTGGGCGAAATCGGGAGGCTCGAAGGCGAAGGCCTGACGGCGGGACTGCAGCAGTGCGTCGATCTCGCTGCGCCGGGTGCCGGCCCTGGCCGACAGGACCAGCTCCTCGGGCTCGTAGAAATTGAGCCCGGCGAGACCGGAGAGATCGAGCTTCAGAGGTGTCGCGAGCGGTCGGCCGATGGTGCGCATGGTGGCCGAGCCGACGATCTCCATCGGGGTTTTCTCGGCGATCGCCGTCAGAATGGCATCGGCGACCCCGCCCTGATCCTCAGGCCTGAGCTCGGTCACGTCTTCAGAACCTCGGAATGTCGGCGAATGGCAGATTGCCACGGTGAACGTGCATGCGGCCGAGCTCGGCACAGCGATGCAGCACCGGGAACATCTTGCCGGGATTGAGCAGGCCCTTGCTGTCGAAGGCGCATTTGAGCCGCTCCTGATGGGCGAGATCGACCTCGCTGAACATGTCGCCCATGAGGTCGCGCTTCTCGACGCCGACCCCGTGCTCGCCGGTCAGCACGCCGCCCATTCGTACACAGAGCTTCAGGATCTCGGCGCCGAATTCCTCGGCGCGCTCGAGCTGGTCCTCCTCGCCGGCGTCGAACAGGATGAGCGGGTGGAGATTGCCGTCGCCGGCGTGAAACACATTGGCGCAGGCCAGGCCATATCTGGCCGAGAGATCGCTCATGGCGCGCAGCACGGTGGGAAGGTTCTTGCGCGGGATGGTGCCGTCCATGCAGAGATAGTCCGGCGATATCCGCCCGACGGCCGGGAAGGCCGCCTTACGGCCGGCCCAGAACTTGAGCCGCTCCTCCTCCGAGGTCGAGGCGCGCACCAGCGAGGCGCGGTTCGCCCGCGCGATATCGCTCACCCGCTCGATCAGATGCTCGACTTCGGGCAGCGGGCCGTCAAGCTCGACGATCAGCAAGGCATCGACATCGCGGGGGTAGCCGGCATGGACGAAGTCCTCGGTCGCGGCGATGGCGAGGCGGTCCATCATCTCCATGCCGGCCGGGATGATGCCGTGCGAGATCACGTCGGCGACGCATTGGCCGGCCGCCTCGATCTCGGGGAATCCGATCAGCAGCGCGCGGGCCGTCTCCGGCTTGCGCAGGATGCGGACGGTGACCTGGGTGACGACGCCGAGCAGCCCTTCCGAGCCGGTGACCACGCCCATGAGATCATAGGCCTCGCTGTCGAGATGCTTGCCGCCGAGACGGATGAGCTCGCCGGTGATCAGCGCGATCTCGATGCCGAGCAGGTTGTTGGCGGTCAGGCCGTATTTCAGACAGTGCACGCCTCCGGAATTCTCCGCGACATTGCCGCCGATCGAGCAGGCGATCTGAGAGGAGGGGTCGGGCGCATAATAGAAGCCGCGATCCTCGACCGCCTTGGTGATGGCGAGATTGGTCACGCCGGGCTCGACGGTGGCGCAGCGGTTCTCGTAGTCGATGTCGAGGATGCGGTTGAACTTCGACATGCCGAGCAGCACCGCATCGGCCAGCGGCAGGGCGCCGCCGGAGAGGCCGGTGCCGCCGCCGCGCGGCACCACGCGGACGTCATGGGCGTGGCAATAGCTCAGGATCTGCCTGACCTGGTCGACCGTGTCGGGGAGCACCGCAACCATGGGAACCTGGCGATAGGCGGTGAGCCCGTCGGTCTCATAGGCGCTGAGCTGCGCCTCGGTATCGATCACGCCTTCGCCCGGCACGATGCGGCGCAAGGCAGCGACGATCTCGCCACGGCGGTCGAGCGTCGCCTGATCGGGGGCGGGCATTTTCAGACGTGTCATGACGGTCCTGATCCGCTACAGCTTTGTCGGAGCGCGACAAAACGTCCCGTCCGAGCGTGGCACCAGCCGATGGTACATCACTTTATCAGAACACGAAGATTGAGAAGATGCGCGATTCCGGTGCATCGCAAGGAGGAGACGTTCGCATGAAACTCAGGATTGCGCTGGCCGCACTTGCACTTCTCGCCGTGTCCGCGCCGGCAATGGCCCAGGGGGATGCCGCGAAGGGCAAGAACGTGTTCAAGCGGTGCCAAGTCTGCCACGTCCATGACACCAAGACCAACAAGGTCGGGCCGCATCTCGGCGATGTGGCCGGGCGCAAGGCGGGCTCGGTCGAAGGTTTCAAATACTCCGATGCGATGAAGAAAAAGGGGGAGGAGGGGCTCACATGGACCGACGAGAACCTCGCATCCTATCTCAAGGACCCCAAGGCTTTCGTCCCGGGCAACAAGATGGTGTTCGTCGGCATCAAGAAGGATGACGAGCTTGCCGATGTCATCGCCTATCTGAAGTCGCCACCGGAGCAATAACGTCCAACGTCGGGCAGTCCTGCCGGGAAGGCGATTGCGCGCCGCAAGGCGGGGGTGCGATAAGGTGCTCGAGCTGTTGTCGGAGAGTCCGGAATGCTCGGGCGGAAGCCGCGCGTCGGTTTGTTCGTGACCTGCCTTGTCGATCTGCTGCGGCCATCCATCGGCTTTGCGGCGGTGAAGCTGCTCGAGAGGGTTGGCTGCGTGGTCGAGGTGCCGCCGACCCAGACCTGCTGCGGCCAACCGGCCTACAATTCGGGCGACCGGCACGACACCGCCGTGCTGGCGCGACAGACCATCGCCGCCTTCGAGGATATGGACTATCTGGTCGCGCCGTCCGGCTCCTGCGCCGGAATGATCCGCAAGCACTATCCGCCATTGTTTCCCGAAGGCTCGGACGACCGGTTCCGGGCCGAGGCGCTGGCGCAACGCACCTATGAGCTCGTGTCGTTCCTCGTCGATGTCATGGGGGTCGGCGAGCTCGATGCCGATTACCCCAAGGTGGTGACCTATCACGACAGCTGCTCGGGCTTGCGCGAGCTCGACATCCGCAGCCAGCCGCGCCGGCTGCTCGCCGAGGTCAAGGGGCTGAAGGTCGCCGAGATGAAGGATGCGGAGGTGTGCTGCGGCTTCGGCGGCACCTTCTGCGTCAAATATCCCGAGATCTCCAACGACATGGTGAAGAAGAAGATCGCCAATGTGACGGCAAGCGGCGCCGAGGTGCTGCTGGCGGGCGATCTCGGATGCCTGATGAACATGGCCGGCAAGCTGTCGCGCGAGGGGTCTCGCATCGAGGTGCGCCACGTCGCCGAAGTGCTGGCCGGCGAGACCGGCGGCCCGCCGATCGGCGGGGGAGATCCCGCCTGATGGAGACGCGCAGCAGCGAGTTCAAGGAGAATGCCACGCGGGCGCTCCATGATGCGGAGCTGCAGCGGGCGCTCGAGAATGTGCCGCGCGGCTTCATCCACAAACGCCTGATGGCGCGCGACCGGCTGCCGGAGTTCGAGGCGCTGCGCGATGAGGCGCGGGCGATCAAGGACCACACGCTGGCTCATCTCGATCTCTATCTCGAGCGCTACGAGGCCAAGGTCAAGGCGAGCGGCGGCCATGTCCATTTCGCCGCCGACGGGGCCGAGGCCAAGCGGATCGTCATCGAGATCGCGCGACGGCTCGGCGCCCGCAGCGTGACCAAGGGCAAATCGATGGTCGGAGAGGAGATCGAGCTCAACGAGGCGCTGTCGGCGGCCGGCATTCAGCCGGTCGAGACTGACCTCGGGGAGTACATCATCCAGCTGCGAGGCGAGCATCCGAGCCACATCATCGCTCCTGCCGTGCACCTGACCCGCGACCAGGTCGAGGCCGATTTCCGCGCAGCTCATGCCCATCTGCCGCGCGAGCGCAATCTCGACGAGGCGGCCAAGCTCGTCCACGAGGCGCGGCTGGTGCTCAGGGAGAAGTTCATCGCCTCCGACATGGGCATCACCGGCGCAAACTTCCTGGTGGCCGAGACCGGCACCTCGATCATCGTCACCAATGAGGGCAATGGCGATCTCACCCAGATCCTGCCGAAGGCGCATGTGGTGCTCACGACGATCGACAAGCTGGTGCCGACGCTCGAGGACGTGGCGACGCTGCTGCGGCTCCTGGCACGCTCGGCGACCGGCCAGGAGATGTCGTGCTACACCACCTTCTCGACCGGCCCGCGCCGGCCCGACGATCCCGACGGGCCGGAAGAATATCATGTGATCCTGCTCGACAATGGGCGCAGCGCCATGCTCGGAACGCCGTTCCAGCCGATGCTGCGCTGCATCCGCTGTGGCGCCTGCCTCAATCATTGCCCGGTCTACCAGGCGGTCGGCGGCCACGCCTATGGCTGGGTCTATCCGGGACCGATGGGGGCAGTTCTCACGCCATCGCTGATCGGCCTCGACAAGGCCGGTCAGCTGCCCAACGCCTCGACCTTCTGCGGGCGCTGCGAGGAAGTCTGCCCGATGAAGATCCCGCTGCCCGGCATGATGCGGCATTGGCGCGAGCGGGAATTCGAGCGGCACCTGCAGCCGGCAACCGTCCGCTACGGGCTCAAGCTGTGGGCGTTTCTGGCCGAGCGGCCGGCCCTTTATCGGCTGGCGACGCGACTCGGCAATCGGGCCTTGCGGCTGTGGTCGCGCGGCAGGCCCCGCATGTCGTTGGTACCGCTCGCCGGCGGCTGGACGCGATTCCGCGATTTCCCGACGCCCGAGGGGGCGACCTTCATGGATCAATGGCAGGACCGCCGTCCCGATGGCTGAACTCGATCACCGCTCGGTGGTTTTCTCCCGCATCCGCCAGGGCCTGCGTGCGAGCGAGGAACCGACGCGCCGACGGGCGGTGGAGGAGCGTCTGTCGCAGCATTCGCGCAATCTGGTGCCGCGCCGCGGCCAGCTCGAGCGATCGGCGCGGATCGCGCTGTTCCGGACGATGGCCGAGGGGGTGCATGCGACGGTGGCCGAAGCCGATGGACCGGGCGAGATCCCGGCGCTGATCGCAGCCTATCTTCGCCAGCAGAATCTGCCGTCGCGGGTCCGCCATGGCGATGATCCGCTGCTGGCGGAGCTGCCGTGGCGCGACGGAGCGCCGGCGGTCGAGCGCCGCAGCGGGCGAGCGGAGCCGGCCGACGAAGTGTCGGTCAGCCGGGCGGCGGCCGGGGTGGCGGAATCGGGAACGCTGATCCTGCTGTCGGGGCCGGACAATCCGACGACGCTGAACTTTCTGCCGGAGACCCATATTGCGGTCGTCCAGGGCGACGACATCGTTGCCTCCTATGAGGACGTGTTCGACCGCATCCGCAGCGCCTATGGGACCGGTCGGATGCCGCGCACCCTGAACATGATCACCGGACCGTCGCGCACCGGCGATATCGAGCAGCGGCTCGAGCTCGGGGCGCATGGGCCGAAGCGCCTGCACATCATCATCGTCAACAATTCCGAGCCGCAACCGACAGGGGGTCACCCATGAAGCTCTTCCGCCATGGCGCCATCGGCCGCGAGAAGCCCGGCCTGATCGATCGGTCGGGCAGGATGCGCGACCTCTCGACGATCATCGACGACATCACGCCAGAGGTGATTTCGCCGCAAGGACTCGAGAAGCTCGAGGCGCTCGATGCCGAAAGCCTGCCGGCGATCAACGGCAAGCCGCGGTCCGGCTGCCCGCTCGCCGGCATCCGCAATTTCATCGCCATCGGGCTCAACTACACCGACCATGCCGAGGAATCGGGGCTGCCGGTTCCCGAGGAGCCGATCATCTTCAACAAGCATTTGTCGTCGATCTCAGGACCGAATGACGACATCGTCCTGCCGCGCAACTCCCGCAAGGCGGATTGGGAGGTCGAGCTCGGGATCTTCATTGGCGCGCGCGCCAAGGCGGTCAGCGAAAGGGACGCGTTGAACCATGTCGCCGGCTATGCGGTGGTCAATGACGTGTCGGAGCGCGAATTTCAGATCGAGCGCAAGGGACAGTGGGTGAAGGGCAAGTCGCTCGACACGTTCGGGCCGGTCGGACCGTGGCTGGTGACGCGGGACGAGGTGCCCGATCCGCAGGCCCTGCCGCTGTGGCTCGAGCTCAATGGCGAGCGGGTGCAGAACGGCACGACGGCGAAGATGATCTTCCCGGTCAGGTTCCTGGTGTCCTATGTGTCGCAGTTCATGACGCTGATGGCGGGCGATCTGATCATCACCGGAACGCCGGCCGGCGTCGGCATGGGGAGGAAGCCGCCGCGCTTTCTCACCGAGGGCGATCGCATCCGCCTGTCGGTCGAGGGGCTGGGCGAGCAGAACCAGCAGGTGGTGCGAGGGGAGTGAATTCCAGGGCGTGGCTTGCCCGGCTGCGGTTGTTTCGCTAGAACCCGGCACGACTTTCACGATCTTCCGGGATGCCCATGGGCCGATCACCACAGCAGGAACGACCTAAGGCGCGGCTGCCCAAGGGTTTTCGCGACGTCGAGGCCGAGGAGATCCAGGGCGTCAAAGAGATGCTGCGCGTCCTCGAGCGGGTCTATGAGACCTATGGGTTCGAGCCGCTCGAGACGCCGTTCCTCGAATATAGCGATGCGCTGGGCAAGTTTCTCCCCGACCAGGACCGGCCGAACGAAGGGGTGTTCTCGATCAAGGACGAGGACGATCAGTGGCTGTCGCTGCGCTATGACCTGACGGCGCCGCTCGCCCGTTATGTCGCCGAGTGTTATGAGGGGCTCGCCAAGCCGTTTCGCAGCTACCGTTCGGGTTGGGTGTTCCGCAACGAGAAACCGGGTCCTGGCCGCTTCCGGCAGTTCATGCAGTTCGATGCCGACACGGTGGGGACGGCGAGCCCGGCGGCGGATGCCGAAGTGTGCATGATGGCGGCCGATGCGCTGGAAGCGCTGGGGATCGAGCGGGGCAATTACGTCGTCAAGTTCAACAGCCGGAAAATTCTGGATGGCGTGCAGGAGAAGCTAGGCATTCCAGTCGAGGCGAAATCGATCTGGCTTAGAGCACTGGACAAGCTGGAGAGATTGGGTCCCCAAGCTGTGAGAGAGCTTCTCGGCGGAGGAAGGAAGGACGAGTCGGGCGATTTTACAATTGGCGCCAAGTTGAACCCCGACCAAATCGAGGGAAGCCTGAACTTCGTTCAGTCCAAAATTTATGAGGATAGATTTTTCGAGGGAAGCCGAATCGGTGAGGAGGGTGCCAAGGAGCTCGATCAGATGCGCGGCCTGTTCGATGCCGCGGGTTATGGCCACGATCGGATCCGTTATGAATGTTCAGTGGTGCGCGGCCTCGACTATTACACCGGCGCGGTTTTCGAAGCCGAGCTGACCTTCGAGACCACTGACGAGGCGGGCCAGCAAGTGCGTTTCGGCTCGGTCGGGGGCGGTGGGCGTTACGACGATCTGGTGGCGCGCTTTCGCGGCGAGGCGGTGCCGGCCACCGGCTTCTCGATGGGCGTGTCGCGGCTCCATGCAGCGCTCAAGCATCTCGGCAGGTCCGCCACTCTGGGAAGCTTGGCGCCGGTGGTGGTGCTGGTGATGGACCGTGGGAGCGTGCCGCATTATCAGCAACTGACCAGCCGGCTTCGCGACGCCGGGATCCGGGCCGAGATGTATCTCGGAACGGCCGGCATGAAGGCGCAGATGAAATATGCCGACCGGCGCGGCGCGCCGCTGGTGGTGATCCAGGGCCCCGACGAGCTCCAGCGCGGAATCGTCCAGCTCAAGGACCTGGCGGCGGGAGCCGAGATGGCGCGGCAGATCGACAGCCGCGAGGAATGGCGAGCGACTCGGGCCGCCCAAATCGAGGTGCCGCAATCCGAGCTCGTCGCGGCGGTCAAGGCGGCGCTGGAGCAGCGGCGGTGAGGGGAGGATGCGGTGGCCGGTAGATCGGCAGCCGAGCGGCAGGAGCTCGAGGCTGTCCGGCAGGCCGTCATGGCGGTGTTCGAGGCGGAGGGCTTCGAGACCATCGTGCCCGATATCCTGCAGCCGGCCGACATCTTTCTCGACCGGTCGGGCGAGAACATCCGCTCGCGCACCTTCGTCTTCACCGATCCGTCGGGCGCCGAGCTCTGCCTTCGCCCCGATCTGACGGTCCCGACCTGCCGGTTCCACCTGTCGCACCAGGCCGATCCGCGGCGCGAGGCGCGCTATTGCTATTGCGGTCCCGCCTTTCGCTTCCAGCCGGGCGGCGCCGATCCGCTGCATCCCAGCGAGTTCGACCAGGCGGGCGTCGAATGGTTCGGGGCAAGCGATGCCGAGCTGGCCGAGGCCGAGGTGCTGGCGATGACGGTCGGAGCGGTGGAGGCGGCGGGCCTCTTCCGCTACACCATCCGGCTCGGCGATCTCGGGCTGTTCGATTCGCTCCTCCACGCGCTGGCGATGCCGGAGCGGTGGCGGCGGCGGCTCAGCCATCAGTTCTGGCGTCCGAAACAGTTTCGCGTGCTGCTCGATCAGCTGACCGGGATCGCGGTCAGGCCGCGGAGCTCGATCTCCGGGCTGATCGACACGCTCGCCCAGGCGGGCGATGGCGGGGCCGATGCGGTGAGGCTTGTCGAGCAGCAGCTCGCGGCGGAAGGGCTGGCGCTGATCGGCGGGCGCAATTCGCGCGAGATCGCCGCCCGGCTTTTGGAGAAGGCCCTGGATCGCAGCGAAAAGCCGCTTGCCGAAGCGGATGCCCAGAAGATCGAGACCTATCTCGGGCTTTCCGGCTCGCCGGCCGACACGGCGAAAGCTCTCGATCGGCCGGCGCCCGATCTCGGCTCGCCGATGATCGAGGCAGTGCGGCGCTTCCAGCGGCGAAACGCATTGATGGAGGCTGCCGGGCTGCCGCTCGACGAGGCGACCTTCGCCGGCGTGTTCGGGCGCCAGCTCGAATATTACACCGGCTTCGTGTTCCAGATCGAAGCCATCGATCCCGATGGCCGGCTGCTGGCGGTCGCCGGCGGCGGACGCTATGACCGGCTCCTGTCCGATATCGGCTCCCCCTATCCGGTGCCGGCAGTCGGCTGTGCCATCCACACCGAGAGGCTCGCGGCGGCCTGCCGCGCGATGACGCGATGACGGCGAAGCTCACCCTGGCGATGCCGTCCAAGGGTCGGCTGCTCGAGGCCGCCGAAGCGTGTTTCGCGCAGGCGGGGCTGGCGGTGATCCGCAACGGGCTCGAGCGCGGCTACCAGGGACGCATTGCCGCGCTGCCCGATGTCGAGGTCACCTTTCTGTCGGCGATCGAGATTGCCCAGGCACTCAAGGATGGCAGCGCCGCGCTCGGAGTGACTGGCGAGGATCTCCTGCGCGAGGCGATGCCGGATGGCGCTGGCGCGATCGAGGTGGTGCTCCGGCTTGGCTTCGGCCATGCCGATGTGGTGGTGGCGGTGCCGCAATGCTGGCTCGATGTCGCGACCATGGCCGATCTCGACGAGGTGGCGGTGGCATTCCATGCAAGGCATGGGCGGCGGCTCAAGATCGCCACCAAATATCCGGCGCTGACGCGCCGCTGGTTCTCCGAGAAGGGCGTCACCGGCTATCGCATCGTCGAAAGCGCGGGAGCGACCGAGGGAGCGCCGGCGGCCGGCACGGCGGAAGCGATCGTCGATATCACCACCACCGGCTCGACGCTCAGGGCCAACCGTCTCAAGGTGCTCGACGATGGGGTCATTCTCAGATCCGAGGCGGTGCTGGCGGCGGGGTCCGCGCATCTCGGCCATCCGGCGGTGGCGATGTTGAAGGAGCGAATGGAGGCAGTAGGCAATAGGCAGTGATCATGCACTACTGCCTACTGCCTAGCTGACGACTGCCTTCCTTACGACTTCGGCAGCAACACGTGGTCGATCGAGTGGATCACGCCATTCGACTGGAACACGTCGTAGACGGTGACATTGGCCATGCCGCCCTTGCCATCCGTCAGGATGATGTTGTTGGGGCCGTTCATCTTGGCGGTGAGCCATTCGCCATTGGCGGTCTTGAGCTCGGCCTCGCCCTTGCCCTTCTTCACGGCGGCCTTGAGCTCGCTATAGGTCCACCGGCCCGGGACGACGTGATAGGTCAGGACGTTGATGAGCGCATCCTTGTTCTCCGGCTTGAGCAGCGTGTCGACGGTGCCGTCGGGGAGCGCGCCGAAGGCAGAATTCACCGGGGCAAAGACGGTGAAGGGGCCCTTGCTCTTGAGGGTATCGACCAGCCCCGCCGCCTTGACGGCTGCGACTAGGGTGGTGTGGTCGGCCGAGTTGACGGCCTTCTCGACGATGGTCTTCGAGGGGAACATCGGCTGACCGCCGACCATCACCGAGGCGGCGTTGGCGGGAATGGTCGCAAACAGCGTACCGGCGAGGGCGCAAGCAACGAGGGTCTTCCTGATCATGGGCTTCATCCTTTCAAGATTGGCTAATGGACTTGCAACCCGAATTACGGAGCCCTGCCGCGTTGCGGTTTCAGCGGGAGGTGCGCGTCGTTTCACAAACCTGTGAACCGACCCAAATGGAAAGGGCGGCCCGAGGGCCGCCCTTTCAACTGACAGGGATGGCTTAGAAATCCATCCCGCCCATGCCGCCGCCCGGAGGCATGGCGGGGGCCGTTTCCTTCTTGGGACGCTCGGCGACCATCGCCTCGGTGGTGATCAGGAGCGATGCGACGGAGGCAGCGTCCTGGAGCGCGATGCGGACCACCTTGGTCGGGTCGATGATGCCGGCCGCGACCATGTCGACATACTCTTCGGTCTGGGCATCGAAGCCGTAATTGCCCGACTTCTCCAGCACCTTGCCGACCACGATCGAGCCTTCGACGCCGGCGTTCTCGGCGATCTGCCGGATCGGGGACTCGAGCGCCTTGGAGACGATGTTGATGCCGGCCTGGATGTCGGGATTGTCCGACTTCAGCGCATCGACCGCCTTCTTGGCGCGGAGCAGCGCGACGCCGCCGCCCGGCACGATGCCTTCCTCGACCGCGGCGCGAGTCGCATTGAGCGCGTCATCGACGCGGTCCTTGCGCTCCTTCACCTCGATCTCGGTGGCGCCGCCGACCTTGATCACGGCAACGCCGCCGGCGAGCTTGGCGAGACGCTCCTGGAGCTTCTCGCGGTCGTAGTCGGAGGTCGTCTCCTCGATCTGCGCCTTGATCTGGTTGATGCGGGCCTGGATGTCGGCCTTCTTGCCGGCACCGTCGACGATCGTGGTGTTCTCCTTCTCGACCCGCACCTTCTTGGCGCGGCCGAGCATGTCGAGCGTCACGTTCTCGAGCTTGATGCCGAGATCCTCCGAGATCACCTGGCCGCCGGTGAGGACGGCGATGTCCTCGAGCATGGCCTTGCGGCGATCACCGAAGCCCGGCGCCTTGACGGCGGCAACCTTGAGACCGCCGCGCAGCTTGTTGACGACCAGGGTGGCGAGCGCCTCGCCCTCGACATCCTCGGCGACGATGAGCAGCGGGCGCCCGGACTGCACCACGGCCTCGAGCACCGGCAGCATGGCCTGGAGGCCAGACAGCTTCTTCTCGTGCAACAGGATGTAGGGCTCGTCGAGCTCGGCAACCATCTTCTCGGCATTGGTGACGAAATAGGGCGAGAGATAGCCGCGGTCGAACTGCATGCCCTCGACGACATCGAGCTCGGTATCGAGGCTCTTGGCCTCCTCGACGGTGATCACGCCCTCATTGCCGACCTTCTGCATGGCATTGGCGATCATCTCGCCAATTTCCTTCTCGCCATTGGCGGAGATGGTGCCGACCTGGGCGACCTCTTCGGAGGACTTGATCTTCTTGGTGCGCTTCTTGACGTCTTCGACGACGGTCCGAACGGCGAGATCGACGCCGCGCTTCAGATCCATCGGGTTCATGCCGGCGGCCACCGACTTGGCACCTTCGCGGACAATCGCCTGGGCCAGCACGCAGGCGGTGGTGGTGCCGTCGCCGGCGTTGTCGTTGGTCTTGGAGGCAACCTCACGGACCATCTGGCAGCCCATGTTCTGGAACTTGTCCTCCAGCTCGATTTCCTTGGCGACGGTCACGCCGTCCTTGGTGGTGCGGGGTGCACCGAAGGACTTGTCGAGAATGACGTTGCGGCCCTTGGGACCCAGCGTCACCTTGACGGCGTTGGCGAGAATATCGACGCCCTGCAGCAACTTTTCGCGGGCATCGGTAGAGAATCTGACGTCCTTAGCAGGCATTTATCGGCTCCAAAAACGGATCATGGAAACGGGGGTTTGGGGCAGGGCTCAGGCAGCGGCCTTTTTCGCCGACCGGCCTTCGAGAATGCCCATGATGTCGGACTCCTTCATGATGAGGTACTCGACACCGTCGATCTTGACCTCGGTGCCCGACCACTTGCCGAACAGCACCAGATCGCCAGCCTTCACATCGAGAGGAACGAGCTTGCCGGACTCATCGCGGGCGCCCGGACCGACGGCAATGATCTCGCCCTGCATGGGCTTTTCTTGCGCGGTGTCTGGGATTATAATCCCACCCTTGGTCTTCGTATCTTCCTCGACCCGGCGCACCACCACCCGGTCGTGCAAAGGACGAAACTTCATGCCCATACGTATCTCCTTGGATTTGGGTATTTCAGCCAAGGCAAGGGACCCCTCGCCTCTGCTAGCACTCATCTATGAGGAGTGCCAGCAGTCGCGCCGGACATAATTCAGACGGTGCCGCGCGTCAAGACCGTAAGCATCAAATCTTTCCATCTGATTGCAATCGGCCGAGGCGAAAGGCCCGCATCGGGTCGGTACGCTCGACCTCGGCTATCGCCCGGGTGCAGGCCTGGCAATCGAGTCCGATCTGCCCGGCGAGCGACGCCGCGTCCTGGAATGTCCGGTCGGGTCTGATGAAGGCAAGGAACTCGACCAGAAGTTCGCGTCCATAAAGGTCACCGGAGAACTCAAGAAGGTGGACCTCGAGAAAGCGCCGCTCGCTGCCAAAGGTCGGCCGCGTCCCGATATAGGCCGCACCGGGCAGGGCGGCGCGTGGCGGCGCCACGGCGAGATCGCGCACCCGCACGGCGTAGATGCCGTCCCGCGTATCGGTGCCGGGCACGAGTTGCAGATTGGCGGTGGGGAAGCCGATGGACTGGCCGCGGCCGTCGCCGGTGGTCACGGTGCCGAGCACCGACCACCAATAGCCAAGATCATGGGCGGCGGGGGCCACCGAGCCGTGGCGCAATGCCGAGCGGATGGCGCTCGAGGAGAAGGGGGCGCTGCCGTTCGGGTCGGTGACCTGCTCGACCTCGGCCAGGGTGAAGCCAAACCTGGGTCCGAGCGAGTGCAGGAGATCGGCATTGCCCTTGCGACCCTTGCCGAAATGGAAATCGAACCCCGTCACGAGGTGGCCGACCCCGACCTTTTCGCCGATGACGCGCTCGATGAAGGCTTCGGCCTCGAGTCCCGCCAGGGCCGCATCAAAGGTCAGAGGCAGCATGAAGTCCGCCCCGAGCGCTGCCAGGAGGCGGGCCTTCAGGGGTGCCGGCGACAGTCGGAAAACCGGCTCCGAGGGGCGGAAGAACGATCGGGGATGGGGTTCGAAGGTGATGACACCCCAGGGCCTGCCCGCGGCCGCGGCGGCCCGCTGGGCTTCGGCGAGCAGTGCCTGATGGCCGCGATGCACGCCATCGAAATTGCCGATGGCGACCGATGCACCGCGCAGCTCGGCAGGAACCGGGGCGGTGGCGTCGAGAATGATCACGTGCCGCCCCACCGCAAAGTGTCCATGTAACCGACGATCGCAATGCCGGGAGCGGCGGCGGAGATCAGCGATGCGAGACCCGCGCCGCTGACGCCGTCGATCTCTTCGCGATGGATGCCCTGGCTGATGAACAGAGCCGGAAACCCGTTGTCGGCGGCGCCCGCCATGTCGGTCGCCAGGCTGTCGCCGATGGCGAGTACCTGTTCGGTGGTCACATCGCGGGCGAGGATTTCGCGCGCCTGGTCAAGCGCTGCCCGGTAGATCGGCGGGTAGGGCTTTCCCGCCATTTCGACCTGACCGCCGATTTCGGCATAGCGCTCGGCGAGCAGGCCGGCGCAGGGGAACAGCCGCTCGCCGACATGGACGACCTTGTCGGGATTGGCGCAGATCATGGTCATGCCGCGCTCGAGCATCTCGGCGAGCATCGGCTCGTAGTCCGCCACCGTTTCGAGGTGATCATCGAGGAGGCCGGTGCAGAGCACGGCATCGGCCTCGACGAAGCCGGTAAACCTCACCGGCAGGCCGACGGTCAGATCATGATCGCGATCGGGACCCAAATGGAAGATGCTCTGGCCGGCGCGCATTTCGATCAAACGACGGGTGACATCGCCCGATGACACCACACGATCGTAGATTCCCGGTGGAACGCCGAAGCGATCGAACAGCGCCACCACCCGCGGCCAGCGGCGCGGCGCATTGGTCAGCAGCACCACGATCCCGCCATTGCGCCGGTGGCGGATCAAGGCATCACAGGCTTCGGAAATGGCGGCGGCGCCATTGTGCACCACGCCCCAGACGTCACACAGCCAGACAGGGTGCTGCTGGCTCAGCGCGCTGGCTGCTTCAAGTTTCGTCAGAGGCAATTGGCTCCGCTCCGGGGTCACTTTGATGGCTGGCTAACAGCGCGGCTCCGGCCGGTCAAGCGACAGCCGTTTCGAGCGTCGTCGCGCCGGCGTGATGCAGAACCCGCCGCGGCGGCGAGAAAAGCGCTCCGCGGGCGAGCGAAGCGTAGCCCAGCACGCCTTCGAGCTCGCGCTCCTGGGCGACGTTGGCGGCGATCACGCTGACACCGTGCTCGCCGGCCTCGCGGAACAGCTTGAGCGCCGGCTCGCGCACCGAGAGGTTGGAAGCCGTTGCCGATCTGGCGATGAGCGCGGCGTCGATATCGATGAACTGAAATCCGAGATGTGAGAGCGCCGGGATGTCCGGTCCGGCGACATCGGTGTGGGACATGCAGAAGGTGGCGCCGAGCTCCGCCAGCCAGGCGAGGCCCTCGAGCCCGCTCTCCTCGAGACTGCCCAAGCCCTTCTGGGTGATGTCGACGACCAGTCCGCCGGCAACGTCGCGCTCCTGGCGGAGAAGCTCGAGCAGTCGGGCAATGAATTCCTCATCGCTGAATGACGCCGGTGACAGCGGGCAGAAGATGCCGATGATCCGGTTGCGGGCGCGAAATCGGCGGGCGACCGGCACGACCTGACGAAAGCATTCGAAATCGAGAGCGGGAGTCTTGCGCAGCGGAACATAGGCGCCATCGGGGCCGAGCTCCGCCAGAGAGGCACGGTAGTAGACAGTGCGGGCCTCCTTGATCCGCACGACCGGCTCGAGGAAGAGCTCGGCGGGCGGGCGAGGCGGGCCTCGCATCGTCGCCGGGGCCGGGCCGGCGGCGCGGGCGGCAAGCGTGGTGATGGCGCCTTCGATCTCATGGACATGCTGCTCGAGCTCAGGCGCGTGCGCGGCGAAACCCTCGATTGCCGCCAGGCGCTGTTGAATCTGGGCGACCTCGGCGCCAAGGGCGGCATGGTCGGCGCTCAGCTGGTCAAGGCGGCGGATGCCTTCGGCGAAGTGCTCGCGGTCGCGATGGGGTGCGCCGCCGTCCTGGCCATCGCTACGCGCGGCGTGGCGCCGGCGCCAGAAAAGTGACAGCAATTGGGCAAGGCCGAGCAGCAGGATGGCGCCGGTCAGCGCAACGTCACTGCGCCGCCACACGAGCAGGCCATAGAGGCCCATGGCAACCGCCAGGACGGCCAGGAGCACGACCAATATCGCAAGCGATGTGTGGCTTCTGCTCATGGCTTCCCAGCGCTGGCCCGCTGCAGCCGCCACCCCGAGGCGTCCCGCCGAGGGAGCGAGTTGCAGCAGCGGAGAGTAACAACAGGCTGCCGCTGCTGACAACGGATCTGCCATCGGAGATCCGTCCAAGTGGCGAAAACCCGGCTGGATGGCCCGGCAAGGCCGTGTTAGCCTTACGAATCGTCGAACGGGAGGCCCCCAATGCACAAATTCCTGCTCGCCATGGTGCTCGTCGCGGCCGCGACGCCGGCCCTGGCGCAACAAGTGCCAATGGCCAGCACCGACAATCCGGCATCTTCCTTCATCGAGCGCAACGGCAGCGAATCCTATTCCTCCGACCCGTCGGCACAAGTCGCTCCGGGCGAGGATGCGGCGACCATGGAGGGCACGACCCGGACAATGCCGCAGAGCCGCCGGGAGCATGGCTGCCACGGCTCCGAGCGGGTGGAACTGCCGGCCCTCACCAACTGACGAGGACCGGCATAGCCTCTATCGCACCGCGTCGAGCACGGCCGGCAGGCGCTTCGCGAAGATCTCGTCGATCTGCTCGCGGCTGATGATCAGCGGCGGCGACAGGGCAATGGTCTCGCCGCTGATGCGCAGCATGATGCCGTGGTCATGGAAGCCTGATTCCATCGCCAGATAGGCCCTCAGGCCCGGCGAGCCATCGACCGGGCGCAGATCGAGGGCGGCGACCAATCCCAATGTCCGAATGTCCTCGATCAGGGGATGACCCTTGAGCGACATGGCAGCGTCTGCCCACTCCGCCTCGAGCTCGCTCGCCCGCTCGAACAGGCCCTCGTCGCGATAGGTGTCGAGAGTGGCGAGGGCGGCGGCGGCCGCCATGGGATGGCCGGTATAGGTATAGCCGTGGAACAGCTCGATCACATGCTCAGGCCCGTGCATGAAGGCATCATAGATGTGCTGGCGAACCATCACGCCACCCATCGGGATGGTCCCCGAGGTCACGCCCTTGGCGAAGGTGATCATGTCGGGCACGACCCCGAAGCGCTCCGCCGCAAAGGCCTTGCCGAGCCGCCCGAAGCCGGTGATGACCTCATCGAAGATCAGCAGAATGCCGTGCTTGTCGCAAAGCTCGCGCAGCCGCTTGAGATAGCCCCGGGGCGGCGGTAGCACACCGGTCGAGCCGGACATCGGCTCGACGATGACCGCGGCGATGGTCGAGGCGTCGTGGAGTGCGACCAGACGCTCGAGCTCATTGGCAAGGTGCGCGCCCCATTCCGGCTCGCCCTTGGTGAAGGCCTGGTGCTCGCGGTTGTAGGTGTGAGGCAGGTGGTCGGAACCGGGGAGCAGGGGGCCGAACCATTTGCGGTTGGCCACCATGCCGCCGGCGCTGATCCCGCCAAAGCCGACGCCGTGATAGGCGCGCTCGCGGCCGATGATGCGGATGCGCGATGCATCGCCGCGCTGGCGATGATAGGCGATGGCGATCTTGAGGGCGGTGTCGGCGGCCTCCGAGCCGGAATTGGCGAAGAAGGCGTAGTTGAGATCGCCGGGCGCCAAGGCGGCAAGGCGCGAGGCGAGCTCGAAGGCCTTGGGGTGGCCGAACTGGAAGGTCGGGGCGAAATCGAGCTCGGCGGCCTGCTTTTGAATCGCCTCGACGATGCGCGGGCGGCAATGACCGGCATTGCAGCACCACAGGCCGGCGGTGCCGTCGAGCACCGGGCGGCCGGCGATGTCGTAAAAATGCATGTCCTGGGCACGGGCGATGAGCCGCGGCCGTTTCTTGAAGGCGCGGTTCGGGGTGAAACCCATCCAGAAAGCTTCGAGATTGTTGGGCGAAGGATCCCAACCGGCAGTGGAGATTTTTTCGGGTTTGTTCATGGTTTGGACCTTTGACGCGGTTTGGCGGACACTAACAGAGCAAGTGGTGGTGCCCAAAGGCCAGAAAGGCGGTTTTCGCTGGCCAGAAATCAGCCGGCGGAACCCGTTGCTGGATCGAGCAGGCGGTGGAGATGCACGATGAAGTAGCGCATCTCGGCGTTGTCGAGCGTTTCGCGCGCCTTGCGCTCCCAAGCCACCTTGGCCTCGGCGAAATTCGGGTAAATTCCGACGATGTCGAGCCTGCCGACGTCCTTGAACTCGACCCCATCCAGGGATTTGAGCTCACCCCCGAACACCAGATGCAGCAATTGCGGTTTCATGACCTCGCTTCCGGCTCGTTGTCATCCACGGAGGCCGCGGCCCAAGGGGATCATCTGTAGCATCAGCGCCGGCCCGGCGGCGATCACGCCATTCTGAGACATTCCCGGTCCCCCATAGGCGAGCGCCGTTCCTGTCAGATCGGTGACGAGACCGCCTGCTTCGCTGACCATGAGGTCGCCCGCCGCCACGTCCCAGTCGCTCTTGCGCCCAAGCGCCACCATGCCGTCGAAGCTGCCGTCGGCGACACGGCAGAGCCTTAGCAGCATCGCGAAAGTCATGCCATATCTGACCTCGGGCCAGGGCACCGTCCAGCGCTCGGGCTTGCGAAGCCCGCCATGGGCAATGAGGTGGGCGCCTGCGAGCTCCTGGCGGCCGCTGACATGGATCGCTCGACCGTTCAATGTTGCTCCAAGCCCCGCGGCAGCGCTGTAGAGCGCGCCGGTGACCGGCTGCAGGATGGCGGCGGCGATCGGCCGGTTCTGTGCGAGGAGGGCGACGCCGACACACCAGTCCTCGCCGCCGCTCAGAAAGGCGCGGGTGCCGTCGATCGGATCGACGAGATAGGTGAGCGCACCGTGGCGGACACCGAGCTCGTCCGACGTCTCCTCCGAGAGCCAACCATAGGTCGGCCGGGCGGTGAGAAGCCGATCGGCGAGCAGGCGATTGACGGCGAAATCGGCATCGCTCACGGGGGTGCCGTCGGGCTTGTGCCAGCCTTTGATGCCGTCGCGGAACTGCGCGAGCGCGAGTTCGCCGGCCGCCTTGACGGCCTCCTCGATGACAGCGAGCTCGTCGGCAAGCCTGTCTTTCGCCAGAGCCTCAGGTTCCGGCAAGGGTCATCTCCGGCACGAGCAGGGAGGGGGCATTGATGGCGCCGCGAAATTCCAGGTCGTCGGCCGGCTCGAGGTCGCGGAACATCGTCTTGAGGTTCGAGGCAATGGTGATCTCGCTCACCGGATAGGCGATGGCGCCGTCCTCGATCCAGAAGCCGGCGGCGCCACGGCTGTAATCGCCGGTGACGCCGTTGACGCCCATGCCGATGAGCTCGGTCACCAGGAGCCCGCGACCCATGTCCCGCAGCAGCGCCTCGGGGCTGCGGCTGCCGGGCGAAAGGGTGACATTGGTCGGCTGCGGCGAGGGCGGTCCGGAGGTGCCGCGGCTGGCATGGCCGGTGCTGGCCAGGCCGAGCTGCCGGGCGGAATGCTCGTCGAGCAGCCAGCTGACGAGGCGGCCCTCGGCAATGATCGGGGTGGGCCGGGTTGCCCGGCCTTCGGCGTCGAAGGGCTTCGAGGCCAGGCCGCGGCGAATGGTGGCGTCGTCGATGATCGAGATCTCCGGGCGGAACAGCAGCTCGCCCATGCTGTCCTTGAGAAAGCTGGTGCCCCGGGCGATGCCGCTGCCGAGAATGGCGCCGATCAAATGGCCGGCGAGGCCGCCGGCAAGGCGGTTCTCGAACAAGACGGGAACCTTGCCGGAGGGCACCTTGCGCGGATCAAGCCGCCGCACCGCGCGCTCGCCGGCCACCCGACCGACATCGCCCGGCTGCTTCAGGCTCTTCCAATGCAGCGCCGAGTGCCAGTCATGGTCGCGCTCCATGGCGGTGCCGGTGCCGGCGATCATCGAGGCGGAGATGCCATAGGCGGTGCGCTCATAGCTTCCGGCAAAGCCGTTGGAGGCGATGAGCAGGATGCGGCGGCGGCCGGCGCTGGCGGAGGCGCCATTCGATCGGGTGACGCCCGCCACGTCGCGACCAGCCTGCTCGGCCGCGCGCGCCCGCTCGATGAGCGCGGCGGCATCCGGCGCGGCGTCATCGGCCAGCATCAACTCGGGCCAGGTCAGCGCGACGCTGTCGCTCGAGGCCAGGCCGGCGAAGCTGTCGGGAGGTGCTGCCCTGGCCATCGCCACGGCGCGCTCGGCAGCCGTGCGAAGGCTTGCTGCATCATCGCGGCTGGTCGACACCACCGCCTGGCTCTGACCAACCAGAACTCGCAGACCGAAGTCGTGATCCTCGGAGCGCTCGAGCTTCTCGGTCACGCCGTCGCGCAGCTCGACATCGATCGCCTCGCCGGCAACCGCCAGCACGTCGGCTGCGTCCGCTCCTGCTTCCTTTGCCAGCGCCAGCAGCTTGCCAGCGGCGTCCGCCATTCTGTCGGTCATGGAATTGCACCACCTCTCGTCACACTGTCCAGCACGGCGCCGGCAAAGATGATCAGGCCGAAATCGCGGTTGGAACGGAACAGCATCAGGCAGCGGTCCGGATCGTCGATGTCGAGCTGCCTGAGCTGCCATATGGCGTGGAACGCTGCCACGACAATCCCGCCGATGAACAGCATGCCCGCGCCGGCAAGCCAACCGGCAAGCAAGATCAGCAGCAGCGCGACAGCGAAGAACATGGTGAGCCAGCGCGGCGTCGCGGCGCCGAATTTGAGCGCGGTCGATCTGACGCCGATCAGGAGATCGTCCTCCTTGTCCTGATGGGCATAGATCGTGTCATAGGCGAGGGTCCAGGCGATCCCGCCGGCGTAGAGCAGGATGGGCGGCCAGGCGAGCGAGCCGCTTTCAGCGGCCCAGCCGAGGAGCGCTCCCCAGTTGAAGGCGATCCCGAGGAAGAGCTGCGGCCACCAGGTGATGCGCTTCATGAAGGGATAGATCGCGATCGGTGCTGCCGAGGCGAGGCCAAGGACGATCGCGTAGCCGTTGAATTGAAGGAGGATGAGAAGGGCGGCCCCGACAAGGACGAGCATGAAGAGGACGGCGTTCAGGGGAGTGACCTGGCGCGAGGGCAGGGGACGGCCGCGGGTGCGGGCGACCTTGGCATCGATATCCCGGTCGACCAGGTCGTTGAGGATGCAGCCGGCACCCCTCATGAGGACTGCGCCAAGGAGAAACAGCGCGAGCAGCCAAGGGTCGGGCACGCCTCCGCCGCGGTGGATGGTGGCCAGCGCGATCGACCACCAGCCGGGCAGGAGCAGAAGCCACCAGCCGATCGGGCGCTCGAGCCGCGCCAGCCGGGCATAGGGCCGGGCGGCCGACGGCAGCCAGCGCTCGGCCCAATGGCCCCTGACCGAGTCGGCGACCTGTCCGCCCGTCACGTCACCTGTCATGGACCCGCGAATAGCGCGAAATGCCGGTCGTTACCAAGCCTATTGCACAGCAGCCTCGGCCTGCGGCCTACTGCCGCCGGCATGACGTCGCTGACCAAACGGACACCCCGGCTGTTCGTCGATCCCGCCCTGGCCCCCGGTCAGGTGGTGCCGTTGGCGCGCGACAAGGCACATTATCTGACGCATGTCCTCAGGCTGAAGGAGGGCGACGCGGTGCGCGCCTTCAACGGGACAAGCGGCGAATGGCTGTGCCTGCTGGCGGCGGAAGGGAGGCGGGCTTTCGTGCTGCGACCGGAAGAGCAGCTCGCTTTGCCGCAGACGCTACCCGACCTCGATTATCTGTTCGCGCCGTTGAAACATGCGCGGCTCGACTATCTGGCGCAGAAGGCCACCGAGATGGGGTGCCGCCGGCTCAGGCCGGTGTTCACCGCGCACACCCAGGCCGAGCGGGTCAATGTCGAGCGCATGAGGGCCAATGCCATCGAGGCGGCCGAGCAGTGCGACATGGTGGCAGTGCCGGAGGTGCTGCCGCCGGCCCGCCTCGATCAGGTCCTGGCCGACTGGGAGGGCGAGCGCACGCTCATCTGGTGCGACGAGAGCCGGCCGGGCGAGGATCCGCTGGCCGTGCTCTCAAAGTTGACGCCCGGAGCGCTGGCGGTGCTGATCGGGCCGGAGGGTGGGTTCTCGGATGGCGAGCGCGAGGCGCTGCGCCGCAATGGCAATGCCCATGCGGTCGGGCTTGGGCCGCGCATCATGCGCGCCGACACGGCCGCGGTGGCGGCGCTGGCGCTGGTCCAGGCGATGCTTGGCGATTGGAAGGACCGATGAGCAAAACTTTGCCTTGCCGGGGCTGTCGCGATGAAGCTAGAGCATGGCGGGTGAGACCATCGCGGAAAGCATCGAGGCATGAGCGGACCCTCGCCGGACAATGACGAGGCGCGGACGGTCATCGGCAGCAAGGCCGAGCTCGTCTCCTATCTGGAAGAGGGCGCCAAGCCGCGCGATGCCTGGCGCATCGGCACCGAGCATGAGAAGTTTCCATTTCTCACCGATTCGCTGCGGCCGGTGCCGTACGAGGGAAAGCGTTCGATCAGGGCACTGCTCGAGGGATTGAATGCCCGATTCGAATGGCCGCCGATCATGGAGGGGAAAACCATCATCGGCCTCTCGGAGCCGGGCGGCGGCGGGTCGATTTCGCTCGAGCCCGGCGGTCAGTTCGAGCTTTCCGGCGCGCCGCTCGAGACGGTGCACGAGACCTGCGAAGAGGTGCACGAGCATCTGGCGCAGGTGCGCGAGGTTGGCGACGAGCTGGGGATCGGCTTTCTCGGGCTTGGCTTCTCGCCGCTGTGGACGCGCGCGGAAACACCGGTCATGCCGAAGGGCCGCTATGCGATCATGGCGCCCTACATGGATCGCAAGGGCCGGCTCGGCCGCGACATGATGTTTCGTTCCTGCACCGTGCAGGTCAATCTCGACTTCGGCTCGGAAGCCGACATGGTGAAGAAGCTCAGGGTGTCGCTGGCGCTGCAGCCGGTGGCCACCGCGCTGTTCGCGGCCTCGCCCTTCACCGAGGGCAGGCCGAACGGCTTCAAGTCGTTCCGCTCGGCGGTGTGGCTCGACACCGACCCCGATCGCACCGGCATGCTGCCCTTCGTCTTCGAGCCGGGCTTCGGGTTCGAGCGCTATGTCGATTATGCGCTCGACGTGCCGATGTATTTCGTGTCGCGCAATGGCCGCTATATCGACTGCGCCGGCGAAAGCTTTCGCCGGTTCATGGAGGGCAAGCTGCCGCAGATTCCCGGCGAGCGGCCGACCTTCAAGGATTGGGGCGACCATCTCACGACGATTTTTCCCGAGGTCAGGCTCAAGCGCTATCTCGAGATGCGGGGTGCCGATTCAGGACAGTGGCGCCGGCTCTGTGCGCTGCCGGCGCTGTGGACCGGCGTTCTCTACGACGAGCGCAGCCTCGATGACGCCTATGAGCTGATCAAGGATTGGAGCGCCGGCGAACGCCAGACGATGCGTGAGACGGTGCCGCGGCTGGCGCTGCAGGCCGAGATCGCCGGCCGCGCCGTCAATGATGTTGCCAGGGACATGCTGGCGCTGTCGCGGGCGGGGCTCGAGCGGCGCGGCCGGCTCGGCTGCAAGGGCCGGAGCGAGGCGCAGTTCCTCGACGTGCTCGACGAGATCGCCGAGACCGGTCGCACCCGGGCGGAGGACCTCCTCGCCCATTATGACAGCGATTGGAACGGCGACGTCACGCGGGTGTTTCGGGATTTCGCCTTCTAACGCTATTCGGCGGCGATCAGTGCCGGCCGGACCGCCGGCGAGAGGCTGCGGGCGATGTGCGCGGCGAGCGCGTCGACCGCGCCGCTGCTCGGGACCGGGGTGCGCGCCAGCCCGATATCGAAGGTCCCGAGGTCGGGGAAGCCTTCCTCAGGCGTCAAGATCCGCATGCCCGGGCGCAGGCAGATCTCGGGGATCGCCCCCACCGCAAGGCCGCTGATCACGGCGGCCGTCAGGGCACCGGAATTCGCGGCCGAATAGGCGATGCGGTAGGGCCGACGGAGACTCTCGATGATGTCGAGGACGGTCGAGCGCCAGGAACAGCCGGAATGGGCGACAGCGACCGGCAGCACTTCGCGCTCATGGACGTTGTGGCGGATCGATGTGACCCAGACGAGCCGTTCGGTCCGCACGATCATGTCGGCCTGGACATGAGCCGAGATGGTGAGCAGCGACAGGTCGAGATCGCCCCGACGGGTTCGCTCGGCCAGCTGCGCGCTGCTGGCGCAATCGACGTCGACCTGGACCAGCGGATGGCTCTGGGCGAAGCCGGCGAGGATCTCCGGCAGAAACCGGTCGGCATAATCCTCCGGCGTCCCGAGCCGCACCAGACCGGCGACATCCGGCTGATGGAACATGGCCAACGCCTCATTGTTCAGGCGGACGATCCGCCGGGCATATTCGAGCATGCGCTCGCCATCGGGGGAGAGCCGGTTCTGGCGGCCGTTGCGCAGGAAGAGCTCCCGGCCGGTCAGCTCCTCCAGACGGCGGACCTGCATGCTCACGGCCGACTGGGTCCGCCCGACTTCCTCGGCGGCGCGGGTGAAGCTGCCGGTGTCGACGATGGCAATGAAGGTACGAAGAAGGTCGATGTCGAGGTAGGGTATCATTATCAGCCTCGCTTATCACAAAACTTGATACACTTCATGATATATATTCATTGGATTTATCGATCAAGTTAACCCACCTGCAATTCATGATCCTGTAACGGGTGCAGCGCACCCAATGGTTGGGCGGAAACCACGGTTTTCGCCTTAGGAGATACGGACATGAAAGCAGCAGCCCATTCCGTCTTGCACGAATCCGGTCCTGGGCGTGCCGGCAACACCTCGTTCATTTCACGCGTGGTGCGCCATTGGAACGATCGGCGCACGGTGCACGCGATGTCGCAGCTCGACGACCATCTGCTGGCGGATATCGGTCTGACGCGGGCCGATCTCGACTGGGCGCTTCATCAGCCCAGCTCCGGGCTGCCCAGCGAGGAGCTTACCCGCCTGGCGGCCGAGCGCCGCGCGCGCCGGAACCGCAGAGCGATCTGAAGGGGAAAGGAGAAATGCCATGTATAGTCTCATCGAATCGCGCGCCGAAGCGCTGACGGAAGAGCCAGTAGCGTGGAATCTGGCCCGCCTGTGGGACCATTGGCTGGCCAAGCGTTCGGTGCGGCGGCTGAAAAGCTATGAGGACCATGTTCTCAACGACATGGGAATCGATCGGGCCGATCTCGACTGGGCGGCGCGCCTGCCGATCTGGCGCAATGCGACCCAGGAGCTCGAAGAGCGCGGTCTCAGACGCCGGCTGCATGTCGCTATTGAGCGGTGACGGCGTTCAGCGGCGACGGAGGATCTCGCCGAAAATATCATCGAGCGACGGTTGTTGCGCCCGACGACGACGGGCCGACGCCGTGCGACTGCGGGCTCTGCCGTAGGTGGCGCGGCGCCGCCCATAGGAGCTGGTGCGGCGCTGGAGCGCCTGCATCAAGCCTTTGACCAGACCGGCGAGCAGCGCCGCAGCAATGGCGCCGAAAATACCGCCTCCGCCGCTGCCGCGGTCTGGTGCGTCGGTGATGCCCAGCATCGTCGCCTGGCCGCGCCGGGCAATGGCGGCAAGGGTTAGGACGGCGATCAACGGCACCATCGGCCCGGCCTTGCCCGCCCCCGCAATTGCCGGGTCGGGGGCGCCGTAAAGGGCGGTCAGGATGCTCTCGCCATCCGCCCGGGTTTCGGGCGCGGCAAGCACGGCAGGGTCGTCCAGCACTGCCGCGGTGCTGTCGTCCGCGATCAGGTCCAGCAGCTCGTCATAGGCCGCCTGGTCGGTTTCCGCCTTGTCGCGGGCGCGGCTGGCGATCTCCGGGACCAAGCGGCGGCAGGCCGCCATCGCGTCCTCGGGCGACACGCCGACAAGGCGGCCGGCAGCAGCGGCGGCGCCGCCATTCTGGGCATTGAGAACAATATCGAGGATCTGCTCGGTCATCGGCTTCGCGGAGCTCCCTGATTTCAGTCTATGCTGGCTTCACGCGCCGTCAAATGGGTGCGCGGCTCTCGCCCGCTTCGCGCATGGTCCGTTCGATCTGGCCGGTCAGCCAATAGGCGGCGACGACAGCAGCGCTGCCGAAGATCACCGATCCGAGCGCGCTCCCGACCAGCATCCCCGCAGCGCCGGCAATCATCGCGCCGGCGTGCAGGAACGGCACCGTGCCGATGGTGGCGCGACCCCAATTGGTCACCGTCGACCAATGCGGCCGGCCGAGATTGTTGAAGGCGGCCTGGGCGACGAACTGGGCGCCGGTGAAGGCGAAGCTCACCGCGACATAGGTGCAATAGAAGGTGACGAGCGCAGCCGTGTCGCCATGGACGTTGAAGATCGCGGGGACGATGTTGCGCAGGAAAAAAAGGGCGACGGCCGTCAGCAGCGTGTAGGTGCAGGCAAAGATGATGGCGTCATGCAGGCTTTGGCGCACGCGCCCGAACTCGCCGGCGCCGTAGTTCTGGCCGATGATCGGGCCGACGGCGCTGGAGAGCGAGAATATGACGCCGAAGGCGACAGGCACCAGCCGGTTGATGATGGCCACGGCGGCGACCGCCTCGTCGCCGAACTGGGCAGCGATGCGGGTCAGATAGGCGGCTGCGAAGGGCGTCGCGAGCTGGGTCAGCATGGCGGGGATGGCGATATCGAAGACCGGCCGCAGATCCTCGCGAAAATGCTCGAGCCGGAACGGTGCGAGCATGCGGTGTACCCGCTGGACGCCGTAGAGACCGACCAACAACGACACGAGATAGGCGACGAGCGTGCTGACGGCGGCACCTTGAAGACCGAGCCCGAGCGCGAAAATGGTGATCGGGTCGAGAACCCCGTTGATCGCCGCCGCGGTGAGAGTGACATACATGGCGCGGGTGGGATCGCCGACGGCCCGCAGGACGAACGAGCAGGTCACGGCGCCGGCGATGGCGGGGAAACCCGGCATCAAGGTGTGGAGATAGCGGCGCGCCTCGGCAGCGGCCCCGCCGGTCGCTCCAAGCACGGCGAGCAGCGGATCGGTGAAGATTGCCGTCAGCACGGCGATGAGGATTGCAACGGCGGTGGTTGCGGCGAGCGCGCTGGTGGCGTAACGGCGCGCCTTGTCGAGCTCGCGGGCGCCGAGCGAGCGCGACACCAGCGCCGAGGCGGCAATGCCGAGACCAAGGCTCAAGGAGAGATTGGTGAAGGAGACCGCTCCGGCATAGCCGATCGCGGCAGTAACCTCGGTTCTTCCGAGAAGGTTGAGGAAGAACAGGCTCGCGAGGTCGACGAAAAACAGGGCCATGAGCCCGACCGAGCTGGTCAGAGTCATCACCACCACGTGGCGCATGGTCGAGCCGGTGACGAAGCGGGCGATGGGAGGTCCCGACGGAGCGTCCACGTCAGAGAACCTGCGCCGCAGCGAGATCTTTCCTGAGATGGCCGACGGTCGAGAAGCAAAACGCGGTCAGCCCGGCGGCTTCGGCGCCTGCCACGTTGTGCGCCTTGTCGTCGATGAAAACAGCGTCGCTCGGGCTGACCTCGAGGAGGCGGGCGGTATGGCGATAGATCTCCGGGTCCGGCTTCTTGACGCCGAAGGACCAGGAGAAAAACGCGGCATGCCCGAAGAGCCCGGCCGCTTCAGGGAACAGCTCGGCAAAGGTCTCCTCGGTCAACGGGCCGTTGTTCGAGAGGAGCGCCACCTTCGAGGTCGCGCGGAGCGTGGCGACGAGCGCCAGAACCTCAGGGATCGGCGTCATCGAGGCCCGGCGCGCCGCGATCCATTCGGCGCGATCGATCGGATGGCCGAGGCGTTCGGCAAAGGCCTGCAAATATTTATCCCCGCTCCCATAGACACCGCTGTCGGCATCCTCCTCGAAACCGGAACCCCAGATGGCGCTCTCGATCTCCGCCGGCGTGCGGCCCGACAGCCGCGACAGCACCTCGAGCCGTTTCTTCAGCTCGTAATGGCACAACACGCCGTCCATGTCGAAGATCACGGCGCGCATGATGCATGTCCTAATGAGGCCGTGCCGTTCCCCCCACGGTGATGCCGTCGAGCCTGATGGTCGGCAGACCGACTCCGACCGGGACGCCCTGGCCCTGCTTGCCGCAGGTTCCGATCCCGGGATCGAGCGCCAGGTCGTTGCCGACCATGCTGATGCGGGTGAGCGCATCGGCGCCATTGCCGATCAGGGTCGCTCCCTTGACCGGGGCACCGACCTTGCCGTTCTCGATGCGATAGGCCTCGGTGCAGGAGAACACGAACTTGCCCGAGGTGATGTCGACCTGGCCGCCGCCGAAGGAAACGGCATAGAGCCCGCTCCTGACGGAGTCGACAATCTCGCCGGGATCCTTGTCGCCGGCGAGCATGATGGTGTTGGTCATGCGCGGCAGCGGCTGGTGGGCATAGGACTGGCGCCGGCCGTTGCCGGTGGCCGCTGCCCCCATCAGCCGGGCGTTGAGCCGATCCTGCATATAGCCGACGAGCTTGCCGTTCTCGATCAGCACCGTGCGGCGCGACGGCGTTCCCTCATCATCGATGCTGATGCTGCCACGGCGACCGGGCAGCGTGCCATCGTCGATGACGGTGACGTCGCGGGCGGCGATCTGCTGGCCCATGAGCCCGGCAAAGGCGGAAGTGCCCTTGCGGTTGAAGTCGCCCTCGAGGCCGTGGCCGATGGCTTCATGCAACAGGATGCCCGGCCAGCCGGGACCGAGCACGACGGTCATCTCGCCGGCCGGCGCGTCCTCGGCGGCGAGCGCCACCAGGCTCTGGGCCAGGGCCTTGCGCACCACATCCTGCCAGCGATCCTGGCCGATATGGTCCTGATAGTCGGAGCGGCCGCCAATGCCGTATGTGCCGGTCGCCTGACGGTCGCCTTCACCGGTCATGATGGTGACGTTGAAGCGGACGAGCGGGCGCACATCGCGCAGACGGTGGCCGCCGGGCCGGATGATCTCGACCGATTGCCAGTCGCCGGCAAGCGACAGCGACACCTGGCGCACCCGCGGGTCGAGCCCGCGGGCGAAGGCGTCGGCGGCGGAGAGGAGTGTCACCTTGTCGGCGAACGCCATGGCCGCCACCGGGTCGCTGTCGCCATAAAGGCGGCGATTGGTGCCGGGCGGCGACTCGGCGATGGTGCCGGAGTGGCCGCCATGAACCGCCCGCACCGTGTCGGCGGCCCGGCGAAGGGAGGCCTCGGAAACCTCGCTCGAATGGGCAAGAGCGGTGGTCTCGCCTCGGATGGCGCGCAGGCCGAAGCCCTGGTGGCTGTCGAAGGAGGCCGAGCGCAACCGGCTGTCGTCGAAGCTCAAAACCTCGCTGCGGCGCATCTCGAGGAACAGCTCGCCGTCATCGGCACCGGCCAGGGCATCCTCGACGAGGCTCTGGGCCTTCTCCGGCGCAATTTCCCCCTGTTCAAAAATTGACTGACCGGCGTCGGACGGCATGGGCTGCGGCTCCTTTCCAGGCTGTAGCCGCAATGTAGGGACGGGCGGGTCCGAGCGCCAGTCTCCTGCGAGCCTTCCAGAGCTTCAGAGCTTGGCGAGCTCGACCAGCGCCTTGCTGAAGCCGTTCAGGGTGATCGGCAGGCGGATGCCGACGCCGGGCGCCTCATAGATGATGAAATTCGCCTTGCCGCCCTTCTTCAGCTTCTCGAGGGTTGGCGGGGTGGCCTCGGCGAAGGCGATGCAAACCTGAGGCAGGCAGCGGGTAAAGGGAACCCGGCCGACAGCCGCGCCGTCGATCTCGAGCGCCACGCCGGTCGGCAGGAAGACGCCGATCGGAGCCATCACCCGCATCATGGTGACCTTCTTGCCCTGCTGCATTCCTTCCAGCAGCACGAGGGTGAGGCCGATATTCTTCCGCTTCTCGTCGCGTACGGTCTGAACCAGGCCGCAGGGCCGCTCGCCATTGGCTTCAGGCTTGGCCGCAGCATCACCCTTGCCGGAAGGGGCCG
>JBIOYR010000115.1:0-31684 GCA_044870245.1 Aestuariivirgaceae bacterium | reverse complement strand
TGTCGGGGTCGCTGAACTGTTCTATGAAGGGGGCGATGAGACCGGACAGCCCGCGTCACGGCGCAGCGTCGATCACGCCTCGAGCGAGCCCACGCTCAGCACCCACCACTATTCCTACACCTACTTGCACACTGACCTGCTGCACCGAAGGATGACGCCGTTCAGGATGGTCTTGAAGGCTCGCTCCATCCAGGATTTCGGCGAGCTCATCAGGCATCCTGGCGAGGAGTTCATCATCGTGCTCGATGGTAGGATCGAGGTTCATACCGAGCATTATTCGCCGGTCACGCTGAAGCGCGGCGACAGCCTCTACATCGACAGCACGATGGGTCACGCCTATTTGTCCGTTGGGAGCCGCAACGCGACGATCATCTGCGTGTGCGCCGGTGACGATCACCCCAGAACTGCGAAGAGGAAATTCGGAGAGCGGGGCAGGACCGACAGGGAGGCAGGCTCGGCATGATATTCCCGGTGACCTTTGTGCCGGATCCCGCCGCCGAGCCCTACAAGGCGAATCCGCATTCGCCGAAGCGCGTGAAGTTCAAGTTCCGCGTCGACTTCACCAATGGCGGTCATGTCGAGGGCGAGGATTTTCTCCTCGATGTCGAGGGAGAGGACCCTTCTCCCGAGAGATTGGCGGAGATGATTGTTTCCGCGATGAATCTCCTTCGTGCAGGCCCGGTGACGATCTACCGGATGGAGATCGTCAACCGCGGAGCGCACCACGACGGGTAGGCCCCTCCTGAACGTTCAGTCAAGGAACTTTTACTTGGAACCGAAAGTAATATTTCTGTCCAATCTTGACTAAATCTCCCGAAGGCCCGCGTCAATTTCGAAAAACCACGAGCCATGCCAAATGGAAGTTTGCTTAGACCTTGTCTAGTTCGTTAACCCTCGAAAGAATTTGTCGTTGTAGCCATTTTTACACATAACTAACGTTTATTGTCGGTGTTAAGCGAGGGTGTGGAGCTTCCCATGAAAATCAAGTTTTTGCTTGATGCGGTCAAATTCTACAATTTCAAGTCCCTAACCCCGCGAAACTCCGATGGTCATGACAATGACGGCGACAATAATGACGCCAACGATCGCGGGACGCTTGACAGCGTCTTCGTGCGGGTGACCCCGAACAGCTATGTCGACGGCATCGGCCAGATGCCGGCTCAATCGCCAGGGACCGCCGGAGCAGGACCCGGAGCCATCCTTCCCTCGCCGCGCGCCGTCAGCGATGCGGTGATGGCGCAGGGCACCGAGGACATCCCGAACAGCTATGGGGTGAACGAATTCTTCCAGTTCTTCGGCCAGGCCCTGACCCATGATGTGGCAGAGGCGGCAACCGGGGCCTCCGGCGATCCGCCGATTTTCGTCGCGGGCCTGCCGTTTCCGATCAACCGCACGCCCTATGAGGACGGCACGGGCGCAACCGGCCCACGCCAGCAGATCAATGAGGAGACGAGCTTTCTCGACCTCAGCATGGTCTATGGCAACAGCAAGGAGCTGACCGATCTCGCGCGGGCGGATCTGCCGGGGCATGCCGGGCAGTCGGCCAAGCTGCTGCTTGGCATCGGCGATGTGCTGCCGACGATCAAGCAGGTGGCAACCGACTCCGGCCTCACCTCGCTCCAGGTGCTCGCGGCCTTCCGGCCGGAGGGCTTTGGCGGCCTGCCCGATCCGGCGCTCCCCTCGACGCAGAACAATCCTGCCTCGTTCGAGAATCTGTTCTTCGCCGGCGACAACCGCGTCAACCAGACACCGCTGCTCATCTCGCAGCAGACCCTCTGGGCGCGCGAGCACAATTATCAGGTCGACAAGCTCACCCCCTATGCCAAGCTCTATGGCTGGTCGCAGGACCAGCTGTTCGAAGCGGCGCGGGCCGTCACCGAGGCCGAATGGCAGCATGTGATCTACGACGAATATCTGCCCAAGCTTCTCGGCGAGCATGCGCTTGCCGAATATCGCGGCTACCAGAAGACGGTCGATCCGAGCATCATCAATGAGTGGACGACCGTGGCGTTCCGCTTCGGGCATGATCAGTCCAGCCAGAACCAGAAGCCGCTGAACGAGGACGGGAGCGCCGCCAACCCCGGCGGACTTTTCACGGCGTTCACCCTGAGCGAAGCCTTTTTGGCCGGCGCCGATGGTGCGCGCACCACCGAGGCCATCGATCAGTGGCTGCGCGGCCAGCTGGCGTCGCATTCCCAGGAGATCGATGGCCTGGTGGTCGACGGCAACCGCAACACCTTGTTCGGCATCGGAGCGAATGGCGCGCCGATCACCGCCGACCTCGAAGTGTTCGACATCCAGCGCGCCCGCGACCACGGCGTGTGGAACTACAACGAGCTGAGGGCCGGTCTCGGTCTCAGCGAATACAGCTCCTTCGACGAGTTTGGTGCCGCCAACAACATCGAGGCGGCCCGCCTCGAGGCGCTCAAGACGGTGTATGGCAACGACATCGGCAAGCTCGATTCGATCGTCGGCGGGCTGCTCGAGAAAAAGTATTATGACAGCCAGCTCGGCGAGACCTTCACCAAGCTCACGGTGATGCAGTTCGAGGCGTTGCGCGACGGCGACAAGCTCTATTACGAGAACCACTTCAAGAACAACCCGCTCGTTCTGGCGGAGATCGAGCAGACGTCGCTCGCCGACATCATCGCGCGCAACAGCGGCATCGACCACATTTATCATGACGCATTTGCGGCCCATAACCGGATCAGCGCCAGCAATCATTCGCTCGACGGCACCGATCAGAAGGATCTGGCGATCGGCAGCGATCTGGCAGACATCATCCGCACCGGCCTGGGCGACGACGACGTCTATGCCGGCAAGGGCAATGACGTGGTGTTCGCCGGCGGTGGCCGCGATTTGCTGTGGGGCGAGGACGGTCGCGACACCTTCGTGTTCGAGAAGAATTCAGGCCGCGACATTATCAAGGACTTCGATGCCAGATACGACCTGCTCGATCTGACCGACTACGGGCTGGACAGCTGGCGCGAGGTCAAGGCCGTCATGAAGACGACCGCGCAGGGCGTCACCATCAAGCTCGACAACCAAACGACCATCGAGCTCACAGGGGTGAAGAAGCTGGCGGCCGGCAACTTCGTCTACGATCACGACACCGATTACGGCGTGGCATAGCGCCTTTCGATCCTTGAGGCCAAAAAATGACCCGCGATCGACGGCGGAGGCCGAGGGCAGGGCTTGGCGGCATCCTCTGGTCTCTCCGCCACGCGTTTCTCCTGGTCGGGCTCTTCAGCCTGTTCAGCAACATGGCGATGCTCGTCGCACCGCTTTACATGCTGCAGGTCTACGACCGGGTCCTGGTGTCGCGCAGCCAGGACACATTGATCATGCTGACGGCGTTGGCGATCGGCATGCTGATTGTCAACGGGATCGTCGAGGTGGCGCGCTCCCGCTTGCTCGTCCGCATCGGCGCCAGGATGAATGCCGAGCTGAGCCCCGCTCTCTTCGCATCGTCCTTCGGCACGCGGCTGCGGGGCAGCGACCGATCGGCAAGCGAGCCCCTGCGCGACCTGGAGACGGTTCGAAGCTTTCTGACCGGTCCGGGCATCATCGCCATTTTCGATGCGCCATGGACACCGATCTATCTCGGCGTGGTGTGGCTCCTCCATCCCATTCTGGGGCAGGTGGTCGTCATCGGGGCCGTCATCATCGCGCTCTTGGCTATTGCGAGCGACCTCGCGGTCCGCTCGGCGTTGTCGGAAGCAAGCATCGGCTCACGCAATTCCAACGATTTCACCGACCTCGTCGGCCGCAATGCCGAGGTCGTGCATGCCATGGGAATGCTCGACGCCCTGACCGAGCGGTGGTCGCATTTCCACGATTACGGCGTTGCCTGGCAGGCAATTGCCAGCGACCGGATCGCAATCCTCCATGCGGCGGCCAAATTCGTGCGCATGGCCCTGCAGATCGCGATTCTCGGTGTCGGGGCGTGGCTTGCTCTTCAGCACGAGCTGTCGGCGGGCTCGATGGTCGCGGCCTCGATCCTGATGGGACGCGCCCTGTCGCCGATCGAGATGCTCATCGGACAATGGCGCTCGCTCGTCGGCGCCCGCCAGGCCGGCCGCCGCCTGCGCCGCGTTCTCAGGAATATCGAGGACCAGAGTGGCGAGCGAATCGAGCTGCCTCCCCCCGGAGGGCGTCTCGCCGTTCACCAGCTGGGCTTGCGCTTCAATCCGACCGCCGCCCCGGTGTTGGCGAATGTCGGTTTCGAGCTGAAGCCCGGCGAGACCCTTGGCGTCATCGGACCGAGCGGCACCGGGAAATCGACGTTGCTCAGGCTGCTGGTCGGCCTGCAGGAGCCGAGCGTCGGATCCGTTCGCCTCGACGGCGCGGAGATCTCGGAATGGCCGAGAGATGCGCTTGGCGGCTATGTCGGCTACCTCCCGCAGGATGTCGAGCTGCTGAGCGGCACCGTCGCCGCCAACATCTCGCGATTCGGCGACCTGAATTCCCGGCGCATTGTCGAGGCGGCAAAGCTTGCGGGGGCCCATGAGATGATCCTCGGGCTTGCCGAAGGCTATGAGACCAAGATCGGCGATGGCGGCCGCCTGTTGTCGGGCGGCCAACGCCAACGAATCGCTCTTGCCCGCGCGCTTTATGGCGATGTGCGCCTGATCGTTCTCGATGAGCCGAATGCCAATCTCGACGGTGAGGGTGAGAATGCGTTGCGCGATGCCTTGAAGAGGTTGAAGCACGGCCGGCGGACCGTCGTGGTGGTCACCCATCGCCCGTCGCTTCTCGGTGTTGTCGACAAGATCCTCATGCTGGCCGACGGACGGGTGCGGCTCTTCGGGCCGCGCGAGCAGGTCTTTGCCGAGATCAGGTCGATGACCCCGGTTCGTGGTGATCCGGTGCCCATGTCGGCAAGCGCGACAGGAGCGCGTGAACGGGAGGGCTTGCATGCCGACACCGCCTGAGGAGGATTCGCTCGAGCTCGACCGCCCGCTTCCGGCGGTAAGGGCACCGCTCACGATCCGCTCACCCGGCTTGCTCGGGATGTTCGCGGTGATCGCCGCGGTGACGGGCTTCGGCTTCTGGGCGGCGACCGTGCCGCTTGACAGCGGCGTCGTCGCGCAAGGCAAGGTGACCGTCGCCGGCAAGCGCCGGGAGGTCCAGCATCTCGATGGCGGGATCATCCATCGATTCGCCGTCAAGGACGGTGACCGTGTCAATGAGGGCGACGTCCTGGTCGAGTTCGACACGCTGCGGCCGGCGACCCGCCTCGCCGTGACCCGCATCGGCTATTTCACGGCGCTCGCCGCCGAAGCGCGTCTGATCGCCGAGCGCGACAATCTGAGCACCTTCCACACCACCCCGGAGCTCGAAGCCGAAGCGGCCCGTGATCCCGAGGTCCTGGCCCTGGTGGAAAGTCAGCGGCTGCTGTTCCAATCGCGTGTCATCGAGATCGGAGGGCAGACGCAGATTCTCGAAACCCGCATCGATCGGCTGAAGGAGGAGATCAGGGGCTTCGAAGCGGAGCGCATGGCCGCCGAGCAGCAGCTGGGCATGGCGCAAGAGGAGCAGAACACGATTCAGACCTTGTATGAGCAGCACTACACGACCCGCACCCGGGTCCTGAACATCAAGCGCGAGGTCTTCGAGCTCAAGGGGAAAATCGGTCGGCTCACCGCCCAGATCGCCGGTGCGAACAAGGAGATCGGCGAGACCGAGCTCAATCTCGAGCAGATCAAGAAGAAGAAGGCGACCGATGTGATGACGGAGCTCAGGGAGACACAGTCGAAGGTCCTCGATCTGCGTGAGCAGCTTGCCGCGAGCAAGGGGGAGCTTGAGCGCACGCTGCTGCGCGCGCCCTCGAGCGGCATTGTCTTCGGCTCGAAGATCCACACGATCGGCGGGGTGGTGCGGGGTGGAGAGACGCTGCTCGAGATCGTTCCCGATCATGATCAGCTCGTCGTCGAGGTCCGGCTGCGGCCGCAGGACGTCGACGATGTCCAGGTGAAGCAGCCGACCGAGGTTCGGTTGACGGCGTTCAATCAGCGGACGACCCCGACGCTCCAGGGACGAGTCGCCTTTGTTTCGGCCGACACTCTCGTCGAGCAGCGCTCCCCCGAGCCCTATTATTTGGCGAGCATCGAGGTCAATGCGGAGGAGCTTCGCCATCTCGGCAGCCAGCGGCTGCAACCCGGAATGCCCGCCGAGGCACTCATCAAGACCGGGCAGCGGACCGCCATGGCCTATCTGCTCCGCCCGTTGAGCGACAGTTTCAATCGCGCCTGGCGGGAGCATTGAGACCGAGCCGGTGTGGGCGCTAACATGGCGCCATGAAGATCAGTGCGGTCGATACCTTCACCCTGCGCGTCCCGACCATCAAGCCCATTGCTCTGGATTTTCCCGAACATCGCCTGGTGGTCGCCCTCATCCATACCGACAGCGGCCTTGATGGGCTGGGCTATACCCTCGTCTTCGGCGGTGTCGGATCGGATGCGGTCGAGGCCTATATGCGGCGCCTCGTCGACCTGCTGGTCGGCGAGGATCCGACCATGGTGGGCAAGCTGTGGGAACGGATGTACCGCGCCGATCGTGGATTTCGCCGCGTCGGAATTGCCGGCTATGCCGTAGCCGCGCTCGACATCGCGCTTTGGGACATTGTCGGCAAGGCCGCCGGCCAGCCCTTGGCCCGGCTGTGGGGGGCGATGGTCGACCGTGTCGCGGCCTATGGCAGCGGCGGCTGGGGCGCCTACACGGTCGCGGACCTCATCGGCGAGGCCGAGCGCTACGCCGCCATGGGCTGCCGTTACTACAAGCTGAAGATCCACGCCGATGACCCTCGCGAAAATCGCGAGCGCGTTCAAGCCGTCCGGAACGCCCTTGGCGAAGGGGTCAGGCTGATGGTGGATGTCAACCAGAAGCGTGACGTTGCCGGAGCCATTGCGCAAGCCCGGCTGCTCGAGGATCTCGACCTTGTCTGGTTCGAGGAGCCCGTTCTCGCCGACGACCTCGCGGCCTGTGCCGAAGTTGCCCGCGCCATCACGATTCCGGTGGCGACCGGCGAGAACAATCAGACGCGTTTCGAGTTCCGCGAGGCGATCGAGCGCCGCGCCGCGACCTACCTCATGCCCGATGTGTGCCGTGCCAACGGCTTCACCGAAACGCTCCGCATCGGTCAGCTGGCGGCGGCCCACCAGCTTGCCGTCTCGCCGCATGTCGTTCACGAACTCTCTCTCCATGTGGCGGCCGCGCTCCCCAACGCCTTCCTTGTCGAATTCATCGATTGGATGCCCGGCGACGTTTTCGAGGGAATGCCGCGCTGCGACAATGGCGCCTTCCACATCTCCTCCCGACCGGGCCACGGCATCGCCCTGGCGCCAGGGGCACAGAGAAAATACCGAATCGGCTAGAGCCGTCTATTCAGATCGGGCGCAAATTTGCCTGATTTTGGACCATAGAGTGACCGCGCCAGTCAAACGAACTTGGGGCGGATGACTGACAGGCAGGGATCGGTGAGTACTGCGTACTGAGTACCTGAGCGGTCCCTGCACTCATTTCACCCTCCCGAGTGCAACCGACCAGATCCTCACCCCCCGCATTCCGCACCGTTATCATCATTTGGACATTGGCGGGCCGGCAGAAGCTGGTCGAGATGGCCTCGCCAGCGGGCGGGATTCTCGCCTGTCCGAAAGCCTCTCGAGCGCGCGGCGTCGAGCACCCGCTCGATGCGGCCGCGAAGGCGCGAGGCGGTTTCGGGAACCCTGTGCCAGAGCGGCTTGATCACCCGCAGCACGTCCGCCGTTTCGATGGTGTTCACCGGCAGGGAACGGATCGGCGCCGCGTACTCGGTGAGCGTCATCCGCCACTGGGCCTTGTGCTTTTCGTTTCGCCAGCGACCGGACATGCCCGCCACGAACTCGTCCGCACACTGTCCAAAGCTCGGTATGAACAACTCGGTTTGGCGGCTTTCGACCGGATTGATGCCCTTTGTCAGCTTGGTGCGGCACTCGCCAGCGAGCCGGCGCGCTTCGGCCAGGGGAACCGACGGCAATCGGCCGAGGTCCATCTCGCATGATCGCCCGTCAAACCGATAAAGGAAGGTCCATCGCTTGGAGCCGTTCCGGTCAACCAGGAGGTAAAGATTGCCGCCATCCCCGTAGCGGCCTGGCTTGCCCAGGCCCGCCACCGTTCGTGCACTCAGCCGATTGAGTTTTCGTGCCATCCCGCGCGCGCCCGTTCACCCCGACGGCCCCACGAATTCTAATGAATGACCGGGTGCCGAGAAAGATGATCGTCCGGAATTACGCCCAGGAATCTGATAAGCCTCAGGGTTGCCGCACCGCCGCCAGCTGCTCGACCAGCTCTGCCACCCGATCGACCTCGTCCTCGGTGTTGTAGTAATGCGGCGAGGCCCGCACGATGTCGGGCAGCGATCGCGCCGTGGCATCGAGAAGCGTGCTCGCCGGATCGGATATGGTGACATTCACCCGTTGAGCCGCGAGCGCTCGCTTGACCTCCCCTGCCGCCATGCCGGCGATCGAGAAGGTGACGATCGCCGCCGGATCGGGGCCGAGATCATGGACGGTGACGCCGGCAATGCTCCGCAGCGCGGCGCGAAGCCTGCCCGCCACCGCCCGGGCGCGCTCGCCAATGGCCTCGATCCCGAGAGCGAGCGCATAGTCGATCGCGACCCCCAAGCCGAGCCGCGCCGCATAATTGTTCTCCCAGGTCTCGTATCGGCGGGCATCGGGCCTGAGCGCATAACGGTCCGGGGCAACCCATGGCGCGCCGAAATGGTCGATCAGCGGCGGCTCCAGCCGCCTGAGCAGCGCCCGGCTCATATAGAGGAAGCCGGTACCGCGCGGGCCGCGCAGGAATTTGCGGCCGGGCGCCGACAGCATGTCGCAGCCGAGCGCCCGAACATCGACCGGCATCTGTCCGACCGCCTGGCAGGCGTCGAGCAGATAGGGGATGTCGTGAGCGCGGGCGATGCGGCCGACCGCGGCGGCGGGATTGACCAGGCCGCCATTGGTCGGCACCCAGGTCATGGCGATGAGGCGCACGCGCTTGTCGATCATGCGCTCCAGCGCTGCCGGATCGAGCACGCCGTCGGCATCGTCTGGAATGACCTCGATCACCGCGCCGGTGCGCCTGGCAACCTGCAGGAACGCCACATAATTGGCGGCATATTCGGCGCGGGCGGTGAGGATGCGGTCGCCGGCGCGGAAGGGCAGGCTGTAAAAGCCCATCTGCCAGGCAACGGTGGCGTTGAGGGTGAGCGCGATTTCGTCGCTCTCGGCGCCGAGCAGGCGCGCGACGCTGTCATAGACACGATCGAGGCGGGCCTCCGCTTCATCGGCTGCCTCATAGCCGCCGATCTCCGCCTCGCGCCGCAGATGGTCGACCATGACATCGACAACGGGCGCAGGCATCAGGGCCGCCCCCGCATTGTTGAAATGGATACGGTCGGCCACGCCAGGCGTCTCTGCGCGCAGCCGCGCAATGTCCAGAACCATCGTGATGCCCCGGCGGCTCCTGCTACTGCAGCCGCTTCACTTCCGCGAATTCCCCATCGGCTGCCATGATCCTGATGGAGAAGGGCTTGCCGTCGCGGGTGGCGCTGAAGCCCAGCGTGTCGCCTGAGCAGCTCTCGGCCTTGATGTCCTTGAAGCCATAATCGGCGACGATCAGCTGCGCCTTCTCGCAATCGACGGCAGGCACCGCATTGGCGACCTGCTGCACCTTCGGCCTTGCACGGGCCGGACGCCGCTCGCGGGCCGCCGGCTCGGACGAGCCCAGGCTGCCGAACAGTCCGTCAAAAGGCCAGAAACGCTGCGCCGCCGAGACTTCCGGAACCGCGATGACAAGCGCCACCGCAAATCCGGCAATGAACAGTTGCGATTTGGCAAAGTTCCCCATGGAATTACCCGCTTCTACCGACCGTCCAAGATGCCAGGGTAGCAAATAACGGGTTAATGAAATGCGTGGTTTTTGCCACAGTCGAACATCTTTTAGGACGCCGCACGGATAAGGACGGCGAATGACTTGACTGTTGCATTCAAGGCAGCAGCCCGCACCAAATCTATTCCAGGGAGGTCTGCTTCTGGGGTGGCTGCAACCGCCCGACAGCGGCGGTGAGGGCATCGAGTCGCGTGTCGATGCCATCAAGACCCTTGGTAAGGCGCTCGTCCATGCCATTCAACCGCTCGTCCATGCCATTCAACCGCTCGTTCATGCCATTCAACCGCTCGTCGAGGCGTGTCACCGCCTTTGCGAGTTCATTGGTGGTGAGAAAGAAATAGGCGAAACAGCCGATGGCAATCGCCACGGAGGTCGCAAAGACCCTGGTCATGATGGCAAGCTGCTCGCGAACGCCCCTGAACGCCACGGAGGCGTCCCGAATGCTGGTGATCTCGTCGCCAGCGGCTCGAATGATCGCCACCGCGCGCTCGAAGTCGCGGTGAGTGAACGGCCGCTCATCGTCGCGCTCGTGACTCCGCTCGCCATGGCATTCAGTAGGATCGCCCATCACGTCAAATTGGCCCCGGAAGCCACCCTCCAGTAAGCAACCACAGGCTGCATTTAGTACGCCATCTGGTTGAATGTCAATCACGAAAACCCGCGATAGACGAGGGTGGAGAACATCCCCGCCGCCATATGGTAGAGATTGTGGCAGTGAAAGGCCCAGAGCCCCGGATTATCGGCATCGAACACGACTTTCACCATCGCCTCGGGCGGGACCATGATGCTGTCGCGCAGCGCGCCCTCGATTGCCCGGCCATTAATCTCGGAAACCTGGAAGATGTGCCCGTGCAGATGCATGGGATGCGACATCGGCGTCTGATTGCGGAATGCGATCTCGACCCGCTCGCCATGATTCACCGTCGCCGGCTGGCCGCCCATGCCGTCGATCGGCATCCCCCAGCGATAGCCCATCATCGTGCCGTCGAGGGCAACCGGGATCGACCGGTCGACCGCCTTCTTCGGCAGCGGTGCCAGCGCTTTCAGCATCAGCTCCTGATCGAGCCCGACCACCGGCCCTGTCGCGTCGGCGGTCGTCGCCAGCTTGCTCACCGCGGCGCCGGGCGGCTTGAGGATGATGCCGGCGCGCAACGGGCGCCCTTCGCCGAGCGCCAGCACCGGCACCGCCTTGCCGTCGCCGGGAAGATCGATCTCGATGTCGGCACGCTGCGAGATGCCGATCGGGAAAAGGTTGCCGGCAAGCGGAACGATCGGATTGCCGTCGACGGCGACGAGCGAGCCCTGAAGAGGACCGAGATCAATGGTGAAGTTGCTCGAGGCGCCGCCATTGATGATGCGCAGCCGCACCCGGCCGCGCCGCTCGACATCGAAGATCGCCGGATCATCGAGGGTGCGGTCATTGGCGAGATAGGCATCGTAGTCGACATCGTTGAGATCGGGACCGCCATGACCCATATGCATCGCCGCGCCGCCATCGGGCGGTTTGCGCAGGGTCGCAAAAATCTCCTCCGGAACCTGCCAGGAGAGGTCCCCGAGCAGCACCACCACATCCTGTATGTCCCTGCCCTTGAGGCTTGCCTCGCGGATGATCAGCGGCGCTGCCAGCAGGTCCTGCTCCTGCAGCCCGAAATGGGAATGCATGAATCGGGTTCCGAACGGGGTGGCGGGGAATTTGTAGTCATGACGGCCGCCCGCCGGGATTGGCGGCTGCGAAATATGGGGAACGCCGTCCTGCCGCCACGGGCAGGTCATCCCATGCCAATGGATGCCGGTGGGCACCGTCAGACCATTTTCCAGCCGCACGTCGAACATGTCGCCCTCATCGAGGGTGAGGCCGAACGCGCCCGAGCCTTCGCTCACGCCATAACGCGTCGCCGCCTTGCCGGCCACCTCGATCTGGCGGGTCGCGATCCGCAAGGTCTTCTGGCCGGCGGCCGCATTGACCGAAGGCACCATGCCGGCAAGCACGAGGCCGGTGCTGCCGGTGAGGAAAGCCCGCCGTGAGAGCTTCATGCGTCATTCCTTTCCGAGGATCTGGCCGATCCTCGTTTTCTCAGCTTGCACGTCAGCTGGAGCCTTCCGATAGGCAGCCTCGAGGATCGTGCGGGCTCCTTGCTCCAACTTTCCTCCCTTCTCCATCATGCTCTGAAGCGCCTCCAGCTGCGCTTCCAAGGTCAGGGTGTAAACGACTCTGTCGTGGTCGTCCCAGCACTGAAGTGTCATTTGCAAAGGACTGCAGCCGTCGGCATTCTCCCGCGTGACATCGGCATGGGCTGCGAGCAGGCGGCGTAGGATACCATAGTTGCCCTTTGCTGCGGCGATGATCAGCGGCGTGTTGCCGCGCTGGTCAGGCTGGTCAACGTCGATCTTCTGGGAACATGTCAGCAGAAGATTCAGACGGTCGCAGTCTCCCCTGAGTGCAGCAAGCGTGAGCGGGGTAAAACCCTGTGCGTCAAAGCCATTGACTATTGCCGGATCGTGCGCATCGGCCCGCCACAACAACGTCCTGAACTCCGCCTCACCAAGTTTTTCGTCAATGGCCGCGGTGATTGCATCTCTGGTCGGGGGGACGGACTTCTCGATCACCGGCAACGCGGCAAGAGTGGAAAGCAGCACGTCACGCCGGTTCGCTCGGCCCGGAGCCTGCCCCTCGGATGAGGTTAGCTCGCGACGCAGCAGCGATTCGACATCGGCCAGTGGACGAAGCAGACGGGTGAAGCCGGTATCCATCCATGTCTCCCGCTCTCGAAGGACGGATATCGCTTACCCGATTCGATGAAGCGGGCTGTCTCAAACAGCACAGCGCCGTCACGATTTCAGCAGCACGCCGCCGTCGACCACGAGATCGATGCCGGTGATGTAGGAGGCGGCATCGGACAGCAGGAACAGCGCCGGGTTGGCCAGGTCCTCCGGATTCGCCACCCGCCCCAGCGGCACCCAGCGTCCGACGGCGGCGATCTTCTCCGCGGTGTTCCAGCGCTCCTGCATCGGCGTCAACGTCGGCCCGGGATAGATGGCGTTGGAGCGGATCCCATCGGCCGCGAGCTGCATGGCGAGCGAGCGCGACAGCGCTCCGACGCCGGCCTTCGACGTCGAATAGGCATCCTGCGGGACGGGATCGCCCCTGAGGCACTGAATGGTCGAGAAATGCACCATGGCGCCGCCGCCGGCCTTGCGCATATGGGGCACGACCGCACGGGCGGTGTGGACCATGGACTTGAGGTTGATGGCGAAGACCTGGTCCCAGATCGCAAGATCCATGTCGAGCAGCGACGCGTCGCGGCCGAACCACAGCACGCCGGCGACATTGGCGAGATAGTCGAGCCGCCCGAAGCGCTGCGCCGCGGCATCGACGGTGCGCCTGACGAAGGTCTCCTCGGTGAGGTCGCCTTGGGCATAGAACGCACGCTCGCCGAAGCGCTCCAGTTCCTCGGGCCCCGGTTTGACGTCGATCATCGCCACCGCGCCGCCGGCAGTGAGGATGCCGCGTGCCACCGCCTGGCCCATGCCGCCGGCCGCGCCCGTCACCACGGCGACGCGGCCGGTGAAGTCGTATTGCAGCATCGTCAACTCGCTGCCGAGATCGCCTTCTCGGCCGCGGCGATCGCCGCCTGGCGCCGCTTGATCTCCTCGCCGATCGGCGGCCCGTTGAACCGCTTGTCATGCAACACGAAGAGCAGGATGGCGACGATGATCGCCGCAATCACCGTGACGGCGAGATTGCCCGAGAAATAATAGACGATGCCGACGGTGATCACACCGAACAGCGCGCCGATCGGGCGGTTGCCCTCCATGGTGAACCAGAAGGCGGTGAGCGCGACGAGCATCACCACGATCAGATAGCCGACCTTTTCCTGCGGCGGCTGAACGCCGACGAAGATCAGCACGGCGCAGCCGATCACCGCCAGCGCCGCGATCGGGATCGACAGGCCGGCGAGATTGAACGGTCCCTTGTTGGACCAGCCGCCGGAGAGCTCCGCCTTCATCGCCGCGGCGATCGGGAAGAGATAGCTGAGATAGAGAAACACCGCGCAGCCGGTGGACAGGACCAGGAAGGCGCCGCCATAGAGGGTGGCGACGATGGCGAGCACGCCGCCGACCCAGATCGCCGCGCCGGGGGTTTTCAGATGCGGGTCGACATGGCGCAGGACGTTCGAGAAAGGCAGGCCGCCATCGCGGGCGAAGGCGTACATCATGCGCGAGCAGGAGGTGAGCCCGGCGAGCGCGCAGAGGAAGTTCGAGACGACGATGCCGACGATGATCGCCGCCTTGAGGATGAACGGCATGGCGGTGACCGTCATCAGCCAGTTGAACGAGTTCCAGCCCTGCTTGGCGCCGGCGGCGACGCCGTCGACCACCGTGTTGGTCGCCGGATCGGTCTGATCGGGCAGCGCCAGCACCATGGCGCAGACCATGACGTAGCCGAAGAGTCCCGACCACCACACCGAGCGGATCATGCCCTTGGGCACTTCGACCTGGGCGTTGCGCGTCTCTTCCGACGTATGGGCCGAGGCGTCGAAGCCGGTGATGGTGTAGACCGCGTGCAAGAGCCCGAGGCCCAGCACATACATCATCACCGTCGCCTGCGGCCAGACATCGCCGCCGGCCGCGCCGGTGAAGTTGGTGTAGGTGAACAGCCGGCCGAAATTGAGCGACGGCGCGAAGGCGAGGAGCGCCAGCGTCAGGACGATGGCGGTGGCGAAGATGAGATAGCCGCTGAAATCGGTGACGATGGTGGTCAGCCTGAGGAAGCGGTGGTTGAGCAGCGCCTGCACGGCGGTGACCAGGGTGATGAAGACGGTCTGCATCCACCAGCCGGTCGAGAACTCGCCCGAAGGCACCCAGTTGGTGACGTCCATGCCCACCACCTGGGCGAGGAACAGATCGCGGAAAAGGTTGAACAGGCCCCAGTTCACCGACGACACGACGAACATGAGCCCGAGCAGGTTGAACCATGCCGCCGCCCAGCCGAAGCCGCGGCCGCCGAAGATCGAGGCCCAGTGATAAATGCCGCCGGCGGTCGGATAGGACGAGGCGACCTGGCCCATTGCGACGGCCACGACCAGCGCGAAGATGCTGCCGACCACCCACATGATGCCGATGGCAGCCCCGCCGCCGGCGCTCAATGCTGCCGGAAATGCTGTCAGTCCGCCGGCAACGATGCAGATGATGGCGAAGGATATGGCGAAGTTCTGAAACGCGCCCATGCGGCGTGACAGCTCCTGCGCATAGCCCATCTCGTGGAGGACCTTCACGTCCTCGCTGACGCGTGATTGTTGGTCGGTCATAACCCCTCCCAGTGCCATGACGAAGTGATGACTAGGGTAAGGGGAAACCGGCGCCGAGGGAATAGGCGGCTTTCGGCTTCACGCCAGATCGAGTTTCTGGCGGTGCCGGATGAAAGGCGAGTAAACCGGTGTATCCCCGGAAATCCGCCCCGATGGCTGCCACTCCGCCATTCGGTTGAAGGGAATGACGGGCCGCCGGTCGACATCGATGAGCGCCTGTCGAAAGTCCTCGGCGACGCCCTTCAGCCTGGCCTCGACGACCGCCGGATCGGAATAGCGAAGGCCCGCCTCGACCCCATAGGCGATGAAGGGCGCAAGGACCGTGTAGCCGACATAGGCGAGCGAGAATTGGACCGGCCACAACAGGAGATCGATATCGCCGCTGCGGCCGTTGAAGGCATAGGTGTCGGCATTGGTGCCGACCGTCAGCGACAGCATGGCGCGTTTGCCGGCGAACCGCCCGTTCTCGAAGCGCTTCCGGCTGGCATAGACCTCGCCATAGATGAAGACGCGATCGATCCAGCCCTTCAGCATGGCCGGCGGCAGGTGCCACCACATCGGATATTGCAGCACCAGGAGATCGGCGCGGTCGAGCCGAGCGATCTCGTCGCCGACGATCGCCGGGATCGTGCCTTCGTCCGACGCGTGGTGCTGCTCCGCTTGCACATCGAAGCGCGACGGGTCGCGCCGGCCTTCATAATGCTCGGCCCGCTCGCACGGATCGAAGCCCATGGCATAGAGATCGGAGAAGGTGACGCCGAAGCCTTGCGCCGCCAGTGTGTCGGCGGCGAGACGTGCGAGATGGCCGTTGTAGGATTGCGGTTCCGGATGGGCAAGCACGACATGGGCAGCGCCGCTCACGGGCCCTTTCCTCCGACCTTCAGCCGCGTCGCCTCGAGCAGACCCTTGCGCTTGGCCTCGTAATAATAGCCGCTCGTATAGAGTCGCACCGCCCGCTCGCTGTTGCCGCCGGCCACCAGATAGGCGCCGGCGAGATAGCGCCCGCCGAAGCGCAGATTGGTCTCGGGATTGAGCAGCCCCGCCGCCGGACCGCGATAGCCCATGCTGCGCGCCGTCTCGTATTTGATCTGCATCAGCCCCCAATGGCCGCCATGAAAGGCGCGGGCATTGTAATTGCTCTCGCGCTTGATGATCCGGTGAAGCAGTGCCTCGGGCACCCCGTGCTCCGCCGCCGCGGTGGTGATCATCGCGGTCAGCTGAGCCGATGGGCCGGCAGCCCTCACGCCATCGGATCGGCCCGCGATGAGCCCGATCACAATAAGAAAGAACCCCACGGCTCGGGCCATTCACCCAATCCTCGCTGGAAAGTCCCACCCGTCGAACGCTGCTATGCCGTATGCCGCGAAAAGGGCAACATCCTGGCAGATCGCCACTTATCAGTCGCCTGACTGGACATGGCTGAATATGGAGGCAGGATCAGGCGCGGCCGACCGACCGCCGCAGGGTTTCCGACGGGCTCTCGCCGAAGCGCAGGCGGTAGCTCTGGGCGAATTCGCCGAGATGGCCGAAGCCGCAATCATAGGCGATCGCCGTGGTGGTGGTGCCGGCCCTGGCGGTGGTGAGCCGGCGGTTGGCCTCGTCGAGCCGGCAGTCGCGCAGGAAGCGCTGCGGCGTCGTCCCGAGATGCTGGCGGAAGCCGGCCTGAAGATGACGCGGGGTGATGCCGAGCTGCGTCGCCAGCTCGGCGATCCGCACCGGCTCGGTGACATTGGCACGGATCAGCTCGCAGGCCCGTTTCAGATGGGAGGGCCCGGGATCGGTCGGGCGCGCCATGCCGTCGGAAACGACCGGGGTCAAAAGGCTGACGACGCCCTGCAGCAGGATTTCGTCAAAGGCGGCGCGCAGCAGCGCGCTCGGCGGGGTGCGCTGCTGCCAGATGAAGTTGATGGCGCGGTGGAAATTGGCCCCCAACGGTGTTGACAGGTCAAGACAGATTGCGCCTTCCGGTACTCTCTTTCTCAAACCGTCGACGACCGCCAGCTGGTCGATGATACGCTGCTCATCGAGCCGGATCACGAAACGCATGCCATCGGGCGACGTCTCGAACACCCCGTGCGTGTTGGTCCACCCTCCTGCCACGACATTGTCGCCGCGATGGCTCCCGATCTCCATTGCACGACCCTTGCCGAGGCCTTTGATAATGCAGCTGCCCGCTTCGGAAATGTTCAGCGTCAGACAGGTCGAATACCCAACCATATGGAAAGCGGTGCTCTTGCCTTGGGTCAGCCGGATGCGGCCAAAGTCGATCTCGGCCCGGGTGAAGGCAAAGGGAACCTTGCTGTCGAGCGGGACGATCCTATCCACAGTGACGGATGCTTCGCCGTTGAAATGATGGGCAAGCTCGTCGGGATCGGAGGTCGTGAAGACTTTCTTCGCCCATGAGGATGTGGCGCCCGGCAAGGGCTGGTCCTTCGGATCCTCAGGAAGCATGCCGCGACCGTCTCAGGGTTTCCGACGGGCTCTCGCCGAAGCGCAGACGGTAGCTCTGGGCGAACTCGCCAAGATGGCCGAAGCCGCAATCATAGGCGATCGCCGTGGTGGTGATGCCGGCCTTGGCGGTGCTGAGCCGGCGGTTGGCCTCGTCGAGCCGGCAGTCGCGCAGGAAGCGATGCGGCGTGGTGCCGAGATGCTGGCGGAAGCCGGCCTGCAAATGACGCGGGGTGATGCCGAGCTGCAGAGCGAGATCGGCGATCCGCACCGGCTCGGCGACATTGGCGCGGATCAGCTCGCAGGCCCGTTTCAGATGGGCAGGTCCGGGATCGGGCGCGCCGGCCATGTCTCCGGATACAATTGGCGTGAGCATGCTGACGACACCCTGCAGCAGAATCTCGTCGAACGCCGCGCGCAGCAGCGCGGTCGGCGGGGTGCGCTGCTGCCAGATGAAATTCGCGGCGCGGCGGAAATTGGCTCCAAGCGGCGTCGACAGGTCGAGGCCGAATGGGACAGAGACTATCGAGGTATTTGGCCTCGTGTTGGCCGAAAGCTGATCCAGGACATGCTGCTGATCGAGCTGGATGACGAAACGCGTGTCGTCGGCCGAGGTCTGAAAGACGCCAAAATGGGAGTTGTTCACCAAAGCTGTATCGCCGCGATCACTGCGGTACTCGACATCGCGAAACTTGATGACACTGCGACCCGTCTCGGACACGACAAAGGTCAGGCAGGTCGCCTCGGCCTCCATATGAAGGGCGGTGCTCCTGCCCTGGGCCAGCTCGATCCGGCCAAGGTTCATCGCGATGCGAGTGAAGGAAAACGCGTCGCCCCTTTGCAGTGGCGTGACTCTCGAGACCTTGTGATGGGTTTGGGTATTGAGATGATGGACGAGCTCGTCGGGATCGGAGGTCGCGAAGACCTTGTTCTGCCAAGACGTCGCCCTCCCGTTGGCAACGGGCTCGTCATCGGGGAGTGACTGCCGATCCTTCGCGAGCATGGAGCAGAGTATCGCGCTTATGGCCTCATCGAGAAGGCTTATAGGCGCATCGTTTTGGGCAGAAAAGCGTCAGCTGCGGCGTGCGAAAACGCTAAAAAGGAGCGTTGATGATTTTATGCCGCAGGATCAGCAATGCTTATGTCGAAATTGTTACAGTCGAATTGGCAGGCAAGGGTCTCAATACGGCAGCAACAAGGCTGAGTTGCTTGGGTAGAGTGTCAGCAGCAGGAGGTGCCACAAATTTGGCCAAGGAACCCGACGCGATGGTCCTGACCATCGATGGCCGCGAGGTCGCCATCACCCATCCCGACAAGCCCTATTTCACCAAGGCGGCGAAGCTCTCCAAGCTCGCCATCGTTCGTTACTTTCTCGCGGTGGCGCCGGGCGCACTGGCCGGCATTCGCGATCGCCCGCTGGTTCTCAAGCGCTTTGTCGACGGTGCCGAGGGCGAGCCCTTTTACCAGAAGCGCGCCCCCGCCCGGCGTCCCGAGTGGCTCTCCACCGTCACCCTCGCCTTCCCCTCCGGCCGCACCGCCGAGGAGATCGTGGTCGACGATGCCGCCGGCCTTGCCTGGGTCGTCAATCTCGGTTGCATGGAGTTGCATCCCCATCCGGTGCGCCGCGGCGACCTCGATCATCCTGACGAGCTCAGGATCGATCTCGACCCGACGCCCGGGATCGGCTGGAATGACATCCGCCGCGTCGCGCTCGAGGTTCGCGGGCTGCTGGCGGAGCTTGGCCTGACCGGCTGGCCGAAAACCAGCGGCTCACGCGGCATGCATGTCAATGTCCGCATTCAGCAGCGCTGGACCTTCGCCGAGGTGCGGCGGTCGGCCCTTGCCCTGTCGCGCGAGATCGAGCGGCGGATGCCCGGGGTGGCGACCTCCAAATGGTGGAAGGAGGAGCGCCGCGGCGTGTTTCTCGACTATAACCAGAACGCCAAGGATCGGACCACCTGCTCGGCCTATTCGGTGCGGCCGCTGCCCGATGCGCGAGTCTCCGCCCCATTGACCTGGGACGAGGTGCCGGATTGCGACCCCGCCGATTTCACCGTGTTGACCATGCCGCAGCGCTTCGCCGCGATTGGCGATCCCCATGGCGGGATGGATGACGCTGTCGGATCGCTGGAGCCGTTGCTCGAGCTCGCAGAGCGCGACGAGGCGGCCGGCCTCGGCGATGCCCCCTGGCCCCCCCAATACCGCAAGATGGAAGGCGAGCCGAAGCGGGTGGCGCCGTCGCGCGCCAAGCGGCCGGGCAAGCCGCCGCGAACCCGGATGCCGCTGATCGTCATCGCCAAGTCGCCCGATCGGGCGGCCGCCCTTGCCGGCCTTGAACGCTGGAAGCAGCGCCACCCGGAGGCCGCCGGATATCTCGCGGTCGATGACGTGCTGGTCGACGCCATGCGGGGACGTTCGTCGACCTGGACACGCATTCGCGTGAACCTGCGCAATGTTCCAGACGCCATCCGGCCGGCTGAAGGCACCCCCGACCCCGATGACGACCCGACCCGTGGCTTTCGCGACGGAACTGGGACGCGAGTGCCCGGATGATTTTTATCGCCGAATTCGCATTTCCGACAGCGTGTTCGCCCGGACGATAGCGCGCCCTCGCCGGCCGCGGCAGAGTGCCCGCGCGTTGCCGATTGCGTATCTTCTCCTCGTAGGGGGCGGCGACGAGGTCGATGTGGTCTCCACATCATGCGTAAGCCGGGGGCGAAAGCCGGTGACGGGCTGATCTGGGCCGGGGGGTTTTCGGTCAGTCCGGAGCCGGCACTTTCGCTGCCTTGACTTCATGAGGCGGTTCGGGTGATGCACTCGGGAGAGAACAGTGGTTCGGCTCGAGCGCGAAGGACTTCCGCATGGCAAATCCGCCGACTGACCCCGCTGCGGCGCCGATCGACTATGAATCTGCCGGGGTGAGCACCGACAAGGCCGAGGCGGGCTTGAGCCTGCTGACGGCGCGGATCGCCTCGACCTGGACTGTCCCGCCGGGGCTGACCGGCGCCGTCCATCTCTCCTTCGGCCACTATGCCAATGTGATCGAGGTCGCGGGGCAGGGGATCGCCTTTTCCTGCGATGGCGTCGGCTCGAAGGCGTTGATCGCTCAGATGCTGCGCAAATACGACTCGATCGGCATCGATTGCATCGCCATGAACGTCAACGACATTCTCTGCGTAGGCGCGACGCCGGTCTCGCTTGTCGACTATATTGCCGTTGAGACCGCCGCTCCCGATTTTCTCGAGGAGATAGCCATCGGGCTGGCGGAAGGCGCCAAGGAGGCGCGCATCTCGATTGCCGGCGGCGAGATCGCGCAATTGCCCGGCATGATCCATGGCGCCAGCGAAGGCGTCGGTTTCGATCTGGTGGGGACGGCGATCGGCCATGTCGCGCTGGATCAGATCCGCATCGGCCGCACCATCAAGCCCGGCGACGTCATCATCGGCGTGGCGAGCAACGGCGTCCACAGCAATGGCCTGACGCTTGCGCGAAAGGTGCTGCTCGACAAGGCGCGCCTCTCGCTCGATCAGGTCCTTGACGAGATCGGCATCAGCTTGGGCGAGGAGCTGCTCAAGCCCACCCACATCTATGTCCGGGAGTCGATCGATGTCATGCGGCTGGGCGACGGCGTGAAGGCGCTCGCCCACATCACCAGCGACGGCCTGCTCAATCTCCTGCGCATGGAGGCAACGGTCGAATATGTCGTCGATCGCTTGCCGCCGCCGCCGCCGGTCTTCGATGTCATCCAACGCCTGGGCGGCGTCAGCGACGAGGAGATGTACCGCGTCTACAATATGGGCATCGGCTTCTGCTATGTCGTCGACGAGCAGGTTGCCGACGACGTGCTGCGCATTCTCGCATCGGCCGGGAAGCAAGCCTCCCGCATCGGCCATATCAAGCAGAATTCCGAGAAGAGCCTGACCATCACGCAAAGGAAATTGCGCGGACGCGGGAAGGATTTCCATAAGATTTGACAGATCGATTATCATCGGCTGCGAAGTCATAAATAATTGTTTTAGCTGGATATTTTTTTGGACTTATCGCTTGACCGGTTCCATCGAATTGGTGTTGTTCAGCGCGGGGTTGCCGGCCGAAACGGTGGCGGCACGGTCGGGCTGGAAGGCTGTCCGGGGGGATCGGTGAGAAGCGCTGCGCGACAAGCGGTCGCGACTGCCAAGCGGTCGAGTGCTGGCGCAGTGCTTCTCACGATCGATCGTTCTGCCTGAGCCGGCGCCTCATTTTTCCGATAGAATCCGTGGGCCGCGACTGAGCACGATTGAAACTTGTGGCCCGCCCTTGGCTGGGATAGTAGTTCAGCTCTCTTGGCGGTCCGACGGGAACGAGAAGCTTGACGACAGGAATGCGGAACGAGCGCTGGCAGCGGCTCCGCGCCATCATTGCCGAGCAGTCCATTCTGCGCGGCGACTTCACCCTGTCCTCCGGCCGCAAGAGCACCTATCTGTTCCAGCTTCGCCAAACCACCCTGCACCCCGAGGGAGCGAGCCTCATCGCCGACCTCGTTGTCGACTTCATGAAGGACCATCGCCTGAGCTGTCTCGGCGGCATGGTCCAGGGCGCGGTGCCGATCGTGGCCGCGGTCAGCGCCCGGAGCTTCCTCGCCGGATACCCGGTCCAGGCTTTCTTCGTCCGCAAGGAGGCCAAGAAGCACGGCGCCGAGGAGTTGGTCGACGGCTTCATGACCAAGGATGGCGAGGTGCTGCTGATCGACGACGTCACCACCACCGCCGGCTCCATGCTCGAGACCTTGGAGCGCATGAAGCGCGCCGGCTTTGCCGGGACCGTCGGCAAGGCCCTGTCGGTCATCGACCGCCAGGAGGGCGCCACCGAGAACCTGGCGGCGCGCGGCATCACCCTTCACCCGCTGTTCACCAGACAGGATTTCGACATATAGGATGCTCTCCGCTGGAGCATTGACCGGGCTGTTCCAATGTCGCGCGACCGGCTGACCAAATCGATCCTGATCAGCACCCTGGGCTATCTCGCCCTCGCCATCATCGGCGCCGGCGGCTTCGTTGCCTTCTTCTCCCATCCGCCGCTGATCGTCCTGACGATTGCGCTGTTCATCATGGCGCTGGTCGCCACCCAGAGCAGCGGCAATCTGAGCCCTGGCGAGCGCGAGGACCGCGGCAACCGCTGGGTCATCCCGGCGCTCGCGGTCATCGGCCTCCTCGAGGCCTTCCTGCCGGCCTACACCGATCGGATCGATTTCTGGACCATCGATGGCGAGACCATCCGCTGGATCGGCGTCGCCCTTTTTTCGCTGGGCGGTGCGCTGCGGCTCTGGCCCGTCTTCGTGCTCGGCCATCGTTTCAGCGGCCTGGTGGCGATCCAGCCCGAGCACCGCCTCGTCACTGACGGGATTTACGGCGTGATCCGCCATCCGAGCTATCTCGGGCTGTTGCTCACCTCGCTCGGCTGGGGGCTCGCCTTTCGCTCCGGCGTCGGATTGCTGCTGACCCTGGCCACCACCATCGTGGTCCTCGGGCGCATCAGCGCCGAGGAGAAGCTCCTCGCCAGCCATTTTGGTGCCGAATATGACGCTTATCGGCGCCATACAGCACGGCTTATCCCCGGAATTTACTAGCGCGTGACTCGCGTCACAAAAAAAATCATCGGCAGTCTTCGCATTTCCGACAGCCGATTCGCAGCGCCGATAGCGCGGCGGCCGCGATCATGCAAAATGGCGGACGTCACCGAACGAGTACCCTTCCTTCCTCCCTGTTCGGAAGCGGTGACTAACTTTTCGCCGGGGGCGAAAGCCGGTGACGGATTGATCAGGCCGGGGTGTTGAGATCAGTCCGGAACCGGCACTTTCTTGCCCTGTCGCGGCGTGAAAGCCGCCTCCATCGCGCGGCGCAACCGAACCGCCGGGTCGTTCGGGTCCAATGCCACATCGCGCCAGCCGAGCCTTTCCCCCGCCGCTTTGTCGTTGAGGAGGCGAACCTCGCTGGCGAGGCCGAGCGGCAGATAGCCTTGCTCCAGCGACGTCGCGGCCGGCGTCTGCTTGCCCCACACGCAGAACCCGCCCTCGCCATCGAGGACCTCGCCGGCTTTCAGGTCGCGTTTTGCCGTCGCCACCACATCCGACTGGAACAGGATCGGCGCGCCGGTCGGCTCGCCGCGCAAGGCCACCGAGGCGACCGAGATGCCAAGCTCGAGCCCGATCATGTGGATCGGTCGATAGAGAGCGGCATAGGTGCCGCTCCGGTCCGGCAGCAGATGATATTCCCTGAAGCAGCGCCGCGCATAATCGCTTGCCGCCTCGACCACCACATAGGTGCCCATCGCGAGATGATGCGGCACGTCCCTCTCGTCGCGATCGACCGACGAGGTCACCTCGGTGACGCCGGCTTCCTCCAGCACCCCGCCCGCCGAGCGCGGCTTGCAGATCTCCGCATGCTCGAAGCGCGAGGCTGGCGGAAAGCCAAGCCCGTTGCTCTGCGCCTTGAGCCCGGTGGCGTTGCACACCGCCGTCATCTCGATGGCCGATTTCGTGCCGTCGATGAAGGAATTGAACATTTTCGGATTGATCGATTGGCGCTCGTCGATCCTCAGATATTTGTCGAGGATCTCCCACACCGTGTCGGGTGTCGATTGATGATAGGTCGGATGATAGCGGGTGCCCTTGCCGGCCGCGACCACCTGGAACCCGGCGGCCCGCGCCCAGTCCACCTGCTCGCAGATCAGCGCCGGCTGGTCGCCATAGGCGAGGCTGTAGACCACGCCCGCCCGCCGTGCTTGCTCGGCCAGCAGCGGCCCGGCCAGCGCATCGGCCTCGACATTCACCATGACGATATGCTTGCGTTGGTCGATTGCGGCAAGACAGAAGCGGATGCCGGTCCGCGGGTCGCCGGTCGCCTCGATGATCACTTCGACCGCCGGATGGGCGATCAGCGCCGATGCATCGTCGCCGACATGCGTGCCGCCGGACTTGACCGCCTGGTCGAGCGAGCGCGCATCATACGCCTCCGCCGGCCAGCCGGCGGTCGCGAGCTGGCTGCGGGCGCGGCCCACATCGAGGTCGGCGACACCGACGAGATGCATGCCCTCGGTGACCCGCACCTGCGACAGGAACATGGTGCCGAACTTGCCGGCCCCGATCAGCCCGATCGTGACGGGCCGCCCCGCCGCCTGCCGTTCGAGCAATTTCCCATGGAGGTTCATTTATGGGCGATCGCGGCGCTGGCCGGGCCGGCGAGCGGCATGAGCTCGGTCGCGCGGAAGCCTGCCTCGAGGCACCAGCTCCGGAACTGCGCATGGGTATAATCGAAGCCGTCATTGGTCTCGACCAGCATGTTGAGCGACATCAGCAGCCCGAAAGTGTTCTTGCGGCGATCATCGTCGATCACATTCTCGATCGCGATGAACGCGCCGCCCGGCGGCAGCGCCTCGTAAGCCTTGCGGATCAGCATCCGCTTGGCGTCAAGCCCCCAATCATGAAGGATGTTGCCCATGGTGATGACATCCGCCATGGGCAGCGGGTCAACGAAGAAGCTGCCCTCCTTGAGGATGACCCGCTCGCTCAGGCCCTCTGCGGCGATGGCGCGGCGCGCCACGGGGGTGACCTGCGGCAGGTCGAAACTGATGCAGGTGACGCGCGGGTGGCGGCGCGCCACCGCCATCGCGAGAGCCCCGCTCGCGCCCCCGACGTCGCACATGCTGCCATGTTTCGAGAAATCGAATGTCTCGGCGAGAATTGCGAAATTGCCTCGCTGGACCGCCGCCATGGCCGCGAGAAAATTCTCGAGCCGCTGCTGGTCGGAATAAAGCGCCTCGAACAGCCCCTGGCCATCCGCGTCCTTGATCTCGTTTTGCGGCTTGCCGCTGCGCAGCGCTTCCGTGAGATTCCCCCAGAACCGATAGAGCCGGGCATTCGCCATTTCGAGGAAGCCGCCCATGTAATGCGGGCTGGCGCGGTCGAGAAACATCGCCGCCTGCGGGCTGTTGGAATAGCGCGCGCCCTCGCCATTGCCTTGCCGCTCGATGAGCCCGAGCGACACCAGCGTGTCGAGAAAATCCTGCGCGCCGCGGCCATTCAGTGCCAGCGATTGCACGAGCTCCCGGCAGGTGGCGGGCGCTTTGGCGAGCCTCGTGAAGACCTGAAGCTCGATGGCGCTCAGCAGCACCTTCGAGGCGAAGAAGCCCATGCCGATCTGGAAAATTTGTGATGGATCTGGAGGAGGGGACAATGGTGTTCTCCTTGAAGCGAGACGCCGAACCTATACCGGAACACTTTGGCCCGATAACACTGTCAGGAATTTGACAGATGTTCGGGACGGCGGGGCACGACGAGGTTGGACACCATCACCTGCACGGCCTCGTCCTTGTGGTTGTAGGTGGTTGTGCGCACCTTGACGAAACCGATATCGGGACGCGATTTCGATGGGCGGACCTCGAGCACCTCGCTTTCGACCCTGAGCTCGTCGCCTGGCCTCACCGGTCGTGGCCAGCGCAATTCGTCGCACCCCCCGCCGATGACACCGCCGGCCGGCGTGAGCGCGCTGTAGACAAGCAGGCTCATGGTGAGCGCTGCGGTATGCCAGCCGCTTGCCGCCAGCCCGCCGAAGAACGTGTCGCGTGCCGTGGCTTCGTCCAGATGGAACGGCTGCGGGTCGAATTCGCGGGCGAAGCTCTTGATGCGCTCGGCCTCGATCCGCCGCCGCGGCGAGCCATAGACCTGGCCGACCGCAAAGTCCTCGAAATAGAGCTCCGTCATCCCGGTCCCGTGCGACCTTGACGGCTGTTATCAGCCATCCTAATGGGTTCGTGCAAATATGCCTGATGGGAACCGCTTCCGCCACGCTTGACGATGAGCATACAGTCCATCGTGCGAGGTTAAAGGAGAACATTGACCAAGGCCGAGACCGCGACCGGCCCGGCAGCGAGTTGGATCACCGAGCGATTGCAGACCCGCGATCCTGACCAATTGTCGGATTATCTCAATCGACTTACCGGTACCTCGATCCGCAAAATCACGCCGCTGGGCCGAACATCCGACTTTCATTTCAGTCGAACTGAAATGGAACTTGGCCGTATTCGACTTGCCCATGCGATAAGCAGCTCGGTTCGGTCTTGCGGACCGGGCCCGGCTAGCCGGCTGATGGTGGTCCTTTCGGAACGAGGTCAAAGTCTCATGAGCACTCGCCGTGGAGAGATCGTGAGCAACCGCGGCGATGCTGCAATAGCGGCAGGCCCCGATGACGGCTTCTTCGAATCGTCTTCTGCTGCTGCGCGATTCGTTGTTCTGATTTCCCGAGGCGACTTCCTCGAGCAGTTTCAGGCCTTCGGAGAAGCAGGGACGAAACTGGTACGAGCCCAGGTTAAGGTGGATCTCTCGACGGTGGCTGGGAGAAATTTTCGCCGCGCGGTCAATTTCATCTGGCACCAGCACGCGCCGCCGAACGAATTGTTGCGGGCATCCTACGACGAGATACTTTTGCACGGGCTCGTCAGTCTGTTCGGTCTGCCGCTATGCGGCGAGCCGCCCGCGAGGCAGTCCGATCCGGGTCCGGCCCATGTGCAGCGCGCCTGCGAAATGATCCGTGCCTGCGTCGCCGAGCCGATCCGGGTGGCCGAAATGGCCCGGGAGCTTGGGATCACCCCGCGCCATCTGCAATCAGGCTTTCGCAAGCATCTCGACACCACGCCGCACCAATTCCTGCGCGACTGTAGGCTCGATCTCGCCCACCGCATGCTCAGCGCGTCGCTGGCCGGCCAGACCACAACATCGATCGCCTATGAATGCGGCTTCGGCCATCTCGGCGAGTTCGCCCAGGCATATCGCATTCGCTTCGGCGAAAACCCCTCGCAGACACTGCGGCGCTCCCGCGACCACCATCCGGCCCCTTCATGAGCGCCAGCGCAGCAGCCGCCGCTCGAGCCGATCGAAGATCAGCATGCTCGCAAAGCCGATCACTCCGAGCAGGATGATCCCGGCATAGAGATCGGCCGTCCGGAACGACCGCGACGCCAGCAGGATCGCTTGCCCAAGGCCGTTGCGCCCGGTCAGCATCTCCCCGACCGTCGCCAGGATCAACGCCATCGTCAGCGCGATCCGCATGCCGCCGAGAATGTCGGGCATCGCATGGGGAAAGGCGATCTTGATCATCGCGCTGCGCCGCGACAGGCCAAGCGCGCGGCTCACATCATTGAGCCGCGGCTCGACCGTGACGAATCCGTGAATGGTTCCGAGAAGGATCGGCCACAGGCATCCGAAGGCGATGACCGTGATCATCATCGTCTCGGTGAGGCCGAAAAAGGCAATGGTGACCGGGATGATCGCCGAGGATGGGAACGGCCTCAGGAAGTCCAATGTCGGCATGAGATAGGCGCGCGCGCGGGCCGATGTTCCGATCATCGCGCCGAGCCCGATGCCGAGGCAGACGGCGAGGGTGAGCCCGACCGCCATATGCCGGATCGTGGCAAGGGACATCGCGGCGAGATTTCCCGTCGTCACTCCTTTCGTCAGCGCCACCCAGATGCGTTGCGGCGGCGGCAGGAAGACCGGCGACACCAGCCGCATCTCGGCGACCTGCGCCATCGCCATGACGAGAAGCACGGCAAGGCCGATGCTCGCCATTGACCACAGCAGCCGTTCCCGCCGGCTCATGCGGCTGCTCCGAAGAGCCGCGATTCCGTCCAGAGCAGCAGCGCGTTCAATGACCACCCGAGGAGCCCGATCCACAGGAGCATCGCGAACATCAGGTCGGGCTGGAGCGATTGCTGCGCGATCGTCAAGGCATAGCCGAGACCGAGCGGATTGGCCGTGATCTCGACGGTGACGGCAATCACCAGCGCGATGCCGAGCGCGATCCGGAAGGCGACGAAGATCCGCGGCAGGATCGCCGGCAGCACGATCTTGGTGACCCGCGCGACGAGGCCGAGCCCGAGGGCATGCGACACCTCCAGCAATTGCGGCTCGATGCCGCGGATTGCCGACCGCGTCAGCAGGAAGATCGGCCCGATGACGGCGAACGCCACCACCGCGATTTCCATGCGGTAGCCGAAGCCGAAGATCAGCAGCGACAACGGAATGACCGCGACCGGCGGAATCGGGCGGGTCGATTCCATCGGAACCATCATCAGAAGGTCGGCGCGCCGGAACAGACCCAGCGGAATCCCGGCAAGGAGCCCGATGACAAGGCCGAGCAGAAGGCCCGCGCCGGCGGTGATCAAGGTTTCGCCGGTCGCGCTGAGCGCTGCGCCGCTGTACAGCGTCCGGGCCGCCGCCTTGACGACGGCGCTCGGCGCCGCGAATGCATCGCGCTCGATCGTGCCCGCCTTGGCGATGAGCTCGGCAGCCAGCAGGAAGATGAGGGGCGGCACCAGCCCGCGCCAGTTGAAGCGGAGCGGCCGGCGCTGCGCCGTCACCGCGCCTGACGGTCGCTCTGGACCGTGCCGATGAAATCGTGGAGCGCCCGCCGCAACCGGACGAACTCGGGATTTTCCCGCGTTGTCAGCTGGTCGCGCGGCCGCGGCAGATGCACCGTCACGGTCTCGCCGATCCGGCCGGGGCCGCCGGCGAGACCAAGCACCCGGTCCCCGAGATAGATCGCCTCGTCGAGATCATGGGTGACGAAGACGACGCTGGCACGGCTTGCCGCCGCGATGGCCAGCGTCTCGTCCTGCAGCGCCTGGCGGGTCATCGCATCGAGCGCTCCGAACGGCTCGTCCATCAGCAGCACCGATGGCTCCTGCGCCAGGCAGCGGGCGATCTGCAGCCGCTGCTGCATGCCGCCCGACAGCTCGCGTGGCAGCTTCGCCGCATGACCGGCAAGGCCGACCTTGGCAAGCAGCTCCTCGATGCGCCTGCCGCGCGCCGCCCTCGGCACGCCGATGGCCTCGAGCGCCAGCGACACGTTCTGGGCGGCATTCCGCCATGGCAGGAGGGCCTTGCCGTAGTCCTGAAAGACGAAGGCGATGTCCGATCGCGGCCGGCGCACCGGGCTTCCGTGATAGCTGACCTGGCCGTCGGTCGGGTGGAGCAGCCCCGCCAGCAATCTGAGAAGCGAGGTCTTGCCGCAGCCGGAAGCGCCGACGCTGCACACCACCTCGCCGGAGGCGACTGCGAGATCGATATCGCGCAGGATCGCCGTGCCGCCGAGATCGAGCGAGACGCCCGATGCCGCAATGACCGGACCAGCCGCGGCGGGCGCCTGTGCCACCGCTCGTGGCTGCCATGGATGAATCTGGAGCTTTCCTGGCATCCCGGAAATCAACGGTAGATCAGTTTGCTGACGTCGATTGGCGACTCCAGCATAGCATTCTTCCGCATGATATCGATCCACCAGGCAAGCTGGGCCTCCCTGATTTCCGGCTCTATGTCGGCGATTGCCACCTTCTGTGTCAGCGGCAACGGCATTTTCGTGTATTTGCTGACATGATCCCGTGTCTTGTCGGGATGGCTCCGGGCGAATTGACTGGCTTCGGCGATCGCCGCCTTGAAGGCCGTGACCGCCGTCGCATTCTGCTCCGCCCACCCGCGCATCGAGGCGAAGAGAAGGATGCTCTGCCCGGGCGGCAGATCCTCGATATAGTGGAAGGCGACCCGACCGATGCCGGCCTCCTCGATCCGCGACAATACCGGTTGACCTGTCAGCACCGCATCGACCGAGCGGCTTCGCAGCGCATCGCTCATGTTGAAGAACGCCACCTCGACGAACGTCACCTGTTTGTCGTCGACGCCCTTCGCTGCCAGCCAATGCCTGAACAGCACATGCATGAACGCGCCTATCCCGGGCACTCCCACCGTCTTGCCAAGGAAGTCCTCGGGTCGATTGATGTTGCTGTCAGGCCGCGCGACCACCCCGGAGTTCTGGTACACGGCCGGTCCGGTCACCGTGTCTCCGGCGATCGCCACCAGGTCGATGCCGCCATCGACCGCCTGCAGGAAGATCGATGGCGTGGCCCCGCCGATCTGCAGCGAATTGGCCATCAGCGCCTGGGGGATGATGGGATTGAGCGGCACCAGCACCGGCTCGACATCAAGCCCACGTTTGGCGAAGAATCCTTCCTCCTTGGCGATGAACAGAGGAAAAAAATCGCCGACGGCGGTGTAGCCGACATGAATGGGCTCCGCCATCGCCCCGGCGGGATGCGCCAGGGCAAGGGCCGCCGCGACCATGAGACGCGCGAGCAACCGCAAGAGTCGCCTCCGACAGCTTGTCAACTTTTCGGCCGGCCATGTTCCTGCGGAAGCCGCGGCCCGTCAATTCGTGCGGCAGTAGGCAGTAGGCAGGAGGCCGTAGGACACCGCACTGCCGAGGGCCAGGACTCAATGTAGAAGCGCCTTTCTTCGAGGCTCCGCCTCCATTACTCCCCTCTCCCCGCGTCAGTGGGGAGAGGGCCAGGGTGAGGGCAGCCGCACGGGAAGACCCCGCCACGCAGGGCCTCAAGGTGCATCAGCTCCGGTAATCCGCATTGACCGAGATATAGCCGTGCGTCAGGTCGCAGGTCCACACGGTGGCCTTGCCCGCACCGAGTGCGAGGTCGACGGAGATGGCGATCTCGCGGCCCAGCATGTAGGCCGCCACCTTCTCCTCGTCGTAGGTGGGAGCGCGCTCGCCCTCGCTCGCCACCTCGATATCGCCGTAGCGGATAGACAGGCGGTCGCGGTCGGCGGCCTCGCCCGACTTGCCGACCGCCATGACCACGCGGCCCCAGTTGGGGTCGCAGCCGGCGATCGCCGTCTTCACCAAGGGCGAGTTGGCGATGGCGAAGCCGATGCGGCGCGCCGCGGCGTCACTCTCGGCGCCTGCCACGCTCACGGTGACGAACTTCGTCAACCCCTCGCCGTCCTTCACCACCCACAGCGCCAGCTCGAGCATCAGATCGTGCAGCGCCGCCGCGAAGGCCCGGCCCTCCGCGCTGGCGGCATCCCTGATCGGCGGAGCGCCGCGCGCCGCCGCGGCACCCGTCGCGAAGCACAGCACGGTGTCGCTGGTGGAGGTGTCGCTGTCGATGGTGATGCAGTTGAAGGT
>JBIOYR010000114.1:0-24081 GCA_044870245.1 Aestuariivirgaceae bacterium | reverse complement strand
CGGCGGGCCCGCATGGCGGCGATCAGAGTGCCCTCGTCGAGATAATCGAGTTCGCCGCCGACCGGGACGCCATGGGCAAGCCGCGACACTGAAATGCCGCGCTCCTTGAGGCGGTCGGTAATGAAATGGGCAGTCGCCTGCCCCTCGACCGTGGCATTGACGGCGAGGACCACCTCCTTGACCGCCCCGCCGGAGGCCCGTTCGACCAGCTGGTCGATCGCCAGATCCTCCGGGCGAATTCCGTCGATGGCCGACAGCCTGCCGCCAAGGACGTGATAGAGACCGTTCATCGCGCCCGACCGCTCGAGCGCCCACAGATCGCCGACCTCCTCGACCACGCAGAGCAATGTCCGGTCGCGCCGCGGATCGGAGCAGAGCGTGCATGGCGTCACCGTATCGACATTGCCGCATTCCCGGCACACCTCAACCTTGCGGTGAGCCTCCGCCAAAGCGTCTGCCAGAGGCGCCAGCAGCTTCTCGCGATTCTTGATGAGGAACAGTGCGGCCCGCCGCGCCGAGCGTGGACCGAGCCCCGGCAGCCGCGCCAGCAGCTGGATCAACCGATCGATCTCCGGTCCTGTCGTGCGCCGGCTCATGCGTCAGAACGGCAGCTTGAACCCCGGCGGCAGCGCAAAGCCGCCGGTGACCGACTGCATCTCCTGGGCCACCGCCTCCTCCATCCGGGTGCGCGCCTCGGCATGGGCCGCGACCAGCAAATCCTCGAGGATCTCCTTCTCGGTTGCCACCAGCAGGCTCGGATCGATCGCGACGCCGCGCAGCGCCCCCTTGCCGTTCAACTGCACCGATACCAGCCCGCCGCCTGCCTTGCCTTCGATCGTCATCGCTTCGAGCTTGGCCTGCACCTCCTGCATCTTGGCCTGCATCTGCTGGAGCTGTTTCATCATGTCGCTGATATTCTTCATCACTCTCCCCTTGTCTCACTCAATCGGCCAGCGGACCGGCCTCTTCAACAGTCTCGCCGCCTGTCTCCACTGCCGCAGGAGCTTCCTTCACCTCGAGGATCTCGGCATCCGGAAAGCGTGCCAACACCTGCTGCACCGCCGGGTCCTGCCGCGCCACCCTGAGCAGCCCCTCGCGCCGATCATGAGCCTGCTGCGCCAGCGGCTTGGCGCCGCCGGAGGACGCTACCAGCACCATCCAGCGCCGCCCTGTCCAGGCCTCCAGGGCCTGCGACAGCGCGCCTGGCAGCCCTGCGGGCGCGCCGGGCTCGAGCGCCAGCTCGACGACCCCGGCCTCGATGCGGATCGGCCGGGCATGGCGTTCAAGATCGATCTTCAGCCTGATGTCGCGGCGGCTCACCGCGGTCGCAACGATGTCGGCGAAGCTGGTGATCGCAATGCTCTCGGGCGCCGCCATTGTGCCCGCCGGCGCCGGTTCCTCATTGCGGGGCCGAGGCGGTTCCGGCGCGGATTGCGGTGGCGCTGGCGGCAGGGGAGATGCTTCGCCGCTCGCCGCCGATCCATCGAGCAGGCGCCGCACCAGATCGGCCGGCGCCGGCAGCGTTGCTGCATAAGCAAGTCTGATTAGAATCATTTCCGCTGCCATCAAAGGATCGGGAGCAGTCTCAACCTCCTCCAATCCTTTGAGGATCATCTGCCAGGCGCGGGTCAGCGCCGGCATGGCGAGCTTCTCCGCGAGCTCCCGGCCGCGACGGATCTCGGCCTCGCTCAGCGCCTGATCGCTGCCGAGATCGGGAACCACCTTGAAGCGGGTGACCAGATGGATGAACTCGGCAAGATCGGTGAGAAGCGCCGCGGCATCGCCGCCATGGGCATGCTGGTTCTCGACGAGGCGGATCGCGGCCGCGGCATCGCCCCGCATCACCGCATCGAAGACGTCGACCACCATCTCGCGATCGCTGAGGCCGAGCATGTCGCTGACCGACCTGGCTGTCACCGCGCCAGCGCCGAATGAGATGACCTGGTCGAGCAGCGACAATCCATCGCGCACCGACCCCTCCGCTGCCCGGGCGATGAGCCTCAGCGACTCCGGCTCCGCCGACACGCCTTCGCTTGCCGCCACCTTGCCGAGATGCGCAATGAGCAACTCGGCCTCGAGCCGGCGCAGGTCGAAGCGTTGGCAGCGTGACAGCACGGTGACAGGAACTTTTCGGATCTCGGTCGTGGCGAACACGAATTTGACGTGCGGCGGCGGCTCCTCCAGCGTCTTCAGCAGCGCATTGAAGGCCTGCTTGGACAGCATGTGGACTTCATCGATGATATAGACCTTGTAGCGGGCGGTGACCGGCGCATAGCGCACCTGCTCGATGATTTCGCGAATATCGTCAATGCCGGTGCGCGATGCCGCATCCATTTCGATGACATCGGGATGACGCGATTCCAGGATGGCTTCGCAATGATCGCCCATGGCCGGCATGTCGACCCGCGGTTCCCCCACTCCCGATACCGAATAGTTGAGGGCACGCGCGATCAGTCGGGCGGTTGTCGTCTTCCCGACACCTCGCACCCCGGTCAGCATATAGGCCTGGGCGATCCGCCCGGTGAGGAACGCATTGGTCAGTGTCGTGACCATGGCGTCCTGTCCGATGAGATCGGCGAAGGTCTTCGGCCGGTACTTTCGAGCTAGGACGCGATAGCCGACTGCCTCGAGGGGCGTCAATTCGCTCATTTCGCTGATCGGCACCGTTCGTTGAGGCGGGAGGCTGGACGGGCAACCCGAGCCGTGCTCGTTAGGGCTGCTTCCTTCCGGACCTGACCCGGTTGGCGAGCGGCGCGTCCGCCGCCAACCTCCCGCGACCTATATCGGCCGAAGACGAGCAAGATGCAAGAGCCGGCGAAACCCCCTATGATGGATCGATCCCGCCCCGCGGTCAGTTCATCACTTCGGTATCGCCGCCTATCAGGAACCAGCCCAAATCTTATGACTGAAACCATTGATGCCCGAAGTGGGTCGCTCAGACGGAAAATTGCACGCGGCGGGCCACGTCCTCCTGGCCTGTCTCATGTGCTCCGCGCTCTGGCGGAGCGCGATGAGCCGCAGGTCTCGCTCCGCGAGATCATGACGGCGCTGTCCGACCGCAGCTTCGGAGCCTTGTTCATCCTGATCGCGGCACCCAATCTGATCCCCCTGCCGCCGGGCTCGTCCTTCATCTTCTCCGTTCCGATCATCATCATCGCGGCGCAGCTGGTCTGGGGCAGGACCTTCCCCTGGCTGCCGTCCAGCATCCTCGATCGCAAGTTCGACAGAAGCATCCTGAAGAGTCTTGCCGAGCGGCTGGGCCCACCCCTCGCTCGCGTCGAATCGATGCTGAAGCCGCGGCTGACCGTGATCGATCCGGGATTGCAGGACCGGCTCATCGGACTGCTCGCACTGATCGCCGGCGTCATCCTGTTTCTGCCGATCCCGCTCGCCAATTTCGCTCCTGCCCTCGCCATCGTGCTTCTCGGCCTCGGCATGATCGAGCGCGATGGCATCGTCATGCTGGTTGGCGTGCTGCTGATCCTTGCGAGCATCGCCATCGTTGCCGCCGTCGGCGGCGCCGCGGCTTCGGCGGCCACTGCCATATGGAGTTATCTCGGCCCATGAGGCGGGCGAGCTTCGTCAGCGCCACTCACGACCGCATTGCGAGCCATCGCAGCAACCCGGCATGGCTCGCCAGCGAGCGCGCCAATCCGCTGAATCGTCTCATTGCCTTCGTCGAGGAGCGCCCGCTGCTCCGCATTGTCGAGACCACCGCCGAGCTCGTCACCATCGGCGTCACCGCCCATCAGGGCGAGCTCGTGCTGATCGGCCGCGACGATCGCGACCGATTGCTCTTTGCCGCCGAGATCGATCGCGAAAGCGAGCATGCCCGCACCACCTCCGCCGTCGACCTGCGCAGCGTTGCCCTTCAGGGGCTTCTGCCCGAGCCCGAGCTGGCGCAGCTGGCGCAGGCGCGAAGCCTGCTCGGCTGGCATGCGAGAAACGGCTTTTGCGCCAATTGCGGCGCCCGCAGCATGATGGAGGATGCCGGCTACCGTCGTCACTGTCCGGCATGCCATGCCAATCACTTTCCGCGCACCGACCCGGTCGCCATCATGATCGTGCGTCACGGCAGCAGCTTGCTGCTCGGCCGCCAGCCGATGTTTCAGCCAGGCATGTATTCGGCGCTTGCCGGCTTCATCGAGCCCGGCGAGACCATCGAGGACGCGGCACGGCGCGAGATCTTCGAAGAGTCGGGCATCCGGGTCGGCGACGTGCGCTATCTGTCGAGCCAGCCCTGGCCTTTTCCGTCGAGCCTGATGATCGGCCTGATCGGCGAGGCGCTCACCACCGATATCGTGATCGACCGCGACGAGCTCGAGGATGTGCGCTGGTTCGATGCCGCCGAGGTCACCGCGATGCTGGAGCGCCGTCATCCCGACGGTTTCAATCTGCCCCTGCCATTCGCCATCGCGCACCATCTGGTGCTGGCGGCCATGCTCTAGCCGCCAATCGATTCGAGCAGCGCTGCGATCTCCGCCCGGTAGGGACTCGCCTTGTAGACCCCGAGAATGCGCAGCGAGGAGGTGAAGAACGCCAGCTCCTCGAGTGCGAGCCTCACCGGACGATCGGCCGGATGGCCCTCGATGTCGGCATAGAACTGCGTCGCCGAGAATTGGCCCTCGAGCTGATAGGATTCGAGCTTGGTCATGTTCACGCCATTGGTGGCGAAGCCGCCAAGCGCCTTGTAGAGCGCCGCCGGCACATTGCGCACCCGGAAGACGAAGGTGGTGATGACCGGTCGCTCCTCCGGCTCGGCATCCTGAGGCTCGACGGCAAGGACCAGGAACCGTGTGGTGTTGTGGTCCTCGTCCTCGATATTCGCGCGAAGAACGTCCAGGCCATAGATCTGTGAGGCAAGATTGGTGGCGATGACCGCCCGCCGCCGATCATGGCTCTCCGCCAGCTCGCGGGCAGCGCCCGCCGTGTCGGCGGCGATGATGGTCCGCAAGTCCAGCTCGGCAATCACGTTGCGGCATTGGCCGAGCGCATGGACGTGGCTCGCCACCGTCTCGAGCTCCTCGAGCGCCGAGCCGGGGACGCCCAGCAGCTGATGGTGAACCCTCAAGAAATGCTCGCCGACGATGTGAAGGTGCGAGGCTGGCATGAGATGATGAATATCGGCCACCCGCCCGGCGATCGAGTTCTCGATCGGGATCATCGCCAGATGCGCCTTGCCGCAGGACACTGCGGCGAACGCATCCTCGAAGGTGCGGCAGGGCAGCGGCTCATGATCGGGGTATGCCTCCTGGCAGGCGATATGCGAATTGGCGCCCGCTTCCCCCTGAAAGGCGATCTTCAATGGTTTCGACACGTGGAAGTTCTGCCTCGCTCAGAAGCCGCCGCCTGAACGGCGCGGCAAAATGGACCGGCGACCTTATACGTATTGCGGCACTTTCCAGAAAGAACTAGTTTCTGCCGCGACTTGCGGGCGCCACTTCCGCGAGAGCGCTGTTCGTCGCCCTCGTTTTCCTCCTAGGTTCGCGAATGTTCGGATTTGACACCTTCGAGCTGAACAAGATCGTAGGCGCCGTGCTCGGCACCTTGCTGCTGACATTCGGCTTGTCCTTGCTCGCAGGCTTCATCTATGCCCCGCATCACCCGGAAAAGCTGGCCTTCTCCGTTGCCGTTGCCGAGGCGCCGGCCGCCACCGCCCCGGCAGGCGGCGGCGAGACCAAGCCGATTGCCGAGCTCCTCAAGAGCGCCAGTGCCGAGAAGGGGCAGGCCGTCGCCAAGGCCTGCGCCGCCTGCCATGACCTCACCAATGCCAACACCAACAAGGTCGGCCCAGGCCTGTGGAACGTCGTGGACCGGCCGATCGCCTCCCATCCCGGATTTGCCTATTCCGATGCGATGAAAGCGAAATCCGGCGAGAAATGGACCTACGATCATCTCAACGGCTTCCTGCACAACCCGAAGGGCTATGTGCCCGGCACCAAGATGACCTATGCCGGTGTCACGCGCGACGACCAGCGCGCCGATCTCATCGCCTATCTTCGTTCGCTCTCTGACAATCCGCAGCCCTTGCCGGCCTCGCAGTGAAGCGGCAGCGGGTTACGAAGATTTCACCCCCCGGCTGTTGCGGCGCTGTTTCCATTTCTGATATCGCCGCCTAGTTTCCTCGATTTCAGGGAGGAAAGCCCGATCATGCGACTGGACCGGCGTACCGCGCTCAAGCTGCTCGCAGCGCTTGCACCTGCCTCATGGAGCGCACGGCAGATCTCGCTCGCCGTGGCCGCCGCCTCGGACGCCTCATGGCGTCATGGCCTGTCGCTGTTCGGCAACCTGAAATACGCCGCCGATTTCAAGCATTTCGACTATGTCAACCCTGCGGCGCCGAAGGGCGGTCGGGTGCGGCTCGGCGCCCCCAACTCGTTCGACTCGCTCAACCCCTATACCTATAAGGGCGATGCCGCTGCCTTGGTCTCGCTGACCAACGACACGTTGATGACCAGCGCCTTCGACGAGCCGAGCACCGAATACGGCCTCGTCGCCGAAGCCGTCCAGCACCCCGACGACTTCGCCTGGGTCACCTATCGCTTGCGCCCGGGTGCCCGCTTCCACGATGGCAAGCCGATGACGCCGGAGGATGTGGTGTGGTCCATGGAGGCGCTTCGCGGCTCCCACCCCTTCTATTCCGCCTACTACAAGAACATCCGCAAGGCCGATCAGACGGGCGACCACGAGGTGCGGTTCGAGTTCTCGGAATCCGGCAATCGCGAGCTGCCGCAGATCGTCGGGCAACTGCCTGTTCTGCCCAGGCATTGGTGGACCGGCAAGGACGACAAGGGCCGTCAGCGCGACATCAACGCCACCACGCTCGAGCCCCCGCTCGGTTCCGGTCCCTATCGCATTGCCAATGTCAGGCCGGGCGCATCGATCACCGCGACCCGCGTCGAGGACTATTGGGGCAAGGACCTGCCTGTCAATGTCGGCGCCAACAACGTCAATGAGATCACCGCAATCTACTTCGCCGACGAGACGGTGATGCTCGAGGCCTTCAAGGGCGACGAATACGACTTCCGCCTCGAGAACAGCGCCAAGAACTGGGCCACCGGCTATGAGGTTCCGGCGGTTCGCCGCGGCGCCATCAAGCGCCAGGAGGTGACGCTGAAGAATCCCGACGGAATGCAGTGCTTCTGCCTCAACCTGCGCCGCGCCAAATTCGCCGACCCGCGCGTCCGGCTGGCCTTGAACCATGCCTTCGACTTCGAATGGGCGGACGCCAATCTGTTCTATGGCCAATATGTCCGCACTGCCAGCTACTTCGCCAATTCCGAGCTGGCCCAAACCGGCCTGCCGAGTCCCGGCGAGCTTGCGCTGCTCGAGCCGCTGCGTGCTCAGATCCCGCCCGAAGCGTTCACCACGCCTTACAGGAATCCGGTCAATGGCAATGCCCAGGAGCGCCGCCAAAACCTGCTCAAGGCGCGCAATCTCTTCGCCCAGGCCGGCTGGAAGGTGGCCGGCGACCGCATCTTGCGGAACGAGGCGGGCGAGCCCATGCAGTTCGAATTCCTGCTCAACTCGCCGACCTTCGAGCGGATCGTGCTCCCCTATGTCGAGCAATTGAAGCTGCTCGGCGTCCAGTCGACGGTCCGCACCATCGACAGCGCGCAATATGAGCGGCGGATGCAGAGCTTCGACTTCGACATCGTCGTCGTGACCTGGCCCGAGTCGTTGTCGCCGGGCAATGAGCAGCGCAATTTCTGGAGCACGGAGGCTGCTGATCGCCAGGGCAGCCAGAACTACGCCGGCATCAAGAACCCGGCCGTCGACAAGCTTGTCGACCGGATCATCTTCGCCAAGAGCCGGCAGGAGCTTGTCGATGCCTGCCGCGCCCTCGACCGGGTCCTGCTGTGGAACCAGTATGTCGTGCCGATGTGGCATCTGCCCTATGAGCGGCTGGCATTCTGGGACCGCTTCGGCCGCCCCGATCCATTGCCGCCCTATGCCGTGGCATTTCCCACTATCTGGTGGTGGGACGCTGCCAAGGCAGCGGCGATCGGGAGCAAGACGTGAGACGGACCGCTCTCGCTGTCGCCTCGACGGCGATGGTTCTGCTCGGCTCCGGCGCGGCGCTGGCCGAGCCGAAGCATGGCTGGTCGATATTCGGCGAGCTGAAATACCCGCCCGGCTTCGACCATTTCGACTATGTCAATCCCGACGCGCCCAAGGGCGGTCGCATCGCCACCATCGGAACCTCGAGCGTCAACACCTTTGACAGCCTCAATGGCTACATCCTCCGCGGCGACCCTGCGCAGCGGCTCGACCTTCTCTTCGACACGCTGATGGTCCGCGCCACCGACGAGCCCGACGCGATGTACGGACTTGTCGCGTCGACCATCGACGTCCCAGACGACAAGAGTCACGCCATCTTCACGCTGCGGCCCGAGGCGCGCTTCGCCGACGGCACGCCGCTCACCGCCGACGATGTTGTCGAGACCTTCCGGCTGCTCAAGGAGCATGGCCATGAGAACATCCGCACCTCGATTCGCGATGTCAGCAAATGCGAAGCGATCGACAAGCACACGGTGAAATATACCTTCACCGGCGAGAACCGACGTGATCTCCCCGGCATCGTCGGCGCCCTGCCGATCTTCTCCAGGGCCTATTACCAGACTCACGACTTCACCAAATCGTCGCTCGAGCCGCCGCTCGGCTCCGGGCCCTACAAGGTCGGGCCGCTGCGCCAGGGCGAGTACATCACCTATCAGAAGCGTGACGACTATTGGGCCAAGGACCTCAACGTCAACCGCGGCATCTACAATTTCGGTGAGATCAGGCTCGAATATTTCCGCGACCGCACTGCCGAGCTCGAGGCATTGAAGGCGGGCGCGCTCGATCTTCGCGAGGAGTTCAGCGCCAAGTCCTGGTCCACCGAATACAATCTCAAAGCCGTATCCGAAGGCCGCCTCAAGACCGAGACGCTCCCCGACGAGACAGCGACTGGCGCCCAGGGCTTCTTCCTCAATATGCGCCGCCCCACCTTCGTCGATCCGCGGGTGCGCGAGGCCCTGGGGCTTGCCTTCGATTTCGAATGGTCGAACAAGAACCTGTTCTATGGGCTGTATAGCCGCACTGCCAGCATCTTCGAGAATTCCGATCTCAAGGCCGAAGGCAGCCCGACTCCCGATGAGCTCGCCTTGCTCGAGCCGCTGCGCGGCCAGATTCCCGATGAGGCATTCGGCCCGGTCGTGTCCCCGCCGGTGAGTGATGGCTCGGGCCTCGATCGCAAATTGCTGCAGAAGGCAAGCCGCCTCCTCGATCAGGCCGGTTGGAAGCTCAACGGCCCGCTCCGCCGCAATGACAAGGGCGAACCGCTGCGGGTCGAGTTCCTGCTGGACGACCCCGCTTTCGAGCGCATCGTCGGCCCCTATGTCCAGAGCCTGCGGCGCATCGGCGTCGACGCTTCGATCCGCATCATCGATGATGCGCAATATCAGCAGCGTCTCAAGGATTTCGATTTCGACACCTTGACCCAGCGCTTTGGCGTCGGCCAGACGCCTGGCACCGAGCTTCGCGCCTTTTTCGGCTCGGCCGCCGCATCGGCCCATGGCAGCTACAATCTTTCCGGGCTGAAGTCGCCCGCCGTCGACAGCCTGATCGACAAGGTCACCCAGGCGAAGTCGCGCGACGAGCTCAAGGTCGCCGCACGGTCGCTCGACCGGGTCTTGCGTGCCATGCGCTTCTGGGTGCCGCATTGGCACAAGGCGAGCCACACGGTCGCCTATTGGGACGTGTTCGGCAGGCCGGCGATCAAGCCGAAATATGACCGGGGGATCATCGAGACATGGTGGATCGATCCTGCCAAGGCGGCTAGTCTGAAGCGGGGGCCCTGACGTCAACTCTGCCAGAGACTGAATGGCGACCTATATTCTGAGGCGATTGCTGTTGATAGCCCCGACTCTGTTCGGGATGCTGCTTCTTTCTTTCATCCTCATCCAGTTCACTCCCGGCGGACCGGTGGAGCGGGTGCTGGCCCAGCTTCAGGGCACCGACGTCGGCGCCACCGCCCGGATCGGCGGCTCGAACGCCGGCGAGGCCGGCGGTGCCAATGCCTCCGCCGGCGCCGCTGGCGATGCCGGCATGGCCGGCAAATATCGCGGCGCTCAGGGTCTCGATCCGGAATTCATCAAGAAGCTCGAAAAGCAGTTCGGTTTCGACAAGCCGGCCTATGTCCGCTTCTTCATGATGCTGCGCGACTATCTCACCTTCAATTTCGGCCAGAGCTATTTCCGCGACGTCTCGGTCCTTCACCTCATCATCGAGAAGATGCCGGTGTCGATCTCGCTTGGCCTCTGGCTGACCTTGATTTCCTATCTGATCTCGGTGCCGCTCGGTGTCGCGAAGGCGGTGCGCGATGGCTCGACCTTCGACGTCTGGACCTCGGCCGTCATCATCGGCGGCTATGCCATTCCGGGCTTCATCCTGGCAGTGCTGCTGATCGTCCTGTTCGCCGGCGGCTCCTATTGGAGCATCTTTCCGCTGCGTGGCCTGACCTCAGACAATTTCAATGAGCTGTCCCTCCTCGGCAAGATCGGCGACTACGCCTGGCATCTGGTGCTGCCGCTGACCGCCCTTGGCGTCGGCTCGTTCGCCACCATGACGCTCCTCACCAAGAACTCGTTCCTCGATGAGATCCGCAAGCAATATGTCATGACGGCGCGCGCCAAGGGCCTGAGCGAGAACCAAGTCCTCTACCGCCATGTCTTCCGCAATGCCATGCTGATCGTCATTGCCGGCTTCCCGGGCGCCTTTGTCGGCGCCTTCTTCTCCGGCTCGCTGCTCATCGAGACCATCTTCTCCCTCGATGGACTAGGCCTTCTCGGCTGGCGCGCGGCGATCGATCGCGACTATCCGGTGCTTTTCGCCACCCTCTACATCTTCGGGCTCTTCGGGCTTCTCACCAATCTCCTGAGCGACATCCTCTACACGCTGATCGATCCTCGCATCGATTTCGAGACGCGAGAGGTCTGACGCGATGCGGGCAATCACCACCGAGCCGCGCCGCGGCAAATGGCTGACCGGCATCAATCTCCGCCGCTGGCAGCTGTTCCGCGCCAACCAGCGCGGCTTCTGGTCGTTCTGGATCTTCGCGGTCCTGTTCGTCGCCAGCCTGTTCGCCGAGTTCATTGCCAATGACCGTCCGATCGTCGCCTATTACAAGGGCGAGTGGCTCTATCCGATCTTCGTCGACTATCCGGAGGAGAAGTTCGGCGGCTTCTACGCCGTCACCGATTTTCGCGATGCCATGATCCAGCAGGAGATCGAGAGCAATGGCTGGATGGTCTGGCCGCCCATCCGCTACAGCTATCGTACGGTGAACACCGAGCTGCCCTTCCCGGCGCCGTCGCCCCCCGCCTTCAGTCTCACCCGCGCCGAGGCCTGCGGCAAATATCAGAACGGGGTCAACGATCAGAACTGCGTCTTCGGCAACATGAACTGGCTCGGCACCGACGATCAGGGACGTGACGTCATTGCCCGCCTGATCTACGGCTTCCGCATCTCGGTGCTGTTCGGCTTGAGCCTTACCATTGCATCCTCGATCATCGGCGTCATTGCCGGCGCCGTGCAGGGCTATTTTGGCGGTTGGGTCGACTTGGTGTTCCAGCGGCTGATCGAGATCTGGACCTCGGTCCCGACGCTCTATCTCCTGATGATCCTCGCCGCCTTCATCGCTCCCAATTTCTGGATCCTGCTTGCCATCATGCTCCTGTTCTCCTGGACCTCGCTGGTCGGCGTGGTCCGGGCCGAGTTCCTGCGCGGCCGCAATTTCGAATATGTCCGGGCGGCCCGTGCGCTTGGCCTCTCAGACGGCAAGATCATGTTCAAGCACATCCTGCCCAACGCCATGGTGGCGACCCTAACCTTCATGCCATTCATCGCCTCGGCCTCGATCGTGACCCTGACCTCGCTCGACTTTCTTGGTTTCGGCCTGCCGCCCGGCTCTCCCTCGCTCGGCGAGCTGATGGCACAGGGCAAGAGCAACCTTCGCGCCCCGTGGCTCGGCATCACCAGCTTCGTCGTCGTTTCGCTGATGCTGTCGCTGCTCGTCTTTGTCGGCGAGGCGGTGCGCGATGCCTTCGACCCGCGAAAGACCTTCCGGTGATGAGCGAGCCGCTTCTCGTCGTCGACAACCTCGCCGTCGATTTTCATCAAGGCGCCACCATCACCCATGCGGTCAAGGGCGTGTCCTTCTCGCTCAGCAAGGGCGAGACCCTGGCGCTGGTCGGCGAATCCGGCTCCGGCAAGTCCGTGACCGCCCTGTCGATCCTCAAGCTCCTGCCCTACCCTTCCGCCAGCCACCCCACCGGCTCCGTTCGCTTCCGTGGCGAGGAGCTGCTCGATGCCGACGAACGCGACTTGCGCAAGGTGCGCGGCAACGACATCACCATGGTGTTCCAGGAGCCGATGACGTCGCTCAACCCGCTGCATACGGTCGAGCGCCAGATCGGCGAGATCCTCGACCTTCACCAGGGCCTCACCGGTGTCAGGGCCCGCAAGCGCATCATCGAGCTGCTCGGTCATGTCGGCATTCGTGATCCCGAATCGCGCCTCGACAGCTTCCCCCACCAACTATCCGGCGGCCAGCGCCAGCGCGTCATGATCGCCATGGCGCTCGCCAACAATCCCGACCTGCTGATTGCCGACGAGCCGACGACGGCGCTCGATGTCACCGTGCAGGCGCAGATCCTCGAGCTCTTGCGCCGATTGCGCCGCGAGACTGGCATGGCGCTGCTGCTCATCACCCATGATCTAGGCATTGTCCGCCATATGGCCGATCGGGTCGCGGTCATGCGTCATGGCGAGATCGTCGAATCCGGGGCGACCAGGGATGTCTTTGCCAATCCGCAGCATCCCTACACCCGCCAGCTCATCGATGCCGAGCCCAAGGGAGCGCCGCCGCCCTTTGTTCCCTCAGCGCCGCTGATCATCGAAGCCCGCGATCTCAAAGTCTGGTTCCCGATCAAGCGCGGCCTGCTGAGGCGCACCGTCGGTCATGTCAAGGCGGTGGACGGCGTCGACGTGCAGGTTCGCGCCGGCCAGACTCTCGGCGTCGTCGGCGAATCGGGTTCCGGCAAGACCACGCTCGGCCTCGCCCTCCTGCGGCTCATTTCCTCCGACGGTCCGATCCTCTATCTCGGTCGCCACATCGAAGCCTTTCAGAGCCGCGAGATGCGCCCGCTGCGCAAGGAGATGCAGATCGTCTTCCAGGACCCCTATGGCTCGCTGTCGCCGCGCCTGTCGATCCGCCAGATCGTCGAGGAAGGCCTGCTGATCCAGAACCCTGCCATGACCTCCGTCGAACGCGAGCAGCGGGTCTCGCTCGCCCTTCAGGAGGTCGGCATCGACCCCGCTTCGATGGAACGCTATCCCCATGAGTTTTCGGGCGGCCAGCGCCAGCGCATCGCCATCGCCAGGGCGATGGTGCTCGAGCCGAAATTCGTCATGCTGGACGAGCCGACGAGTGCCCTCGACATGTCGGTGCAGGCCCAGATCGTCGATCTGCTGCGGCACCTTCAGCAGCGCCACGACCTCGCCTATCTCTTCATCAGCCATGATCTCAAGGTGGTCCGCGCTCTCGCCAACGAGGTGATCGTGATGCGCAATGGCGAGGTGGTGGAGCAGGGTCCGGCCGCTGACATTTTCGATCGGCCGCAAAGCGACTACACCAAGGCGCTGCTCGCCGCGGCCCTGCATCTGCGCACGGCTCCGGTCGATGTCGTCAGGCAGTAGGCACTGGGCAATAGGCAGTGGGTTGTGCTCTCTGCCTAATGTCGACTGCCGACTGCCTCTATCCGCCTGACGCTCGTCACTGCGCCATGGGCGCCGGCAATTCGCGCGATTGTTTCCGACAATGGCTCGATCACCACCTTCATGTGATGGCCATTGGCATGGATGATCAGCATCCCGTCGAGCATCATGCCGACATGACCCTTCCAGAACACCAGATCGCCGCGCCGGAGCATGACGTTGCGCCAGCCCTCGAGCGGCCGTCCCACTGCCGCTTCGATCATGTGACTGTCCCGCGGCGAGGTGATCCCGCAGGCCTGCAGCGACAGCTGCACGAGACCCGAGCAATCAAGTCCCTCATAGGACTTACCGCCCCACAAATAGGGCGCATTGACAAACCCCTCTGCCACCGCCCCGGGATCGGCGGCGAGCGTCCCCAGCGGCGCAATCATCGAGCGCAGCACGAATCCGCCGCCATCGATTTGTGCGAACCGGTCGTCCTCATCCCCATCGTTCAGCGCGATCCGGCAATTGAGATAGAGCGCACCGAGCGGCGCCGATTTGATGTCGGGTCTGTTGAACCGGAAGGTCTTGGCAACGGTGATCCGGTGGGTCGGCGCCCTTCCCGGTGCGGCGAGCATTGCCCGGGGCAGATAGCCGACATAGCCATCCTCCTCGAGCTCCGCCTTCACGAAGGCATCGTTGCTTTCCGCCACCTGCACCCGCTCGCCGAGCAGCGCCTCGGTCACCAGACCGGAATCGTCATCCGCCGCCTTGCGCATCGGCGCAATCGGCGTAGCTATCACGCGCAGCACCCGCCCCTCCTGTCTCATGCGACCTTCCGCCCGATCTCGCCGGCGCAGCTGGTGATCGTATCGCCCAGCCGTTCGATGAACAGCGCGCCCTTCAGCGTGCGCTGCACCAGCACATTGCGCCGGTCCGCCTCGTCCCGCCGCCGCCCCAGAAGACCCTGCTTGCCCATCGCATCGAGCGCCCGCGTGATCACCGGCTTGGTGACCTTGAGCCGCTGCGCCAACGCCCGAACCGTATGCGGTGGCGCCTCGAGATAGACGATGAGCAGGATCGCCAGCTGCCGCGCCGACAGATCGGGCGCCTCGTCGGTCACCAGATGCAGGTTGACGGAGTGCCACAGGCGGAGCGCCTCTGCCGTGGTCAATTGCAGGCTCATGGCAATGGGCAGCCCTTGCGCGGAATTCGTTTCGGAGCCGTTCCATTCTAGGCGGGCCATTGCTCCCGGCAAAGTGAAAACAGCGCCCTGATCCCCTGTGCCTCACCGCCGACCGGCCGTCCGGGCTTGGCGGTCGGGGTCCAGGCGAAGATGTCGAAATGCGCGTAGCTTCGCGCCCGCTCGACGAACCTTCGCAGGAACAGCGCTGCGGTGATCGAACCGGCAAAGCCTGACGAGCCGGCATTGTTGAGGTCGGCGATCTTGCTCTCGAACAGCGTGGTGTAGGCTCGCCACAGCGGCAGCCGCCACAGCGGATCGTTCTCCGCCCTGCCATGGCGGGCCAGCGACTCGGCCAGCCGGTCGTCATCGGTGTAGAAGGGCGGCAGGTCCGGGCCGAGCGCCACCCGCGCCGCGCCGGTCAGGGTCGCCATGTCGATCATCAGATCCGGCGCTTCCTCGTCGGCTAGCGCCAGCGCGTCTGCCAGGATCAGCCGGCCCTCCGCATCGGTGTTGCCGATCTCGACGGTGAGCCCCTTGCGGCTCCTGAGAATGTCGCCCGGCCGGAAGGCGCTCCCGGAGATCGCATTGTCGACTGCGGGAATGAGCACCCTGAGGCGCACCGGCAGGCGCGCTTCCATGATCAGCGCCGCCAGGCCGAGGACATTGGCAGCACCTCCCATGTCCTTCTTCATCAGCAGCATGTTGGCCGAGGGCTTGATGTCGAGGCCGCCGGTGTCGAAGGTGACGCCCTTGCCCACCAGCGTCAGCTTTGGCCGGTCGGGCTCGCCACTGGTGAAATCGATGAGCCGCGGCAGCCGGCTGCTCGCCGCCCCGACCGCATGGATCAGCGGGAACCCCTCGGCCAGTGCCTCGCCGGCAGTGACGCTGAAATTCGCCCCATGACGCTCGGCCACCCCGCGGGCCGCCGCTTCGAGCTCCCCCGGACCGAGATCATTGGCCGGCGTGTTGACGAGGTCCCTGACCAGCGCGACCGCTGCGGCGGCCGACCGCAGCGCCGGCGCATCGACCCTGCGCGGGGCGGCAAGGCTCGCCGCATTGCGCGCTGCATTCCGATACCGGGTGAACTCATAGGCTTCGAGCAGCCAGCCGAGCGCCGCCAGTCGCTCATCGGCAATGCCGCCGGCAAAGCTGTAGGTGCCGGCCGGCAGGAGTCTCGCAAGCTTGCCGGGGAGAAACGGGTCGGCCGGCTCCTCCCCGCCGAGCCCGAGCAGCACCTGCGCCACGAGGCCCCGCTCGTCCGGGCAGACCAGGGCGCGTCCGCTCTCCGCCTTGAACTGATTGGCCCTGGCCCAGGCCGCCTGCCGTGGCGGAAGCTCGCTCAGCACCTGATCGAGACCTGCCGTCCGGCAGGCGATGATCGGCACGGCGCCTTCGGCAGCATCGGCATCGAGCAGAATCTCGGCAGGGTCCATCGGGTTCAGGCTCCTTCCTGTTGATCGGGGCGCGGCCGATAATGCTTAACAGTTTGTTGCGTTGTAATAATGGATTTTCAGCAGAAAGCCGCGGTTGCAGAAGGCACCCCGACAATCCCGGTCGGACAGTCGCAACGGCAACCCCGCGGAGTTAAACCCCGCGGAGTTACCGTGCGCTGAAATCCAGTCGGCCCCAGAACGGTCCTAGCTCGTAGGCTTCTTGCCCGCCTGTTGATTCCGGAACGCCGCCTCCCCCGCGTCCGACACCTCGACCCACTTCTTGTCGGGCGCTGCACCCGCGACGTAGCTGTCGTGCCAGTTCCACCATTTATAGGGCGAGCTCTGAGGATAACCCTCGGGCGAGTCCTCCCAGGTCTCTTGCCGGCCTAGCGGGGTGATGTCGAGATAGTTCCAGGTGCTCCCCATCTGCTCGTCGCCGCGGTTGTTGACGAAATAAGTGCGGAACACGCGATCGCCCTCGCGGTAGAACACATTGGTGCCGTGCCACTCGTCCACGCCGAAGTCGGCGTCGAAGCTGTCCGTGAGGGTGAACCACGGCATTTCCCATTCCATCCGAGCCTTCAACCGCGCGATGTCCGCCTGAGATGCGCGCGAGACGAAGACGAGAGTGGTGTCACGGGCGTTCAGATGGGCGACATGGGCAACCTGGTCGGCCACCATGGAGCAGCCTCGGCAGGCGTGCTCGGGCCAACCGAACACGCCCGGCTCGAAGAAGGCGCGATAGACGATCAGCTGGCGCCGACCGTCGAATAGCTCGAGCAGATTGACCTTTCCTGCAGGCCCTTCGAACGAATACGGCTTCTCCACGGCCATCCATGGCATTCGTCGACGCTCGGCAGCGAGCGCGTCACGGGCGCGGGTCTGGGCCTTTTCCTTGACAAGCATCTGTTGGCGCGCCGATTCCCAGGCCTCTGGCGACACGACCGGTGGAGAGTGCATGGCAGGTTGTGTGCCTTTCCGTCCGTTCTCGGCTTGTTTGGTCATGGCTTCCAAATCTCCTGTTTTTGGCCGAATAACCGCACCTCGCGGCGCGGTTCCATTCGCCACTCCTCGCTCTCGGACGTGAGATAGGTTGTTGCCGGCATTGGTGCGAGTAACAAATGTGGCGGGATGTATGCGCGGAAACAGTGATCCCCTAGCCGCCTTGACCCACGTTTGTCATACAAGCAATCAAACCGCTATTCTCATGCGATGTGCGAGAAACCCAGTAGTAATGCCGAGGACCAGTTCATGAGTCGGGAAAACTTCTGAATGACCATCGCTTCGACCACGCCGGCGATCCGCTTTGGCAAGACAACTCTCTCTATCCTCATTGCTGTCAGTGTCGGGCATCTTCTCAACGACACCATGCAATCTCTGCTGGCGTCGCTCTACCCGATTTTCAAGGCAAACTATGCGCTCGATTTCGTTCAAATCGGTCTGCTGACCTTGACCTTCCAGGCGACAGCCTCGCTGCTGCAGCCTGTTGTGGGGACAGTTACCGACCATCGGCCTTTGCCGTTTTCACTGCCCATCGGCATGGCCAGCACGTTCTTCGGATTGATCTTCCTTGGCAGTGCGAACAGTTTCCCGCTTCTGCTGCTGGGCTCGGGATTGATCGGCTTGGGATCTGCCGTGTTCCACCCGGAAGCCTCTCGCGTTGCTCGGTTGGCATCGGGGGGTCGGCACGGCCTCGCGCAATCGCTCTTCCAGGTCGGGGGCAACGTGGGAACAGCCATAGGACCGCTGCTTGCGGCATTTGTCGTGTTGCCTCTCGGCCAACACAGCGTAGCTTGGCTCTCCATTATGGCCCTGTCCGCTGCCGTGCTTTTGAGTTGGGTCGGCCGGTGGTATGCGATTCACAATCGGGAAAGCATCGGCAAGCCGCCGGTCAGCCGCGTTCTGCCGCTGCCTCGCCGAACTGCCGTCGTCGCCCTCGCGATCCTGGTCCTGTTGACGCTCACCAAGAACATCTACCTGGCCAGCATATCGAGTTACTTCACGTTTTATGTGATGGAGCGTTTCTCGATGGGAATGCAGGAATCGCAGCTCATGCTGTTCTTGTTTCTTGGCGCTTCGGCGCTCGGAACCTTGATTGGTGGACCCATTGGCGACCGCTTCGGTGCGAGATTCGTCATGTGGTTCTCGATCCTCGGCGTTATCCCGCTCGCTTTGCTGCTCCCTTATGCCGATCTCATCTGGACCTGCGTGCTGAGTGTCTTGATCGGTCTCATCTTCGCATCGGCATTTCCAGCCATCGTGGTGTTTGCGCAGCAACTGGTCCCAGGCAGGGTGGGTATGATCGGCGGCCTCTTTTTTGGCCTGGCTTTCGGCGCGGGCGGCTTGGGTGCAGCTCTGCTCGGCATCGTGGCGGATGCTCGGGGAATCACCTTTGCCTACTGGCTTTGCTCTTTCCTGCCATTGCTCGGGTTGTTGACCGTGCTGCTTCCCCGCATCACGAGCCCGGACGACCACTGACTTCGTGGAGCACGCCGACGCTCCTATACGACTATCGGGCCTGTCGATTGCCTTGATTGTGGGTGTTCTGATGAATGTTGCCCTGCTGGCCCTGTTCGCGCCGGTTCTGGTCGGCATCCCTGGTGTTGGGCTGGCCTTTGACACCAGGATTGCGAGTCGCTGGATCGGCGCCGGTCCCCTTGGGGCTGCGGCTTGCCGGTGGGACCGGAGGGCCTTTCTTGCGCGTGGTCATCGTGATCTCCAATGCGTCAAGGCTGGCAGCGCTCAAGTGGCCTGCCCATAAGATAAATGCGCTGCCACCACTGTTTTCAGTTGGATCTGGGCAGGCCAAAAAAGCGTGCAGTCATGCATGCATGACTATGAGCGTCCTGCGCTCCTAAACTCCTTCGCGACATTTCCTGCAGCTTCAAAGGTGGCTTTCGCATCCGCGGCCGTCATTGCCACGGTTGTTTCGACGTCGGACAGACTTCCCCCGCCAGCCGCAGCGAGCACTGCAGAAGCCGCTGCCTTGTTGTCAGGAAACTCACCGATGACCAACCAATCATGGGGTCCGAAGGTCAAGTACCACCCGATGAGACGACCTCCGACGCTCTTGAAGAGATTGGATACCGCTTCCTCGCGGTTCTCCGGCTTGGCCATCATGCCCTTGACTGCGTCTGTGGTGAAACGACCGCGTGAGATGTAAATGGGCATGGGAACTCTCCTGTCGCAAACTCCTTCCAAATTGTCCTTGGCGGACGCTCGACAGTAGCGCCATGGTGGCGCCGCCACCAGAATTTTCCCGCGCAGCGCAAGCTCGAGGATCCAGGGTTTCAGCCTTTGACTTGCCAGCTTCTGGGAGTCCAGGTCTCATTCCGCATTGCAGCATCGTCACTCCGGCTGCCTCTTATGGCCTCCTGAAGCTTTGGCATCGTCAAAGCGGCCCTAGGCGATACTTTCTTTGCAGGTCTCGAGTGATCCGCCGGAGAGTGGCTTCGACCGCATTCGGGTCGTCCTGCCCATAGTTGATGACGGTGTCACGATCCCAATTGCTTGGAATGGAGGGGTCGTCATATCGCTGAACGGAGACGGTCGAGGTCGTGCAGCCGGCCCTTTTCATCGCGTCCCGCACAATGGACGTAAGTTGTTCAAGCGTCACCTGTTCCATGTCGGCCTCCTATGAAACCAGGGTGCCGCCGGGCATCTTAGATCGACTGTCCGTCACTGGCTACATCAGAGCGTGTTGTGATTAGGTCTACACCTGATCACAACACGCTCTGGTCCCTCCCGGCAAGGCGGTGCCCCGCTTCTCGCGTTTCTGGCATCAGCGCAAGCACCAGCAACAGGCCCGACAGTCCAACGGACCCGAGAAACAGGAATGCGAGGGCGGCGCCAAAACTGTCCGCGACATAGCCGGCGATCGTGGTGCTGAGGGACGCGCCGATTCCGACAGCGACGCCGACCACGCCTTGGGCCAGATTGAAATGTCCGGTCCCGCGTGTGGTGTCGGCGATGACAAGAGGCACCAGCACACCTAGCACTGCCGCCGATATTCCGTCCAGGAACTGTGCAGTGACGATTGCAGAAGGATCGTTCGATATCGCGAATACCAGGCTGCGAATGCATAGCGGTACGAAGCAAAGGACCAACAGTGGACGGCGGCCGTAGTTTTGGGCTGTTCGCCCCACCAAAGGTGCAATGGCCGCCACCACGAATTGCGGTACCAGGATGCAGATTGAAATGATCACCGTCGACCATTGGGGCGAACGGATGGCCAGCGATCCCGCCATGATCGGCATCATGGCGGCGTTTGAAAGCTGAAACAGCACGATCGCCGAAGCGAAGATCAACAGGGGCCGATTGTCCGCAAGACCAGCGAATCGATCAGACCACGCACCGCCTTCCGCTTTTCGGACACCGCCGCGTGCGAGTTCGGGATCGATATCCTCGGACCGGATCATCGCCAATGCGGCAAGCGTCGGGATGCCGAATGCAGCAGTGAGGAAGAAGATGGCCCGGCTCGAATAATAATAGGCGACGCCCCCCATCAGTCCGGCAGCGATCGCATTGCCGAGTGAGAGAAAGCGGGCATTGCGGCCAAGCCTGCCGGCCAGCAGGCTGTGACCGACCAGTCCAAGGCTGATCGCCGCGACGACGGGTCCGGCGAGACAGCTCGCGATCGCGTGCAGGACCTTGGCGAGAAGCACCATGGCGAAGATCGGCCGCACGGCCAGCAGGAGTGCGCTGGCGCTGATCGCCATGACGGCGACTGCGGCAAGCGAGCGTTTGGCAGGAAAGTAATCGACCAAGGCGCCGAGCGGAGCTTGCAGCACCATGGCGGTGAGCGTCCCGACGGTCAGGACCATTCCAATGTCCAACTGCGTCCAGCTCTCGGCCGTCAGATAGGCGGCGACGAAAGGTCCCCAGCCGGTCTGAATGTCGGCCAGGAAGAATGCAAACCAGTCGAGCCCGCGCTGGCTCCGCGGCGAGGGTTGGTGTTTCTTGTCCTCAAGGGTCAATGGGTGCTGTCCATTGCGTCCTTAGGATCGGCCGGCGGGGATCGTTCCATCGGTGGAAACGATGGCGGACACCAGGTGCGACGCCTGGAGAAGCCGAATTTTGCCATGGAGTGGCCTTCCTTGGGTGTCATAGGGCGAGTTGCAGAATTCGGTTCGACACGGGCAGCAATGGCCGACCGGGCAGCACGAAGGCGGTTCAAGCGTTGGGTTTGTGTTGCAAGCCTGATGTTTCTTATCGGCGCGTGCTCGACCGCCGAACAGACGGAAAATGAGCAGGCAGGATTTGTGCCTTCGGCATCGTCTGACAGATCGACCGAGCCACCCATCGTGACGGCGGGCGAGCTCATGCAACAGAAAGCGGCGCCCGGCCCGGCCGCACCTCAAAGGGGCGATAGCGCCGAAGCCAAGTCAGGCCAATCGGGATTTGAGCTTTCGGCAAGCCAGGTAAAAGCCCTCATCACCCACTCTCGCGCCGAATTTTCCGGCGAATGCCCTTGCCCTTACGATGTCGACAACGCCGGGCGCAGCTGTGGCAAGCGCAGTGCCTATAGCCGCACGGGCGCTTCAGCGGTCCTTTGCTATCCGAAGGACGTCGTCCCCAACTAGAGCGTGAGCGTTCAGCTACCGGTCATCGACTAGGGAACGACGGTGACCCGGGTGCCCACGCTGACGCGCCTGTACAGATCGAGCACGTCCCGATTGTGCATCCGGATGCAGCCATATGATGCGAAGGTGCCGATGCTGCTGGGGCGGTTGGTTCCGTGGATGGCATATTTGCCGCTGCCCAGGAGCAGGGCGGCCGCACCCATTGGGTTATTATGAGCGCCACCTTTGATGTAATTTGGAAGATACGGTTTGTCGCGCTTGACTTCAGGAGGCGGGACCCAAGGTGGACGGATCATCTTCCTGGCAATCATGGTCGTGCCGTACCACTTCTTGCCAGCCTTTCCGACAGCGACAGGATAGGTCTTTACGCGTTGATTACCATACATCAACTGCAGCTGTCTTGCATGGGTCTTAACAATTATTGAAGCAGACTGGGCCAAGGCAGGCGCCGGCCCCAGTAAAGATGTAAAGGTTGCCCCCGATATCAACGAAAAAGCAAGCAGAGTTGCTGACAGACGCACGTGATTACTCATGGAACTCACTGCCCCAGGCTCATATTCGAAGTATTATTGCTCGGAACCGATTAAAAGTCTATGAATTTCCGCTGTGGTAACCTTAAATTGACACATTCGTGCGTGACCCGTCGGAGAGCAGGATGAAGTGCCAGCTGAGCGATCGCCTCGACAAATGCTACACGGCGGCGATCCATGACGTGATGCGCTCCCGCGGCTTGACGGATTTCGTGCTGCCCCGGGAGATCCGGCCGCTCATTCCGGAAGTAAAGGTCGCTGGTCCGGCGTTCACCTTTCAAGGCCATATCGATCCCAGCATACCTCCCCATGAGACGTATCTCGCCTGGACGAAGTTTCTCGGTGATATTCCACCGGGCGCAGTCGGGATCTGCCAGCCGAACGACCGCACCGTGGCACATATGGGTGAGCTCTCGGCCGAGACGCTGAAGCATCGCGGCATCAAGGGTTACGTCGTTGACGGCGGATGCCGCGACATCGCCTTCATTCGCCGAATCGGATTTCCGGTGTGGTGCCGCTATGCAACACCGGCCGATATTGTCGGGTGCTGGATTCCAGAGGGTTTTGGCGACGCGATCACCTTTGCAAACGTCCAGGTGCGAACCGGTGACTATATCCTCGCGGACGACGATGGTGTCGTGGTCATCCCCGATGATCGCGCGCAAGACATCGTTGATGAAACCGAGGAGATGATCGGACGGGAGGACCTGGTCCGTCAGGCCATTCTGGATGGCATGAATCCGCAGCAGGCCTATTTGACCTATCGAAAATTCTGAAAAGCCGCGACCCGGATACTTAGAGAATACGCTTGCCGAAGGCCGACATGACGAAATGACTTATCTCGGAGGCGATCCGGGGCTCGAGCCCGGAATCAAGGTCGACAACGTCCATGGCCAGCATCCTGCCGCTCTGCGCAATCATTTCCATTGTCTGGTGAGTCTCGCGAACGGTGATGCCGCCGGAACCGAATGTCGTGCCGGGGAGATCGCTGACTCGCGGCGAATAGCTCACGAAGAAACCGCGCGTTCCGGCCATTGCAATTCGCAGGGCCTGCCGCATGACATCGCGAATGCCGAGCGCATCGACATCGACCATGGTGAAGGTCGTCACCCGCGATGACTTCAACGCTTCAGCTTCCGCCGGCGCGGCATTCCTCAGGCCGACAACAACCACGTTTTCCGGAGAAAGCCGAGGCATGAGCGATCCTTCCGACCCCTGTGCGACGGCCCGGAACAGCGCCGACCGCGCGGCCAGGTCTTCGTCTTCCTTCAACGGCACGAAGCCTGCCTCAGCATCAAGCCAGACAAGTCCGAAGGCATCGTGGAGGCGGGTGAGACGCTGCAGGCCAGCGTAGGTTGTCCGGTGATCATGGCCGAGCAGCACCGCCCTTCCAGGCCACGAGGCGTGGGCCTCGCTGACCTCGCTGTCAGAGCCGATCGCCCGCAGTTGCGTGGCCAATGCCTGGGCCATGGGCACCAGATCCTGTTCGGCAACGACAGTCACTTGCCTGCTTCTCGAAGGTGGAATGGAATCGTTCATCGGCACCTTCTCGACATATTCTGAGGTCATGGCGGCAAGCAGCGCCCCATAATTCATCCGGAAACTGACGG
>JBIOYR010000113.1:0-30453 GCA_044870245.1 Aestuariivirgaceae bacterium | reverse complement strand
GCTTGTTTTCCTGGTAGGCGCCCTTGCCGACGTAGCGTCGGGCGATCCAAGTTCCGCTACCGCTTTTCGGCCTCCGATAACCGAGGTGCAATCCGGGCTCGATGAGGCGCCATCGCGGCTTGCCGGTCGGCAGCTTGAGCCTCGCGCTCCGTGTCTCAAGGCTCGCATCTCTGACCTTCCGGCCCATCTCGATCCCTCAATTTCGCTCCGTACCCAACACGTACCTAATATCCTTAGGAATACGTCCGCGGACGGCAGGATACCACAAGGGACTGATCATATTGTAATTCTTCAACAACTTTGTGCGCCGGTGTGCATGAAAGTCCATGCTTCCACCCTTTCACGGCTGAAACACGGGTTCGATTCCCGTAGGGCGCGCCAAGGCTGTGGCTCGCGATCCCCGGTTGGCTACGCTCGAACCTTGCTGCGCTCGGCGAGGAAAACCGCCAAGCGGTGAGCTTCGGCTTCGCTCATGTGCAGATGGTAGGTCAGGCCGTTTTCGTGGCTGGTCAAGCCAACCGAGATCCGGTCATTGCCATAGCCGAAGGTGAGCTTGCCTTCGGCGAGTGCGGATTTGGAGTTGCTTCGGGTCAGCTTTGCCATTAGACGCGCCCTCACAGATCTGAAAAATGTGGCAATTCTGCCACAAAGATCAAGAGGGAACTGCGTAAATCGGCAACACCGAAAATCCCGGTATTCTGCTATCTATGATTGCAATCTGCGCTCGACTTGCAAATGATGCGCGTGCGGGGAAGCTTCGTGTTGGCATCTGTTTACAGGGTAATAGGATGGGACCGCGTCGGGTGAGCATGCGGCCGCGCCACCCCATCAAGGAAATCGAGGATGCTGTGCAATTCGCCGAGCGACTCGGGTGGCGGGTTGCCGATGCGCATGCCAAGGACATCAGGCGTGCAGTGTACAGGTGTACCCACGGATGAACGCCATGAAGCAGTTCAGTTTCACCATCGTAGCAACGGGTATCGATCCGCTGGATGAGCGGTTCGAGGACAGGTTCTTCGACGCCGGTTGCGAGGACTCGACGATCTCCTTTCAGCGCGGCGTGCTGCTCCTCGAATTCACGCGCCGGGCCAAGAATTTTGCCCATGCCTTGGTATCGGCGATTAAGGACGTGCAGCGCGCCGGCGGGCGCGTTGTCCATGTCGAGCCTGACCACCTAGTCAATCTGTCAGAAATTGCCGAAAGAACCGGTGTTTCCCGTTCGCTGATCTCGTTTTTTACAACAGGCCAGCGGGGGCGGGGATTTCCTGCCCCGGTCGCGCGCATCACGACTGAAAGCCCCTTGTGGGATTGGCTGGAGGTTGTGAGGTGGATGTACAGAACCAGTCGTATTGATCGGCAGATGATTGTCGAGGCACGCATCGTTCGCGAGGCCAACAAGGCCATCAAGCCCAACAAGTTTGACCTCGGTCGTTTCGCGAAGCGCCTTGCCGATATCGAAGCCGGGCATAGCCGGTGAGCGGCAAGTGAAGCAGCCACCACTCGACGACGGGGCGGGTTGCTGATATGGCTAGCGCAAGTTCGAGGGCATTTTATTCCAGTCAATTGAGGGTGTTACTCATGGCCAGTAGAGTCTTGGTCGTGCTTGCCTTTTTGTGCGCGCTTCCGGCAGCGGCGCTGGCCCAGGGCGCGGCACCCGCTGCGGAGGGGCCGGCCGTCGACCCGAAGGCGTTGGAGATCATCAAGGCGATGAGCGACCGGCTGTCGAGTGCGCGAAGGCTGAGCTTCCGCGCCCGGGCGGTCTATGACGTGCCCGGCAAGGACAAGACGCCGGTCTATTACGCAACCGTCTCCGATGTCTATTTCGCGCGACCGAACATGCTCAGGGTGATGACCATTGCCGATGGGCCGATGTCGGAGCTCGCTTACGACGGCAAAGACATCGCGGTCTTCTCGCCCTCGGAGAACACGCTCGCCAGCGGACCGGCGCCGGACACGATCGAGGGGGCGATCCGCCTGGTCGAGGAGGGCGGCGTCGATCTTCCCTTCGCCGATGTGCTCCTCAATGATTCCTACAAGAATTTCAGCGAGGGCCTCACCTCGGCATTCATCATCGGCCAATCCAATGCCGTCGGCGGCACGAAAACCGATATCGTCTCCATCACCTCGCCCGATGCCCATGCCCAGCTGTGGATCGGCGCCCGCGATCGGCTGCCACGGCAGATCTGGGTGACCTACACCAAGGCGCCGGGCAATCCGCGCCACACCGTCGAGTTCTTTGGCTGGCGCCTCAATGGCCCGCCGCGCGGCAGCTATTTCCCACGCCGCGTCCTGGCGCGCGCCAGCCGCACAAGCTTCCCGCCACAGAAGACTCCTTGAGGAGGATCACCGATGCTCAGACGCACGCTCGCCCTGTCGGCTGGCCTTTTGACCCTGGTCGTTGCCGCCGATGCCGATGCCTTCTGGTACGCCCGCGGATGGCGTGGCGGCGTTGCCGTCGGCGGCTTCCGCCCGCCGGCGGTCGTCGCCCCCTATTACCTCAATGGCTGCCTGAGATGTGCGCCCTATTACCATCCGGGACTTGCGGCCGCGCTGGCCGCCCGGGCAGGCGTCGCGGCCGGTGCCGCTGCCGGGGCCGCTGCAGGAGCGGCGGCTGCCGGCGCCGCGGCGGCACCACCGCCAGCGCCCGCTCCCGCGCCGGCCGCTCCCGTGCCGGCCGCGCCGTCGAGCAGCAGTGCTGCCGCAGCGCCGACGGACCAGGGCAGCGATGACAATGCGCAGAGCAGCAGCGGCAATGCCGGCGGGCAGCAGACGGCGGCGGCACCTTCGGCTTCCGCATCCTCCTCTGCCTCCTCGGCATCATCGGGCAAGGGCAAGGCTTCGGCCTGCGCCGCCGGATTGTCGAAGGATGCGAAGGCGATCTATGACGCGACCGCACCGCAGGTCGCCAGCCTCGCGACGCTCAGGGAGACGGTGGTGGAACAGACCCGGTCGCTGGTGATGGCCGGCAAGATCGGCCAGGGCACCGCCAAGAGCTCGGCGCAGGCGGCGGGAGAATGCCTGGCGTTGCTCGCCCATAATTAGGCAGAAGGAAGTCGGCAGAAGGCAGCTGTCACAACGTCCAGCGCATGAGCCAGAGTCCGACAAAGAAGCCGAGAAGGCTCAGGACCACCGAGCCTACGACATAGAGAGTGGCGGCGCCGAGCCGACTGCTTTCGACCAGCAGCCCGGCATCGAGCGAGAAGGTCGAGAAGGTGGTGTAGCCGCCGAGCACCCCGGTTGCGATGAACAGGCGCACCGACTGGGGCGCGTTGCCGAAAAAGGCGAAATAGCCGGCAACCAGGCCCATCACCAGCGAGCCGGTGACGTTGATGAACAGCGTCCCGAAGGGAAAGGCCAAGCCGAACAGCCGGGCGCCCAGGATGTTGATCAAATGGCGCAACACGCCGCCAAGGCCGGCGCCGATGAAAACGTTGAGACAGGCTGTCAGGGTCATGCCACGGGCATAACAGACGGCCTGTCAGCGCGCAAACACCTTCCCCTTACTCTTTAGAAGCATTCCAAGACATTGGTTTTATTGAGTTTAATCCACGTTCGTGATTGACCGCCAGCGTTCCCGGCCGTATATCCGACTAATCTACTCAGGTAATCTTCCCGAGGAACGCAATGGCAACTGACGATATTCCGAACGATCTGCTGGCCCGGCAGCCGGAGCGGCTGGTGGTCACCGGCTTTCGCTGCTGCATGGCGGGCTATGATTTCGGGGACGCGGCATGCTGGGAGGCAGCCTGGCGGTCCTATATCGGGGAGCTCGGCTCGCCGTCGGCGCGGAGCCTGATGGGGGAGCTGCAGTTTTTCGTCCGCTGCATCCGCCTCAATACGATGCGGCCGCTCTGCTACTTCCCGCAAGGTTGCCGCTATCTCTGCCATGACGAATGCATGGCGCTATCGGCACTGTCGGCGGCGCAATGCGGCGACTGCGTCGCCGGCTGCCTCGCGGTGCGCCATCTCACCGGCCAGCAGGACCCGATGTCGATCAACGAGGTCTGGACTGCAGCGCAAAGCTTCGCCGACGCTCTCAAGGAGTGGGGTCAGCCGCTCTACCCGGTCTCGGCCGGCGTGGTCGAATCGATCGCCAAAATGCAGCAGCTCACCAAGCCGTCATCGGCAACGCGGCATTAGACTACGACGAGGCGCGCTTGCCGACCCGGAAGGTGTCCTCGACGCGGGACGGCGTGGTGGCGGTCCGATGGCGCCCGAGGAAGGTCTCGGCGATGTCGATGCTGCTGGAGACGCCGATCGCGGCCTTGTTCGCCTTGACCCAGGCATCGGCAGCGGCCCAGCCCTTGTCGTGCAGGAATTCGAGAAAAGCCATATCGGTGTTGAGCTTGCTCGAGGCGTTGAGATGGTATTCGAGCGACGGCGCGGGAATCATATGCATGTTGACGCGCTTGTACTTCTTCTCGTCCAGCCGGTTCTCGTCGATGAGCCGGCGCACGAAATCGATGGCGCGCATCTCGGCGATCAGGCTCGAATTGAAGGTGATCTCGTTCATCCGGTTGATGATCTCATTGGCCTGCATCGGAGTTTCGTCGCGGGTGAGCGGGTTGATCTGCACCAGCAGGATGTCCTTGAGCTCGGTGTAATAGATGAGCGGCCAGATGCTCGGGTTGCCCATGTAGCCGCCGTCCCAATAGGGCTCGTTATCGACGTCAACCGTCTGGAAATAGAAGGGGATGCATGCCGAGGCGAGAATGACATCGGCCGTCACCTCGTGGCAGCGAAACACCCGCGGCCGGCCGGTGCGCACCGAGGTGGCGGTGATGAACACCGGCACGGCGCCGCCGGCATTGATGCGCTTCCAGTCGATCTGCTCGGCGAGCAGCGATCGCAGCGGGTTGAGATTGAACGGATTGTATTGATATGGCGAAAAAATCCGCACCATGAGCTCGAACAGCTGATAGCTGACGGTGCTGTCGATGTTCCAGCTCTGCATCCAAGTGTCGAAAGGCGTCGATTTGAACGGGCTGTAGATGCAGCCCAGGGCGTTGACCTCGCGCCAGAAGCGATCGAGCGCCGCTTTGGCGGCCTGGCGCCCGCCCGCGCGATAGCCATTGGCGAGCACGATGGCGTTCATCGCGCCGGCACTGGTGCCGCTCACGCCATGAAGGGCGACATCCTCCTCGTCCAGCAGGCGATCGAGCACGCCCCAGCTGTAGGCGCCGTGCGAACCGCCGCCCTGCAATGCAAGATTCAACCCCTTGGCGCTCATGGGAGACCTCCAGGTGATCCGCCGGCCGCCAAGAAGCCTGGCCCGGCACCTGTCTTATATCAGATCGGGTGATGCAAAATGCGGAGCGGCGCGTTGGCGCAGTTTTCCGTGGAACATGAAGAGGATGCAAAAACGGTCAGGCCTCAGCTGGGGAGGCTGAGGCCTGGTGCAGGGGATGTTGAACGACGGGGTCAAAAGGGGAATCGCCGTCCAGGACAGGCATCTTCATTCAGTCGACCGGTGGTTGTCCACAAGAATCCGCAGATTTTGAAAGTTATCCACAGGCAAAACTCATGAATTCGGCGAGATCATAGCAAACCCATCACAATAAGGAGATCGACCGCCCGAAACCCACGAATCAGTCTCGATCCTGCTGCTCGGAGGTGTCGGATCCGTCGTGCTTTTCAATCTGGTCGGGCGGTTTGTCGTAGCCGCGACGGCTGCTCAGAAAGACCAGGGTCATGAGCCCCACCCCCACGACGAAGGTCACGACAATCCCGGCGATCATCGCTCCCCAGCCGCCACTGCTCATCGGTGCATCGATCGCCATCGACATGGTGATCGACCACCACAGCGCCGCTGCGGCCAGCACGCCTGAACCGACGAGAAGCAGAATGGTCGCGCGATTCATCGGGTGTGGTTTCTCATCCAGTGCTCGCCTGGAACGCATCTGACAGCATGATGCTCCAGATGGTGGGGTCAAGCCCGCCGCGGCTTGCGCCGGCACCGGATGGATCGCCCCGGCTTGATCCACCGCGGCGCCGGCGCTGCCCCCCGGCAGCTTTGAAAAATCACACGACAGCCCCAATGCCGAAGAGACTTTGGTCGATATGGCGTTTTTGCGCTATCGGAGTCGCGAACGGAATGTCGGAGAAACGAAGAACAGCGAAGTTTTCGCGATCTGGCATTGTCAAGACTTCTTCTGAAGAATTTGCAGAATTAAAATGTGATCGCAGATGTCCCCCTGGCCCGACATTCTCGATACGAAAGATCCCGATGTCGCTTATCGACATCTGAGCGGCTGCTACGTCGGCGTCGACCATTACGATGTCGTTGGGAAGGCATGCGACTTCCGGCTCAATCGCCGGAAGATGGAATTTGGTCGCTTCGTCATGGTGCGGGGAAAGCTGCGCACCGGCTTCCGTCTGAGAGCGCTGCCAGGAAACCATCTGGTGGCGATGATCCCGGAATGCGGCGGGGTGGTGATGAAGGCGGACCATCGGGTGGCCGAGAGCGGTCGGGAGCACAATGCCGTTGTCGCACCGCGTGACCGGTTCTCGATCGAAACTCATGGACTGTCGGGCTATACGCTGCTCGTCGGCCACGACCATGTGGTGCGGCGTCTCGAGGAGCTCGACGAGCATGAGACGCTCAACGCCGTCAAAGGCGTGGCACCGCTCAGCCTCGACTTGAACTCGCCGGTCGGCGTGCGTTTCCGCTCGGCGCTCAATTTCGTGTGGGGTCAGCTGGCAAGCTCCCGGGTGGACCGCCCGCCAGACCTGCTGGTGGCGGCGCTCGAGGAGGTTTTGCTCAACGGCTTCATGCTCTTGCTGTCGCCTGACGGGTCGCGGCGCGATCGCACGGTGACGGATCCGGGCCGCCGACTCGTCCTCGAGGCCTGCGAGATCATGCGCTCGCGGATCGAGGAGCCGGTGCAGATCGGCGAGATCGCCAGCGCGCTCGGCATCAGTGCTCGCCACCTGCAGGCCGGGTTCCGCCGCCACCTCGGCAAGACCCCTCGAACGTTCCTCACGGAATGCCGACTCGACCTGGCGCGACGCAAGCTCGAACAGCGGGTGCCGGGCCAGAGCGTGACCGCGGCGGCGCTGGAGTGCGGCTTCTCAAACCTTGGTGAATTCGCCTGGAAGTACCGGCAGCGTTTTGGCGAGAACCCATCGAAAACGCTGAAAAGGGCGCGGTAGGGCGCAGGGCGAGCCGCGGGGATCGGTTACGGGAGGATCGCCCCGGCGATGATCCTGACCCGTCACCGACCCGCCCCCGGCTGGCGCAAGCAGTCCAGGCAATTCACCCCCCGGCTGCCCGAACCTTGCTGTACCTCGTCGGTCGAACCCTTGTCGTTCATCCGCGACGCGCCTGCATGGTTGGACGAAGCCGGGCGGCGGCGCTAGCGGATTTGCGAATCGCCTGTCGGGAATCGGAATTGGCGCGGAAAAATCTTTTCGGGACGCCGGCCGATCACCAGGTCCCGATATTGGGCATGCTCTGCCACGGCTCCTCGGGTGGCAGCGCACCATGCTTGTTGAGAAGCTCGATCGAGATTCCGTCGGGCGACTTGATGAAGGCCATGCGGCCGTCGCGCGGCGGTCTGTTGATCGTCACGCCTTCCTCCATCAGCCGGGCGCAGAACTCGTAGATGTTGTCAACCTCGAAGGCGAGGTGGCCGAAGTTGCGACCGCCGGTATAGGCTTCGGCATCCCAATTGTAGGTGAGCTCGATGGGTGCGTCGGGGGTCTCCGGCGCGACGACGAAGACAAGAGTGAAGCGGCCTTGCTGATTCTCGTGACGGCGGACTTCCCTCAGGCCCAATTTGGTGCAATAGAAGTCAAGCGAGCGCTCGATGTCGCTGACACGCACCATGGTGTGTAGATACCTCATCCTCGCGGCTCCCTTCGACTTTCAAGAGAGATGATATGCAGGTGATTCGCCCTCATCAATGGCGGGACAAATGGCATTTCAAGCTTGCACGACCGTGCTGTGAATGACGCATATGTGACGGCGTAAAAGAGTTTCCTCAGACCTATGAAGGGCTTGCTCGAAATTTTGATGCCAGGCCTCGTTGCGCCGCTGCAACGGGATGTGTTTTCCACATGCGTCGGCAGGCTCGGCCCTGTACAAGGACAGGGTGTTTTATCAAACTCACTTAGGGCGATAGCGGGCTCGGGCACCGATAAGACTGAACGAGGCTCGGGGACAGGTCAGGTGCGGGTATGTCGAGCAGTGGCTCCCTGAAGATGGCGAATGAAGCAGCGTTGGCCGGTCTCGAGGCCAATGTTCGCATTCTCAGAATTTCCGGTTTCGTCAAATGGTTTGACGTCGGCCGAGGCTACGGATTTGTCATTCCCGACAATGGCCTTCCGGATGTGCTGCTGCATCTGAGCTGCCTGAAGCGCGACGGTTTCGCGGCGCCGCTCGAGGGTACGCGAATCGTCTGCGACGCGGTCGAGCGCCAGAAGGGGTATCAGTGCCTCCGCGTCTATGAGGTGGACACCTCGACGGCCATCCATCCGGTGGAACGACCGGTCCGAACGCATCAGACGGTGGTGCCGACGACGGGATGGGTTCGCGTCAAGGTCAAATGGTTCAACCGGGCGCGCGGCTTCGGTTTTCTCACCGAGGGCGAGGGCCAGCCGGATATTTTCGTTCACATGGAAACACTTCGCAAGACGGCGATCGTCGAGCTCCTGCCCGAGCAGTGGGTCTATGCCCGGTTCGGCCCGGGCGGCAAGGGGCTGATGGCGGCCGAGGTGAGGTTGTCGCTCGACGATCATCTGCCGAAGACAAATTGAGCGATCCTCTCGCGTCATGGCTTTGCGTCATGTGTTCCTTCTCGTTCTCCTTGCCCTGATGACGGTGACAGTGCCGGCCGGCGCGCGCGCGGCGGAGCTCAGGGTCGAGACCATGGTGATCGAGACAGAATCGGGCCGGCATTCCTTTGCGACGGAGATCGCCGACACCGACCCGGCGCGGGCGCGCGGGCTGATGTTCCGCCGCCACCTCCCGGCCGACCACGCGATGCTGTTCATCTGGGGCGCACCGATCGAGGCGGCGATGTGGATGAAGAACACCCTCATTCCGCTCGACATGCTGTTCGTCGCAGGTGACGGAAGGGTTGTGCATATCGCCGCCAACACCACCCCGCAATCGCTGACGGTGATCACCGCCGGGCAGCCGGTCAGGGCGGTGATCGAGCTTGCCGGTGGTACGGCGGCCCGGCTCGGCATCAAGACCGGCTCGCGGGTCCGCCACAAGCTGTTCGGTGGTTAGGGTCAGGACTCAATATGGAAGCGCCTTTCTTCGAGGCTCCACCCCTATCACTTCCCTCTCCCACGTCAGTGGGGAGAGGGGCGGCGCCCATGCGTGCGAAACTAAAGGGTCCGGACCCTAGGCAGTGGGCAGGAGGCAAGTGCACCGCTCACGGCCTACTGCCTGATGCCGACTGCCTCTCTTGCAGAACAGGGCCAAAAACGTATATGCACGAGCCAGATGCGGGCGTTTCGCATCGCGGGGCGTAGCGCAGTCTGGTAGCGCATCTGCTTTGGGAGCAGAGGGTCGCTGGTTCGAATCCGGCCGCCCCGACCACCTTCGTTGCAACCGATTGGAGCGTCATGACCGCCCGAGCCCGGATTTACCGACCATCGCGAACCGCCATGCAGTCCGGCAAGGGCAATGCCCGGGGCTGGGTGCTCGACTACGAGCCGGCCGAACGGCGGACCACCGATCCGCTGATGGGCTGGACCTCGTCGGGCGACATGAAGCAGCAGCTCAAGCTCACCTTCGACACCAGGGAGGAGGCGATCGCCTATGCCGAGCGCAATGGCATTGCCTACCGGCTGTTCGAGCCGCCGCCCGAACGGTTGCTGAAGAAATCCTATTCGGAGAATTTCAGATGGGGCCGGACCGACAACTGGACCCATTGAGCATGGCACATGCCATTCCGGCACAGCCACCTGGTGCGTGGCCCCGTAGCTCAGCTGGATAGAGCAGCAGCCTTCTAAGCTGTTGGTCGGAGGTTCGAGTCCTCCCGGGGTCGCCAATCACTTCAAGCGGCGACGATGGCTGAACGTGCATTGAGCGGCACATTCAGGCTGCCTATGCCTATTTGCCGACAGCTGAATTGGCCCCTCATCCGCCCCTTCGGGGAACCTTCTCCCCCAGTGCTGGGGGAGAAGGGAGTAAGAGCAGTGGCGCGCTTGTCGAGCGAGCTGGAGGGACCGGCTCTACCACCTGACGACGACGTAGCGGCCGCCATAGGGCTGATAATAGACGCCGCCGCAACGCCACACGACATAGCCGTAGCGGTTGACGCGGGCGCAGCCGCCGGGGAGGGCGCTGATATAGACGCCGGTGCGCACGATGCGACGGGCGGCGACGCCAGGGCCGACGACATAGCGGCCACCACGGTAATAGCCGCCGCGCCGGACAGTGGTCTTCTTATAGACGCCACCCCGGGGCCCGCGGACGACGGTCCGCTTGTAGGTGCCGCGGGGGCCCCTCGCGACAGTCCGCTTGGCACGGGCGGCCTCGGCACTCTGGACAAAGATGCCGTCATGGACGATCCGGCCGACATTTCCATCGATCAGAAGGCCGGCGGCGAAGACGAAGCACGCCAGACCCAGACGCAATATCGAGAGGCGGGACATTGTGGACTCCTCTGACTGAAACCGATCCCCGACGATCGTAGGCACCCCGGAGAGGGTCCGCAAGACGGGAGCCGCGGGTGAGTTAACCGTGGCCGGGGCGTCCTCCTGGGGGATCGCCACTTGCATTGCCGCCCGGCGGTTTCTTGTGCATCATCAGCATTTCGGCGAAGGACTTAGAGAACAGCGTCGAGCTCAGTGGGAGGACAATGTCCATGCGAAGAATTCTCGCCTCGATCGGTGTCACGGCGTTGGCAGGGTTGACGGTTGCCGGGGTCTATGCCCAGGGCGCCGGCACCATCTCCAAGGCGGTGGGCGGCTACAGTTTCGACGATGCCGCCAAAGAGACGGATGCCACCAAGAACTTCCATTCCGCCGACGGCCATCTCACTTTCGCGATCGTCACCCATACGGCCGGCAACGGCTTTTTCGACCCGGTCTATGTCGGCGCCACGGCGGCCGGCAATCTGATCGGCGCCAAGATCCTGCTGCTCGGCTCGGAATCGCCGACCGACGATCCGCAGCGCGAGATCGAGATCCTGAACCAGATCTCGCAGGACCCGACCATCGACGGCCTGATCATGACGACGCCGCAGGTCGGCGCCTATAACGATATCGTCAAGGCGGCGGAGAAGGCCGGCATCCCGGTGGCGACCACCAATTCGTTCGACGGCACCATCTATAATCGCAGCGGGATCAGCCACACCGGTCAGGACGCCTCGGCGGCGGCGATCGGCGGCGAGGCGCTCGCCAAATGCGTGCTGGACAAGGGGCTCGACAAGGGGACGATCATCCTTCCTTCGTCGACCGCGATGGGCAATGTCGAGGTCAACAACCGGGTGACGGCGGCGTTCAACGCCATCGTCAAGACGCTCAAGGACGCCGGCAAGCTCGAGCAGTTCAAGGTCGATGCCGGGCCGGAGAATGTCGGCGTCGATGCCAATCCGCAGGACCCGGTCAACGGCATCGTGTCGCTGTTCGAATCGCGCGGCGATGTGGTCGGCGCCTTCACCGCCAACAATGTCTTCACCCCGGCGCTGGCCAAGGCGGTGGCCCAGCTCGGCAAGACCGGCAAGATCTGCGCCTTCGGCTTCGATCTCGGACCGGCACAGCAGGATGCGATCAGGAGCGGCGATCTAACCGGCTCGCTTGGCCAGCAACCGTTTCTGCAAGGCTTCTGGCCGGTCATGCAGCTCTATCTGCAGATCGACCGCGGCATCTCGGCGGCCAATCTCGATACGCGGGCACAGCTCGTGACGAAGGACACTGTCGAGAAGGTTGGCAAGCGCTACGAAAACTGAGGCCGTGGCGCTGCCAGCGCCGCTACCGCGCCAGCTGGTCGGCGGCTGGGAGCTCGGCCTTGTGGTGCTGATGGCGATCCTGTTTGCAGTCGGGTTCGCCATCAATCCCGCCTTTTTCGGCAGCGGCGATGCGCTGCTGGCGACCTTCCGCGACACCGCGCGCTATGCGGTGATGGCAGTCGGCATGACCTTCGTCATCGTCAATCGCGATCTCGACCTGTCGGTCGGCTCGACCAATGGCCTGATCGGGGTCGCCTTCTCGATCCTGTTCGCCCCGACCTTTTATGATTGGGGGCCGATCCCGGCGGTCCTGTTCTGCCTGGCGCTCGGCACGCTGATCGGGCTCATCAACGGCGTTCTCGTCACCATCCTCAAGGTGCCGTCCTTCATCGCCACCCTCACCATGCTGCTGATCGGTCGCGGCATCATTCTCGGCCTGACCGGCGGCAAGTCGATCGGCTATGCGGTGAAGGCGCGGGACTATCCGTGGTTCTTCCATCTCGGCGAGACCAACAGCCTCGGCTTCAACAACCAGATCCTGATCGCGCTCGTGGTCGTCGCGATCGGCGCCGTGGTGCTGGCCAAGACGCGCTGGGGATATGAGACCTTCGCGACCGGCGGCAACGAGCAGGCGGCGGTCTATGCCGGCATCCCGACCAACTGGGTCCGCATCCGGGCCTATCTCCTCTCGTCGATCACGGCGAGCATTGCCGGGCTCATGTCGATCACCCAGGACAAAGGCGTCACCGCCCAGGCCGGCCTGTCGGCCGAGCTCATCGTCATCGCGGCGGTGATCATCGGCGGCGCCTCCATCCTCGGCGGCCGCGGCCGGGTGATCGGCGCATGCCTCGGTGCCACTCTCACCGTCGTCATCGACAAGGTGCTGCGCGAGGGGTGGCCGACCGTGCGCATCATCAAGATCGACGGCAATGACGTCGCGGTGAAGGCAACCGCCCAGCTGCCGGTGGGTGCGGTGCCGGCGCTGCTCGGGGCGCTGCTGCTGATCGCGGTGCTGGTCGAGCCCTATATCATCCGCACGCGGGTGATCGGCCGCTTCTGGGCGTGGCTGCGCGGCAAGCCGCCGCCGCCGCTGCTCGAGACCGGCGGCGTCGCCATCGAGGGAGTGCAGACGCGCGGCACGGTGGCGAGCGACCGGGCGCTCCATGCCCGCGGATTCGGCAAGTTCCTGGCGCGGCGGGATGCGCTTGCCATCATGCTCGCGGTGGTGCTGTGGCTGACCGGCCTCTATCTAAGGCCCGACTATTGGTGGAACCTGCCGAACAGCTTCGCGCTCCTTCTCAACTATACGGAGCTGGCGCTGCTGGCGATCGGTCTCACCTATGTGATCGCGGCGGGGGATATCGACCTGTCGGTCGGGGCGGTGCTGGCGCTGGCCGGGGCGGCGGTGGCCTTCTCCATGAAAGTGATGGGGTTCGAGCCGTGGATCGCGGTGCTGATCGGCCTCCTTGCCGGCACGATTGCCGGATTGATCAATGCTTTCATGACTGTCGGCTTCGGGCTCCCGGCCTTCATTGCCACGCTCGGGATGTTCTACATCGCGCGCGGCACGGCGGCATGGATCGTCGCCGGCAAGCAGCTCACCGGCTTCCCGGAGAGCTTCAACCTGCTGGGGCGCAAGCTCTATGACATCCTCTCTTATCTGCGCGTTCCAATGCCGGAGGGCTTCGCGAGGTCGATCAGCGAGGTGGTGAGCGTCCAGACGGTGTTCATGCTGCTGGTCGCGGCAGTAGCGGCAGTGGTGCTCGGCGCGACGCCGTTCGGGCAGAAGATCTATGCGACCGGTGGCAATCGGCGCGCCGCCGACTATGCCGGCATCGACACCAATCGAGTGCGGTTCATCGCGCTGATGTTCTCGGCGCTCTCAGCGACGCTCGCCGGGATCATCTATGTCGCCTTCTTCCGCAGCTTCAATCCGACAGCAGGGCAGTTTCGCGAGCTCGACGCCATTGCGGCGGTGATCATCGGCGGCGGCTCGATCTTCGGCGGCTACGGAACCGTCATCGGGTCGCTGGCCGGGGCGGCGGTCATCACTCTCATCCGGGCGCTGCTGCAGCTCAACGTCATCACCGCCGGCGGCAGCTCCTTCGTTATGCCGCAGCACTGGGTCAACGTCTTCACCGGCATCATCCTGATCGTCGCCGTGCTGATCGACATCTGGATCAGGCAGGCCAACATCCTTGCCGAGCTGCGCCGCCGAGTGACCCATCTCTTGAGCCGTCCGACATCGGAGCCCGAACATGCCTGACTATGATGCGACGCCGATCGTCGAGATGCGCGGCATCACCAAGAGCTTCGGCGCGGTCAGAGCGCTGATCGACGTCAACCTGACGCTCTATCCAGGCGAGATCCTCGGGTTGGTCGGCGACAACTCCGCTGGCAAGTCGACCTTGATGAAGATCCTGACAGGCGCCTACAGCCGCGATCTGGGCGAGATCCTGGTGGCCGGCCAGCCGGTGCATTTCAAGAGCCCGCATGACAGCCGCAAGGCCGGCATCGAGATGATCTATCAGGATTTTGCCCTGTGCGGGAACATGGATGTCGGCCAGAACATCTTTCTCGGCCGCTGGCCGCGCAAGGGACCGTTCGTCGACCGTCGCACCATGTACAGCGAGGCCGACAAGGTGCTCAAGCGGCTCAAGGTGGACGTCAATTCGGTCTATCAGCGCGTCGAGAGCCTATCGGGCGGTCGGCAGCAATCGGTGGCGATTGCCCGGGCGATCTCCTTCGATCCACGGGTGGTGATTCTCGACGAGCCGACGGCCAATCTATCGGTGATGGCGACCGAGCGCCTGCTCGAAACGATGCTCGAGCTGAAGCGCCACGGCGTGGCGCAGATCATCATCTCGCATCGGCTGCAGGATATTTTCGCGGTCGGCGACCGGGTGATGGTGCTGAAGCGCGGCGAGAATGTCGGCGAATATCTGATCGAGCACACGAACGAGCAGCAGGTGCTGGAGGTGATCGTCCAAGGGAAGCGGCAGGTGCAGGCAACCCTGCCGTAGAGTCCCGCTGCTCGCGCTTTGGTTGCATTTGTCCTTGCAAAGTCGCCGGTTAGTCGCCATTGTCGATTCATGGCTCAGGAATTCCATAGCGGGCGCGAAGTCGGAATGGCGATCGATGCGATGGGGGCGCGTATCGTTGCGCTTCGCGATCAACTGACCGACATCAAATGGGTGATGGGTGGGTTCGCTACTGTGGCGGTCGCAGCCTTTGCTTACTTCTACTTGATCACGAAGGACTTAAGTGTCGCCGTGGCACGGATCGACGAGCACCTCAAGTCCGTCGACACGCGGCTGGATTCCGTAGACCAGCGGCTCGACTCCATCGAAACCCGCATGGACAAGCGGTTCGAAGCAATGGACAGGCGGTTCGAAGCGATGGACAAGCGCTTCGAAGCTCTCGAAAGCCGCATGGACAAGCGGTTCGATACGCTGACGACGCTCATCATGAATCTCCAACCGCCGCTGAAACGGACCGAAGGGTTCACGCTGGCGCCCGGTCTGGGCGGTCGGCAGTAGGCATGTGCACCGCTCACTGCCTGATTGCCTATCGCCGACCACCTTCCCTGATCGCCTCGACGATCGCCGAGAAATCACGGCTTGCACCACCATCTTCTGCGAAGGCGCGATAGAGGTCGCGGGCGGTACGGCCGAGCACCGTGTCGGCGCCGACCGCGGCCGCCGCCTCCTGGCCGAGGGTGAGGTCCTTGAGCATCAGCGCTGCCGTGAAGCCGGGGCGATAGTCCTGATTGGCGGGGCTTGTCGGCACCGGTCCCGGCACTGGGCAATAGGTGGTGAGAGCCCAGCATTGGCCCGAGGAAGCGGCGGCCACATCGAACAGCGCCTGGTGGCTGAGCCCCAGCCGCTCCGCCAGCACGAAGGCCTCGCACACCGCGATCATCGACACGCCGAGGATCATGTTGTTGCAGATCTTGGCGGCTTGCCCGAGCCCCGGACCGCCGCAATGGACGATCCGCCGTCCCATTGCTTCGAGCAACGGCCGGGCCTTCTCGACATCTTCGGCCGCGCCGCCGACCATGAAGGTCAGGGTCGCGGCGGTCGCGCCGGTGACGCCGCCCGAGACCGGCGCATCGAGAGACCGCATCCCCGCCGCTGCGGCGAGCGAATGGGCGAGATTGGCGGAAGCGACATCGACGGTCGAGCAGTCGATGAACAAGGTGCCGGGACGCGCCGCCGACAGCAGCCTGCCGCGATAGGCCGTGACCACATCGGCGCCGGCCGGCAGCATGGTGATGGCAATGTCGGCGTCGGCCAATGCTTCTTCGCTTTCGTCGACAACAGCGAGTCCGGAAGCAGCGGCGCGCTGCGAAACCTCAGGCACGATGTCGTGGCCATGGATGAGGTAGCCAGCCTTGGCGAGATTGAGAGCCATCGGCAAACCCATATTGCCAAGCCCGATAAAGGTAACTTTTGTCATGTCGCGTTAACCCTGTTGGCATTTTCGGACACAGTGCAGCCGTGATCTCGCTCTGCAGTTTGCCGAGTTGTAGGTAGAACATTAAGTCCTTGATGCATTTTGCAACGTTCGAGGTCATTCCGATGCGTAGAGATCACCGAATGCTGTCGCAGCCGGTGGCTGTCGTCGCGTTCGTTCTTGCCTTTGCTGCGCCGGCGGGCGCAGCCGATCTCCTCCCTTACGAGGAAGGATGCGGTTATGGATGTGGCGGGCGGGCCGCAGGCTATGCCTTCGCCGAATCCAACAATCTCTCCGACACCTATCAATGCCAAGGTCGCGGACCTGCGTTCTTCGCCGGTTGCACGGCATTCGTCGAGGAGCATTATCCGCAGGGTTATGGTGGGCAGCCCTATGGCGGGCAGCCCTATGGCGGACAACCCTATGCTGGCGGCCAGCCCTACGGCGCTCAGCCCTATGCCGCTCAACCTTATGGCGGGCAGCCCTATGGCGGCGAGTCCTATGGCGGCCAGCCCTATGCGGCTCCGGAAGGCGGCCAGCCCTATGCGGCTCCGGCCATCGGACCGAACAATGGCTATGGGCCACCGGAGGGGCAGTATGACGAGCCGGTAGAGCAGGGTGACGGTTCGCCGGTCTATTGAAGACGGCGCTGCCCAAAAGTTTGGGAAAAATCTCGACCATGGGTCGAAGCCGGTGCGGGTCGCATGCTAGCTCTTGCTTATGCGCGCAGGCAAATCACCCCGCGATTCGGAAATCGTTCGCTTGGCTGATCGATTTCAACGGCTCATGGCCGAGCTTTACGAGGCGGCGCAGGGCGATCCTGAGATCGCCAAGGCCAAGGCGGCGGACCTCGATGACGAGATGACGGCGCTTGCCAACCGCCTGGTGTCGCTGACGCCGGTGGTCAATATCGAGTTCTGGGTGATGGTCAAACTGGCGCTCGGAGCCCATATCGACGCCCAGCAGGTCCGGGACCGCCAGGGCGTGCCGGCCGGACCGCTCGACGGCTTTTGCCGCGCCATGCTGGAGCGCATCGATGCCGGTTTCTTCGAATCGATGGTCGAGGCCACTGCGGTGGAAACTGGCCTGACTTCCAGGGCCAAGCATTAGAGAGAGTGGTCAGGCAGGCCGCAGGCAGTGACCGACGCCATGCCCGGCCTACTGCCTGACGCCTATTGCGCCCCTTTCGGGAACCTGGAACCGTGCTATTGCATTATGGTTCGTTTAATTTCACTTAGCTTCGGAGATCATGGCGACAATCGATACAATCGCGGGCACGGCCTTGCTCGAGGCGCTGCCGGTGGCGCTCTACATGACCGACACCGAGGGTCACATCACCTTCTTCAATGAAGCGGCAGCGGCCTTGTGGGGCAATCGCCCGGAACTCGGCACCAAATGGTGCGGCTTCTGGCGGCTCTACCACCCGGACGGCAGACCCATGGCGCATGAGGACTGCCCGATAGCGGTGACGCTGCGGGAGGGCCGGCCCGTGCATGGTGTCGAAGCCATTGCCGAACGTCCGGACGGGCGGCGGGTGCGTTTCCAGCCCTGGCCTAATTTGCTGACCGATGAATCGGGCAAGATCGTCGGGGCCATCAATCTCCTGGTCGATGTCACCGACCGGCGCGAAGCGGACATTCAGCTGGCGCGGCTCGCCGCGATCGTCTCGACGTCGAACGATGCCATCGTCAGCAAGACCCTCGAAGGCCGGATCACCTCGTGGAATGCCGGCGCCACCCGGATCTTCGGCTATACCGCCAGCGAGATGATCGGCCAACCGATCACGCGGATCATTCCACCCGAGCTTCATGGCGAGGAGCGCGAAATCCTCGCTCGGTTGAGCCGGGGCGAGATGATCGACCATTATGAGACCGTGCGGGTGGCCAAGGACGGGCGCAAGATCGATATCTCGCTCACCGTATCGCCTTTGCGCGACCCGCTCGGGACGATAATCGGCGCCTCCAAGGTTGCCCGCGACGTCACCGAGCGACGGCGGCTCGAGATCCAGCAGCGGCTGCTGGTCGACGAGCTCAATCACCGGGTGCGCAACACCATGGCAACCGTTCAGGCGATCGCCACCCAATCGCTGGCGCGGGCGCCGCAGCCCCAGGATTTCGTGCAGGGCTTTACCGGCCGATTGCATGCGCTGGCCAAGGCGCACAGCCTGCTCACCGAGACGCATTTCCAGAATGCCGATATCGACCATCTGATTCGGGAACAGGTGCTGCTGTCGGGCAGCGACGACCGGCGCATCTCGGCGCTCGGGCCGCGCATCCTGCTCGATGCCCAGCTCGCGCTTCACCTCGGCATGGTGCTGCATGAGCTGGCGACCAATGCCCGCAAGCATGGCGCCCTGTCGGTGCCGAGCGGGCGACTCGAGATCAACTGGGAGATCCACACCGAGCCGGGCCGCAGCCTCGTGCTGAGCTGGAAGGAGTGGGGCGGACCGTCGGTGACGGTGCCGGAATCCTATGGTTTCGGGATGAGCCTCATCGAGCGAACGCTCAAGAGCCATGGTGGCGAGACCCGCATCCAGTTCGCCGCGCACGGCATCACCTGCCTTATCACGGTGCCGCTGCCCGACATGATCACGACCGAGGGCTGGCGATTCGGCTTGCCTGGGGTCGGCTCGGGCCTGGAGGAGCTTGCGGCACGCGAGTCCGGGCAGCGCAACCTCATCGCGAAGCGGGTGCTGATCGTGGAGGACGAGCCGCTGATCGCCATGGATATCGAAGGGACGCTCAGCGCGCATGGCTTCTCGGTGGTCGGTCCGGCAGGCACCTTGGAAGCCGCCTTGAAGCTGGTGGAGCAAGGTGGCTTCGACGCGGCCCTGATCGATGCCAATCTCGACGGCGAGCCGGTGGATGAATTGGCGGCGGCGCTCATCGCCAAGGGAATCGCCTTTGGCTTCGTGACGGGTTACGGCCGCGACTCGCTGCCAGCGACGCTCGCCGGGATCCCGGTGCTGAAAAAACCATTTTTCAGCGAGCAGCTGCTCGATGTGGTCGGGCGGCTGATCAATCCCGGCGCCGACGTCGTCCCGTTGCGGCAGCGCAACTGAAGCGTCGTTGCAAACGGGTTACAGTCGGGACCCTTTCGTCGCCAAACCCCCTGTTTTAGCTGAAAAACTACGACTCCCTCGGTGCAACAAGAATGCCACAGGCGTATTTTGTTCCTGTAGGTCCGATTCCCGAGGCAGCAGATGTACGACCAAGACTCTTATGACTGCGATTGCCCGGCCTGCCGGCCCGCATGCGAACGCACAGGTCACAAGTGCTTCATCACTTGCGAACGTTGCAAGAACAAAGTCGAAGCCGATGATTTCGGTCCGCTGAAGAGTCGGACGGCTCGGATCAGCGAGCGCCTTTCGGCTTGACGACTGACCCATAGTCCTCGGGAATCCCGAGGAGGTGCAGCGGCATGAGGTCGAGCGAGTCGAAGTCTTCCGTGCCGGGCGGGCAGGTGGACATATTGCTCAGCACGCAAGGCGGCTTGACATCCCAGCCCTGATTCTTGCCGTCGCCGAGCTGAGGCGGCGACTTGTTGGCGGGCACCGCCGTTCCAGCTCCTTCGGCGGCGTGCAGCCGCAATTGGGAGGGTGCGGCAGCCATCAGCAAAATGGCAGCGGCAAGAACGACGCCGATTTGGGAATAACAGGCCCTGTTCATGACAATCTTCTCAATGCGCCACGTTCTTGCCATGATAGCAAAAGCTTGAACTATTTTCGACACTTCTGGCAAAGATAGGAAGTGCGTGTTATCTCTCAATAGTCCGTGACGAGAGTTGTATACCCGATGACTGAGGTATCCAAGGAGACGCCGTATGCGCGGCTGAAGCGCCTGCGTGCGGCGGCGGAGGATCGCATCCTCGCAATGTCCGAATATCAGCCTGTTGAAGAGTCTCTGCACAAGAAGACCGCCCGTCTTCGCAAGCTCCGGTTGAAGAAGGAAGCGGCGGAGATGCGGGCGGCCGCGCGGGCCGCCAAACGCCTGGCGGCCAAGGCCGGCGAGCCGCCGCGAGGCTAAATTTCAAGCCAGTGATTGAGGATCACGCCAGGCGTCGCCGGCGCGCCTTCCAGCGTTCGATCTCGGATTTTGCCCTGATGTAGAAATCCGCGCTTGCGATGATGACGGCGAAGCAGGCGGCAATCGCAACCACCGCGTATAAAATCATGTAAGGCCCCTCGCAGCACGTTCGGGGGAGCCTACGCCCGGAAGTCGCCCCTTCCGCTCGCGGGCGCCGCCGCAATCATGCCGTCCACGACAGTTGCAGCGTTACCAAGCGTGATGATGACTCGTGGTAAGAAGATGGCCGCCATGCGCCAAGGTCTGGAGCGTACCCAATGAACGAGATGTTTGCCAAATTCGCAACGGCGGTGGCAAAGCAGGCAGGGAGGCCGATGGTCTTCGCCGTCGCCTGCGTGCTTCTGATCCTCTGGGCAGCATGGGGACCCTTTGCCGGCTTTTCGGAAAACTGGCAACTGATCGTGAACACGGCGACGACCATCGTCACGTTCCTCATGGTCTTCCTGATCCAGAACACGCAGAACCGCGATGGCATGGCGCTTCAAATCAAGCTCGACGAGCTTATTCGCGCGATCGACAGCGCCCGCGACGATTTCATCGATCTCGAGGAGCTGTCGGAGAAGCAGCTCGACGCGCTGCGAGAGAAGCTCGGCCATCTTGGCCAGCGTGCGCGCTCCCATGGCATTCCCGAGATCGAGGATGCGACGGGTCATGTCGAGAGGGCCGCCAGCGAGCTGCACGCGACGGTCGGGCGCGCCCGCTCGGCACTGTTGCGGCGACGCGATGAGTGGCAGAAGCGCAGCTAGTCGATCTCGAAAATGCCTTCGATCTCGACGGCAAGGTCGAAAGGCAGATTTGAGCATCCGACGACAAAGCGTGCATGGCGGCCGCGTTCGCCGAGGACGGCGATGATGAGGTCGGAGGCGCCGTTCATCACAAGTGTCTGCTGATTGAACTCTGCCGTCGAATTGACGAAACCGCCAAGCCGGACACAGCGCCGAACCCGATCGAGATCACCCTCGCAGGCGTCGCGAAGCTGCACCAGGAGATTGAGCATGACGAGGCGGGCCGCCGCCTGCCCCTGCTCGAGGGTGAAGTCGCGACCAAGGCGGCCCTGGAAACGAAGCTCGTCGCCCCAGAGCGGTCCCTGGACGCTGATGACCAGATTGCCGGCACGGACAAAGGGCAGATAGTTGCCGACCGAGCGGGCGCCTGGCGGAAGCTCGAGGCCGAGGTCGCGCAGGCGCTGCTCGACGCTGCTCATGATGCGATCCGTCGTTGTCGGCCGGGGCGCCCGACGATGATCCGATCGATCCAGTCGGCGATCGTCAACGCCATGGCCCGGCGCACTGCCTGATCGGTGGAGCCGCTGCCGGCGCGCACGTGAAAGCCGTGATCGGCATCCTCGATGGTCGCGAGGCGGGCGCGTCTTCCCAATTCTGCCAGGAGCGGAGCCAGGAGGTCGAGATCGGCAAGCGAATCGCGAGTCCCCTGGAGAAACAGCATGGGAATGGCGATGTCGGCGAGATGCCGGGCACGCTCGGTCGACGGGCGGCCGGCGGGATGGAGGGGAAAGCCGAGGGAGATCAGGCCGCTGACCCCATCCAGCGCTTGCAGGGCCTGGGCCTGCGACGTCATCCGCCCACCATAGGACTTGCCGCCGGCAAGGAGCGGCAGCCCCGCCGCCCGCCTCACTGCCTCGGCGATGACCGCGCGAATTGTGGCATGGGCGAGCACCGGCGAATCGGGCCGCTTTCGCCCAACCTCCATATAGGGAAATTGGTAGCGCAGAGTGGCGATGCCCTGCGCGGCAAGATCGGTGGCGAGCCCGACGAGAAAGGGGTGGGTCATGCCGGCGCCGGCGCCATGACCCATGACAAAGCAGGCCCGGCTTCCTGCCGGAATCGACAGGAGGCCGGAGATCCGATGCTGGTCGTCGATCGCGACGGTCAGGGATTCTGCCGTCGCCTGCGGGTCATCGCTTCTTGACTTCGGCGAGCTCGCCATCAGCCGCCACGATCTTGATCGAGAATGGCTTGCCGTCCCGGGTGGCGGTGAAGCCGTAGGTCCGGCCCTCGCAGGTCTCGGGCTGGATCTCGGTGAAGCCATATTCGGCAACGATCGCCTGGGCGCGCTCGCAGGTGACCCGACCTTCGGCCGCCGCCGGAATGGCGGAGGTCGCGCCGGCGAGCGCAGCGGTGCGCCGCACGCGCTTGGCGGCGGACGGGCTCGCGCGCACCACCTTCGACCTTCGCATTTCGCGATGAACGCTGCGACGCGACGATCCCCGGTAATAGCGCTGGCGCGACGGCGGATAGAACATCGGCTGCGGCGCGAACATGCCTCCCCAGAACATCGAGCGGCCTCCGCTCGGGCCAAACCAGTTGCGCTGCTCTGCGGAAGCCTCCGTTGCCGCAACGCAGGCGACGATCGCAACGAAGGCGATCATCGCCAGGCTCCTTATGATTGTCATTAACCAAACTCCTCACCGCATCATGGGCGGCATCTTACGTCAGCCCCGGTACAACTGCCAGAAACGAATGGAAACTTTCGGTCAAACCCTGTTGATCGCGGTTAAGGAGCAAGCAGTTCTCAGATCTATCGGCTCGTGTGGTGGTAGAGCGTCTGAGTTACTCGCTGCGAATGCTGATCAAAGCCAAACCCGAGGGTGACACCTGCAATATTGCTATGCTGATCAGGCCCTGGTCGCCGAGATCGAGCTCGACCTGGGCGGCGCGCTGGGCTTGCTGCAGGATTTCGGCCGAGCCATGGAGGAAGCCGTAATGGCCGTGCCTGGGGTTGACATCGAGCTCCATCGCATAGGCGAGCTCCTGCGAACGCCGCCCATTGATGATGATCGTGCAGTTGCCGGAAGCGACGCCCATGACCTTCGATCAAGCACTTTCCTCCTCATGGCAACCGGGAGCGATGAGCCCGGTTCCACGACTGGCGACCCTCGGTGGTCGAATCGGATTCCGGTCGAGAGGCGGAATCACCGGAAAGGTCGGGGCGCATGGGTTACAATTCACACCCGACCAACAACCATTACTTGTAGATCACAAGATAGGCCGAGGCCCTTGATTCATCGCGGAATCGGGGTTTTCTGCTCCCGAGTGTCTAGAATTGTGACTTATCAGCAACGCCCTGGGCCAAATCGAAGAAGAACCCTTTGGTCTTACTTGCGGATTGTTCGTTCTCGTGGCCCACTCCAATCATCCAAAGCACAGGAGGGGTCCTCATGCGTCGCACTTTGATTGGTTTTATCGCAGCACTCGCCTTGGGCTCGGTGAGCTCCGCGGCATTTGCAGCGGATATGGCTGTGCCCGAGCCGGCCCCGGTCATGAGCTGGACAGGCTTCTATCTCGGCGCCGGTGGCGGCGTCGCGTGGGCCGATCTGGATATCAATCACAGACTCTGCGAGGTCGATTACGACGGGGTTTGCTTCGAGAATTCGGACTTCCGTCGCGACTTCAACGACTCAAGCGATGCCGGTGGCGTGGGCATCGTCCAGGGCGGTTTCGACTATGAACTCGCGCCGAGCTTCGTCGTCGGTGTCGGCGCCGATGCAACCTTCGGGGACGTCCTGGGAGATAACAATCGCAAATTTCACGACGACTTCTTCAACCTCGATCATCGCTTCAATCACGACGGCAGCAGCCTGGTCGACGTCTATGGCCGCGCCGGCTTCGCACCGACCCAGAGCCTGTTGATCTTCGGCTTGGTCGGTTGGACCTGGGCCGATATCGACACCGAGTTCAGGCTCAGGGATGGTGATGAGACCATCTTCCACAACAGCGACAACTTCAGCGCCAACGGCCTGACCTTCGGCGGCGGCGTCGAGTGGAAGTTCACCGACAACCTGTCGATCCGCGGCGAGTATCGCTTCACCGATCTCGACAATTTCGACAACAACGGTCACTTCGCCCTCGATTGCGGCAACTATGACTGCGAATTCAGACACCGCAACGACATCGATCTGGACGTCCAGCGCGTGCTGTTCACCCTCAACTGGCGCTTTGGCGGGTTCGGGGCGGCCACTGCGGCGGCTTACTGATCCGATCGTCGGTTAACGAAATCCAAGCAAGCGGGTCCTGACGGGCCCGCTTGTTTCTTTGTGAGACGAGGTCGTCCTGCTGGCACAACCAGTGGGTGATCGCTGTTGCCGATTCGGGTGTTCAGGATTGCAAAATCGGCCCCTTCCGGGGTTTCGCGTTGACATAGGGGCACCCCGTCAAGCACAATTTGCGGGTACACGATGCTGCAGGAGGTTGCAATGAGCCAACTCCTCGGGCAGACGCTCAATACGGTAATTGAGTCGTATTTGCATACGCCACGGCCGCTCCGCGAGAGCGAGATCGTGAAGGAGATCCTGGCGGTGTTCCCCGAGCAGGATCGCACGATGCTGGTGGAAGACCTGCGCCAACGCGTGCTGTTCAGTCGGCGCCGCGTGACCGAAAGCGCTTGATCCGGCATTCTTGCCGCCAATGCCATGGCCGGGCTCAAGCCCGGCCATCGAGTTTTGGGCAGTCGGCAACAGGCGGTTGGCCGTGATCGGCTACTGGCTCACCAGAACGGATAGCCCGACATGATGAAGATCAGCACGCCGACCAGCACGACGGTCAAGCCGTATTTGATCGCGTTCTCGATGTGATGCGGCTCGAGCTTCATGCCCGGCCCTTGGTGCCGGCGGGCTTGCGGCCGGCGGGCGCCTTGGCCTTCGTCTTCCCTCCCTTGGGGGGCTCGCCGCGTTCCTCCTGGACGCTGCGTTTCAATGCGTCCTTGAGATTGATGACATTGCTGGCCGGCTCGGCCGTCGGCGGCGACAGGATCTTGTGGCCCTTGGCCTTCTCCTCCACGAGCTCGCGCAGCGCCACGCCATAGCTGTCCTTGAAGGCGGCGGGATTGAACGGCGCGGTCTTGCGGGTGATGAGCTGCACCGCCATGTCCATCATGTCGGGTTCGAGCTTGTGCTCGGGCAGATCGTCGAAATAGGTCGCCGCAGGGCGCAGCTCGTTGCCATAGCGGATGATGTTGAGGACAAGGCCCTTGCCGACCGGTCCGACCACCACCAGATGCTCGCGCCCGGCCATGGTGACCTGCCCCACTGCGACCTTGCCCGACTCGCGCAGCGCCTCGCGGATGATGGCGTAGCCTTCCGCCGCCTGCTCGTCGGCCGGAAGCACATAATAGGGTCGCTCGAAATAGCGCGGATCGATCTCCGATTGGTCGACGCATTGCACGAGATCGATGCTGCGCCTGCTCTCGAGGCGGATCGCCTCGACCTCCTCGGGCTCGAGCAACACATAGACCTCGGGCTCGACCTCGTAGCCCTTGACGATGTCGGCATTCTCGACCTTGCCGAGGCCGGGCACGGTGCGCTCATAGCGCACGCGCTTGCCGGAGGGCTTGTGGATCTGATTGAAGCTGATCTCGGCAGCGGTCTCGACCGCCGGGTAGATCTCGACCGCGATCGTCACCAACGACAACCGCAACATGCCCTTCCAATAGACACGACCAGGCTTTGCCATGGAACCACAACCTCACGCCATCGCTCGGCGGCGACCATAGCACGGCCCCGGCGCCACCGGCAGTGGCACCGCGCAGCCGCGCTGTGCCGTTTGGCACAGAGGTCGGTCCGATCCAGCATTAAGGTAAATTCGAGTCACAATGGGGGAGATTCGAGATGGGGGTTGGGGCAAGCATCGAGAGAAGGAGCAGCGAGGTTACCCCGCTTCTCAATCGAGGCGGCGGCGAGACTCGTCCATTTCAGGAACAGGCCAACTTTGGCGATGGGGTTCGGACTCTCAAGCGCCATGGCACATTCTTCGAAATCACGGACCTTCAAATCCCCACGATGAAAATTCGCGAAGATGGGGTGTTGGTGCTCGGGCTGCCCGAAAGTCTCGACCCTCAGGACCGCGCACATTACGAGCTTGGTCTGTTCGGGCTGTTCTTTCCGCCAGACATGTTCAAGCCATGCAAAAGCGGTCAGCCGTTAGGCTTCGGAACTGCGATCGTGCCCGAACATCCGACTCTCCGTGCCGTCGCGGAACAGGCGATCACCTTCGCCGATCATGTCATGCGCTATGCCCTGGAGACGTGCGGCATCGAGCCGAAGCGGTTTCTCGACGCGGCCGCGCGCTATGGAAGAGCGTGCGAGGAGAAGCATCAATATCGTTCCGTTTTCGAGTTTTTGCAGCGCGACCTTCTGATCGGGGAGACTGTCTCGCCGCAAGAGCAGGCGCATGCCTGGAATCTGGCCGTCGCCTTCATCGAGAAGACTCGCTCGGAACTCGAAGATGTGGTCAATGAGCTGCGCAGTCGGAACTTGGTTCAGACCGCGATTGACTATTGCCGGTCGCGGAATCTAGCTCACATCACAAATGAGGTCAGCGTGACCGCGGCGATGACAGAGAGCGGCGATTCCTCGCATTTATTCTATCTGCACTGTGCAGTGACCGTCTGCTGTCTCAAGGAATATCAGGCAATCCTGTCTCGCAGCTCCGATCCCCAGTGTTTGGCTCTGGCATTGAAGGCGGCTGCAACGATGGAGGAAGTGCGTCTCGGGCTGGATCCGAAGGACTCAGAGCTGTTCCAGCCGGAGGTGCCGGCCGAGGTGGTGTCCAACCTCGCGAAAATTGCCGCAAGCGGCGGTATCGACGACGTCTGCCAATGGGGCGGGGTGCTGGAGTCCTTGTTGCCGCTGGAAGGCCAGGCAACAAATATCCTTGCCGATCTGCGTTCCCGTCATCAAAAAGGCGGCGATCTGGACCGACTCATCGCGAATCTTGAACGCGTCGCGGACCCTCCACGGAAGGTCATAGAATATCTCCGCAGGTGAGCTAGACTGACCGCGGCTCCTGCCTGATCGAACAAGAATACCGGGAGGATATGCGGTGCCGACAAACATTCAGGGACCTGGAATCTTTCTTGCGCAGTTCGCCGGCGACCAGCCGCCGTTCAATTCGCTCGATGCGATCTGCGGCTGGGCGGCGAGCCTCGGCTACAAGGGGGTGCAGATCCCGTCCTGGGACGGGCGGCTGTTCGACCTTGCGAAGGCCGCCGAGTCGCGGGGCTACTGCGACGAGATCAAGGGCATTGCCGGCCGCCATGGGCTTAACGTTACGGAGCTTTCGACCCATCTGCAGGGACAGCTGGTGGCCGTTCATCCGGCCTATGACGAGGCCTTCGACGGCTTCGCGCCACCATCACTCCATGGCAAGCCCAAGGAGCGGCAGGCCTGGGCGGTCGACCAGCTCATGCTGGCGGCCAAGGCGTCGCGCAATCTCGGGCTCGCCAGCCATGTCACCTTCTCGGGCGCGCTGGCCTGGCCCTTCGTCTATCCCTGGCCGCAGCGGCCGCCGGGACTCATCGAGACCGCCTTTGCCGAGCTCGCGGCGCGGTGGCGGCCGATCCTCGATCAATTCGACGGCAATGGTGTGGATGTCTGCTACGAGCTCCATCCTGGCGAGGACATTTTCGATGGTGCGAGCTTCGAGCTCTTTCTCGATCAGCTGAAGGGTCACAAGCGCTGCTGCATCAATTACGATCCGTCGCATTTCGTGCTGATGCAGCTCGACTATCTCGACTTCATCGACATCTATCACGACCGCATCAAGGCGTTCCACGTCAAGGATGCCGAGTTCACCCCGGATGGCCGGCAGGGCGTCTATTCCGGCTATCAGCCCTGGCTCAAGCGCGCCGGCCGCTTCCGCTCGCTGGGCGACGGGCAGGTCGACTTCTCCGGCGTGTTCTCGCGGCTCGCGGCGGCCGACTATGCCGGCTGGGCGGTGCTCGAATGGGAGTGCTGCCTGAAGCATCCAGAGCAGGGCGCGGCCGAGGGTGCGCCGTTCATCGAGAGCCATCTCATCCGGGTGACCGAGAGGGCCTTCGACGATTTCGCCGGTGGGGCGAGCGACGCGGCGAAGGTGAGGCGGCTTCTCGGCCTGCCGCAAGGGCGGTGAGCCATGACCATCGAGGCCTCGAAGGGAGAAGGGCAGGGCCGGCAGGTCCGGCTCGGCATGGTCGGCGGCGGGCAGGGCGCGTTCATCGGCGCTGTGCACCGGATCGCCGCCCGGATGGACGACAATTACACGCTGGTGGCGGGAGCCTTGTCAGGCGATCCGGCCAGGGCCAAGGCGTCGGGCGCCGAGCTCGGGCTCGATCCCGACCGCTGCTATGACAGCTTTCAGGCGATGGCAGCCGGCGAGGCGCGCCGGCCGGACGGCATCGAGGCGGTGGCGATCGTCACGCCCAACCACCTCCATCACGCTGTCGCCCGCGCGTTCCTCGATCACCGCATCCATGTGATCTGCGACAAGCCGCTGGCAGTGTCGGTCGAGGAGGCGCGAAGCCTCCAGGACACCGCCAGGAAGACCGGACTGATCTTCGCCGTCACCTACAACTATTCCGGCTATCCGATGGTGCGGCAGGCTGAGGCCATGGTGGCGGCCGGCGAGCTCGGCGAGATCAGGGTGGTGCAGGTCGAGTATCCGCAAGGCTGGCTCGCGACCCGCCTCGAGGAGAGCGGGCAGAAGCAGGCGGTGTGGCGCACCGATCCGGCACAGTCGGGCGCCGGCGGTGCGATCGGCGATATCGGCACCCACGCCTTTCAGCTCGCCGAATTCGTGTCTCGCCTCGAGGCGAGCGAGCTGCTTGCCGATCTCACGACCTTCGTTCCCGGCCGGCGGCTCGATGACAATGCCCAGCTGCTCCTGCGCTTCGGCAATGGCGCGCGCGGCATGTTGTGGGCAAGCCAGGTGGCGGTCGGCTGCGAGAACGGGCTGAAGCTTCGCGTCTATGGCACCAAGGGTGGCCTCGAATGGGCGCAGGAGAACCCGAACCTGCTCTGGTTCGCGCCCTTGGGCGAGGCGCAGCGGCTGATCACCCGCGGCGGCGCCGGGGCAGGGCCGGCGGCGGCGCGCGTCACCCGCACGCCGTTCGGCCATCCGGAGGGCTATCTCGAAGCCTTCGGCAACATCTATGCCGAGGTGGCGCGGGCCATCCGGGCGGCACGGCAAGGCGGCAAGCCCGATCCCGACAGCTTCTTCCCGACGGTCGATGACGGGGCGCGGGGCGTCGCCTTCGTCGCGGCGGCAGTCGCGTCCTCGAAGGCCGGGGGGACGTGGGTAAGGATAGGCAGTAGGCAATAGGCAATAGGCAATAGGCAGTAGGCAGCAGGCAGTAGGCAGTAGGCAGTAGGCAGTAGGGAAGGCTCGATCACGGCCTACTGACTAATGCCTACTGCCTTTATGTCGGTATTTCAGAGCTTTGCCATGATGCCGAGGCATCTATTGTGCACTGCATGACAAGGCTCTTGTCATGTTTAGTGGAATGGGCGTTTACTAAACAAAAAACTAAACAGCGGGTGAGAGACCCCGCGGATCAGTGGGAGGAAAGGAATGACGAGCATCAAGACGATCGCCGGCATGCTGGCCGGTGTCGGCCTCATGGCGCTGAGCCAGGCCAGCAGCGCCGAGGCCAAGGAGCTGACACTGTGCTGGGCGGCCTGGGATCCGGCCAATGCCCTGGTCGAGCTCTCGAAGGATTTCGAGAAGAAGAACGGCGTAACCATGAAGTACGAGTTCGTGCCATGGCCGAACTTCGCCGACCGCATGCTCAACGAGCTCAATTCCGGCGGCAAGCTCTGCGATCTCATGATCGGCGACTCCCAGTGGATCGGCGGCTCGGCCGAGAATGGCTACTACGTCAAGCTCAATGATTTCTTCGACAAGGAAGGGATCAAGATGAGCGACTTCGTCGACGCGACCGTGGTCGGCTATTCGCAGTGGCCCAAAGGCACGACGAACTACTGGGCGCTGCCGGCGATGGGCGACGTGGTCGGCTGGACCTACCGCAAGGACTGGTTCGAGCGGCCGGAACTGCAGAAGGAATTCAAGGCAAAGTATGGTCACGATCTCGCGGCGCCGAAGACCTATGACGAGCTGAAGCACATCGCCGAGTTCTTCCAGAAGCGCGAGATCGATGGCAAGACCGTCTACGGCGCCTCGATCTATACGGAGCGCGGCTCTGAAGGCATCACGATGGGCGTGACCAACGTCCTC
>JBIOYR010000112.1:0-19641 GCA_044870245.1 Aestuariivirgaceae bacterium | reverse complement strand
ACCTGGAGAGCTACGGCGATTACGGTCAGAACCTGTTCGACCGTTACGTCGCCTATGCCGATGCCTGGGTCGAGGATCAGGACTTCAAGGATCCCGATACCGGTCAGCTGCTCAATCGCGAGCTGCTCAATCAGGAGCTGACAAAGATCGAGAAGCCGGCAGGAATCGCCAATCCCAAGGACTTCCGCAACGAGGTTGTGAAGTTCGCGCTCAGGTCTCGCGCCTCGAATCGCGGCCGCAACCCATCCTGGACCAGCTATGAGAAGATCCGCGAGGTGATCGAGCGACGGATGTTCAGCCAGGTCGAGGAGCTGCTGCCAGTCATCAGCTTCGGTTCGAAAAAGGACAGCGAGACGGAGAAGAAACACGCGGAATTCCTCGAGCGTATGGTCGCTCGGGGCTACACGGAGCGGCAAGTACGCCGTCTGGTGGAATGGTACATGAGGGTGAAACAGGCCGGCTGATTCACATCGCTCCGGAGTGGAGATAGATGCATATCGTCGACCGTCGCCTCAATCCCGGGGGAAAAAGCCTCGCCAACCGGCAACGGTTTCTGAGGCGAGCCAAGGCCCTGGTGCAACGGGCCGTCAGGGACAGCACCAAGGAGCGCGACATCAAGGGCCTCGATCAGGGCGGCGAGATCTCGATCCCGATCGATGGCGTGCGCGAGCCGACGCTGCGCCGCGACGGCGAGACCGGCTCCAAGGATTACGTGCTTCCCGGCAACAAGCGCTTCATCGAAGGCGACACGATCGAGCGGCCGAGCGGTGGCCGCGGCGGCCGCGGCTCGGAGGGGAGTCCGGATGGCGGCGGCGAGGACGATTTCCGCTTCGTCCTGTCGCGCGAGGAGTTCATCGATCTGTTCCTCGACGACCTCGAGCTCCCCGATCTCGCCAAGAAGCGGGTGACCACGCTCGAAAGCGAGCAGTGGCGACGCGCCGGCTACATGGTGGCCGGTTCGCCGGCCAATCTGGCGCTCAAGCGGACCATGCAGAACTCGCTGTCGCGGCGGATCGCGCTGCGCCGGCCGCGCCTCGACGATATCGAGGAGCTTCGCGCCCGCATCCAGGAGCTCGAGGAAAGCGGCGCCGACGATGTCGAGCTCGCCTGGCTGCGCGAGAAGCTCGAATCGCTCGACCGCAAATCGCGCCGCGTCCCCTATATCGATCCGATCGATCTCAGGTTCCGCCGCTTCGAGCGCTATCCGAAGCCGATCGCGCAGGCGGTCATGTTCTGCCTGATGGATGTCTCGGGCTCGATGACCGAGCACATGAAGGACCTCGCCAAGCGCTTCTTCATGCTGCTCCATCTATTCCTCGCCCGCCGCTACCGCCATGTCGAGGTGGTGTTCATCCGCCATACCCATGAGGCGAAGGAGGTTGACGAGGAGACCTTCTTTCACGGCACCGAGACCGGCGGGACGCTTGTCTCCTCGGCATTCGAGGAGATGCGCCGGGTGGTCACCGAACGTTTCAGCCCGCAGGACTGGAACATCTATGCAGCACAGGTGTCGGATGGCGACAATTCGAGCACCGATGCGGCACGCACCGAACGGCTGGTCGTCGAGGAGATCCTGCCGGCGGTCCAGTATTTCGCCTATCTCGAGGTCGGCAGCGACGAGGGTCCGCGGCGAGCCGGCTTCGTCGCGCAGAAGAGCGAGCTGTGGCGCACCTATGAGGGGCTGCGCAGCGGCGGTGCCCAGATCGCCATGCGGCGGGCCAGCCACCGGCGGGAGATCTACCCGGTGTTCCGCGATCTCTTCCAGCGTCGCGAGAAGGCCGAGGAGCTGAACCCTTGAGCAATGTCGCGCCGAGCACGGCCTTGTTCGAAGGCGCCGATTGGAACTTCGAGACCATCCGGCGCGTCCATGACGCCATCGAGGATGTGGCGATCGGCGAGTTCGGCCTCAGCGTCTATCCCAATCAGATCGAGATCATCACCGCCGAGCAGATGCTCGATGCCTATTCCTCGATCGGCATGCCGCTCTTCTATAAGCACTGGTCATTCGGCAAGCATTTCGCACAACAGGAATCCTACTATCGCAAGGGTCTCATGGGGCTTGCCTATGAGATCGTGATCAATTCCAGCCCGTGCATCAGCTACATCATGGAAGAGAACTCGGCGACGATGCAGGCGCTGGTCATCGCCCATGCCGCGTTCGGCCACAACCACTTCTTCAAGAACAACTATTTGTTCAAGCAGTGGACCGATGCCGAGGGCATTCTCGCCTATCTCGAATTCGCAAAGGGCTATGTGGCGCGCTGCGAGGAGCGCTACGGCCAGGCGGCGGTCGAGCGGCTGCTCGATGCCGCCCATGCGCTGATGTCCCATGGCGTCCATCGCCATCCGCGCAAGCGCCGTCCGGACCTGCTCTCCGAGGAACGGCGCGAGGCGGAGCGGCGGCGGCATCAAGAGCAGGTGTATAACGACCTGTGGCGCACCGTTCCGGGCTCCGAGCGTCGGGTGCGGGATCGGGTCAATGAGGAGATCCGCCGCGCGCTCCTCGAGCTGCCGCAGGAGAACATCCTCTATTTCCTCGAGAAGGCGGCGCCGCGGCTGAAGCCGTGGCAGCGCGAGATCCTGCGCATCGTCCGCCATATTGCGCAGTATTTCTACCCGCAGAAGCAGACCAAGGTGATGAACGAGGGGTGCGCTACCTATTGCCACCACCGGATCATGACGGCGCTGCATGAGCGCGGCCAGATCACCGACGGCGCCTTTCTCGAGTTCCTGCAGTCGCACACCAATGTGATCCGCCAGCCGGAATTCGACGATCAGCATTTCGGCGGCATCAATCCCTATGCGCTCGGCTTCGCCATGATGAGCGACATCGAGCGGATCTGTGTCGATCCGAGCGAGGAGGATCATGCCTGGTTCCCGGAGATTGCCGGCAATGGCGACACATGGGGAACGCTCAAGCAAGTGTGGGCCAATTACCGCGACGAGAGCTTTGTCTCGCAGTTCCTCAGCCCGCGGCTCATCCGCGAATGGCGGATGTTCCATCTGATGGACGACGCCGAGGAGCCGGAGCTCCTGGTCTCGGCGATCCATGACGACCGCGGCTATCGGCGCATCCGGCGCATGCTGGCGCAGCAATATGACGTGGCGTGGCTCGATCCCGATATCGAGGTGGTGGACGTCGACCTCGAGGGCGACCGGCGCCTGATCATGCACCACAAGCTGCTGAAGCAGGCCTTCCTGAAGGAGGAGGATGCGCGACGGGTCCTCCAGCACATCGCCGATCTGTGGGGCTATGAGGTGGTCCTGCGCGAGATCGATCCGACCAGCGATACGGTGCTCAAGGAGCACACGTCGGAAGCCCGTCCGGTGTTTTTCTAAAGGAAGGCAGTAGGCGTTAGGCATTAGGCAGTGACTGGTGCCCTTCCCTACTGCCTACTGCCTCACCCTCACTCCTGATCCGGCGCATAGCTGCCATCGCTGCGGTGGGTCTCGGTGCCGGTCAGCGCCGGCACGAAGATGCAGACCAGCCTGAGGTCGCCCCTGATGGCGCGGACGATGTGCTCGTCGTGCTTGTCCAGCACATAGAGCGAGCCCGGGCGCAGCGGCCAGGTCCGGCCGGTGGCGACCTCGACCACTTCACCCTCGCCGGCAAAGCAGTAATTCGCTTCGGTATGATGCTTATAGTGGAGGCGCTGCTCCGTCCCCTCCTTGAGCACCGTGTCGTGCAGAGAATAGCCAAGACCATCCGACTTGAGCAGCAGTCGACGGCTCTCCCATCCAGGGCCTTTTACATGCCGCGGCCCTTCGAGAATCTCCTCCAAGTTCCTGACGATCATTGGCTATTTCTCCTTTTCAACGGCTTTCCTGGCTGCCAGACTGCCGGCCTTCGGGTTCGTCATCAAGCCTTCATCAGACTCAGGCGATAGGGAGAGTGGCTCGGCGCGCGGGGACGAGACTCGCCGGCCATGGGGTGAAATGAACGCCTACTTCACTGAACCCTTTCGGTTTCGCACGATCTGGATCTCCGACGTCCATCTCGGGACGCGGCGGGCCCGCACCGAGATGCTGCTCGAATTCCTCCGGGTGACCGAGTCGGAGACCCTGTACATCGTCGGCGACCTCATCGACAGCTGGGCCCTCTCCCGGAGCTGGTATTGGGACCAGACCCATAATGACGTCATCCAGAAGCTGCTGCGCAAGGCCCGCAAGGGCACCCGGGTGATCTATATCCCCGGCAATCATGACGAAAATTTTCGCGACTTCATCAATTTGAGATTCGGCCGGGTGGCGGTCGTCAACGACTATATTCACGTGACCGCCACCGGCGAGCGCTACCTCGTTCTCCATGGCGACAAGTTCGACGGCATCGTCAAATATGCCAAATGGCTCGCTCTGCTCGGCGACACCGCCTATGAATGGGCGATGGTGGCGAACCTCCATCTCAACGGTGTCAGGCGCTATCTCAAGCTGCCCTACTGGTCGCTGTCCGCCTATCTCAAGCGACGTGTCAAGAAGGCCGTGGAGTTCATCTCCCATTTCGAGACGGCGGTGACGCGCGAGGCCCGCAGCCGCGGTGCCACCGGGGTGGTCTGCGGCCATATTCACACGCCCGACATCCGTCGGATCGGCGATATTCACTACCTCAATGACGGCGACTGGGTCGAAAGCTGCACCGCCCTTGTCGAACATTTCGACGGCCGTTTCGAGATCCTGGAATGGGCCAAGATACGAGCCAATCAGCAATGGGCCAGACATGCGGATCCTGATCGCGACCGACGCCTGGTACCCACAGGTTAACGGCGTCGTCCGGACGATCGAGGAAACGGCAAAGGCGCTACGGGCTCTCGATCATCAGCTGCTGCTTCTCACCCCCGAGGGGCATGCATCCATTCCATTGCCGCTCTATTCGGAGATCCGCCTTGCCATCCCGGCGCCGGGCGATATCGGGCGCGCCATCGAGGCTTTCACACCGGATACCATCTATATCGCGACCGAGGGCCTGATCGGGCTTGCCGCCCGGCGCTGGTGTCTGCGCCGAGGACTGCAATTCGCCACCGGCTTTCACACCCGCTTTCCCGAATTTGCCGCCGCCCGGCTCCCGCTGCCCGGCCTGGTCACGCTCGGCTATGAGTTCCTCAAATGGTTCCACGGCCCATCCAGCGCCATATTGGTGCCGACGGCCTTCGTCGCCAAGGATCTGGCGGCGTCCGGCTTCACCAATCTGAAGGTGTGGACGCGCGGCGTCGATCACATGGTCTTCACGCCGGACGACGCGCTCGACCTCGCCCTGCCGCGACCGGTGATGCTCTATGCCGGCCGGGTGTCGATCGAGAAAGGGCTCGACGATTTTCTGAAGCTCCCCTGCCCCGGCAGCAAGGTGGTGATCGGCGACGGGCCCGACCGCCTCGAGCTCGCCCAACGCTATCCCTCGGCGCGGTTCTTCGGCTATCGCTTTGGACGAGACCTCGCGCGCCACATCGCCGGCGCGGACGTCTTCGTCTTTCCCAGCCGTGTCGACACTTTCGGGCTGGTCATGCTCGAGGCGATGGCGTGCGGCGTTCCGGTCGCCGCCTATCCCGTGCAGGGCCCGGTCGATGTCGTGGTCGAAGGGGTGAGCGGCGCGCTCGATCAGGACCTCAGCGCGGCCGTCACCCGGGCGCTTGCGGTTTCGCGGGCGAGCTGCCGCGCCTATGCGCTCAATTTCACCTGGGAGCGGACCGCGGCGATGTTCCTCGACTATCTGGTTCCGGTCGCGTCAGCACCGCATACCAGGCATAGCCGCGATAAAGCGGGGTGAATGCCAAGGACGCTCCGTCGCGGCGCGCCATCGCGGCAAGCACGCCGTGGAGCTTGGCCCGCGGGGTGACATGGAACTTGCGAAGCCACCACCAGAGGAGCGACCGGAAGGGCGAAGGCAAGGCCTCGCATTGGCCGAAATCGACGATCATGAGCTTGCCGCCCGGCGCGACATGCTTCCAACCCTGGGCGATGGCGCCTTCCCAATCCGGGATCATCGACAGCGTGTAGGAGAAATAGACCCGGCTGAACAGCGGGGTGTTGAACAGGCTCGACGAATCGAAGCCCACCGCATCGGCCTCGGCGATGTCGACGACGTCCCCGAGCCGATGGCGGGCGAGCGACGCCCGCGCCGTCTTCAGCATCTCCGCCGAGATGTCGAGGCCGCACACCCTTGCTCGCGGCCAGGCATGCGCGGCGGCAATCAGATTGCGCCCGGTGCCGCAGCCGATCTCGAGGACCCGGCTGCCATCGGGCGGCTTCAGCTCGGCGATCAGTCGGTCGCGCCCGAGGAGGTAATATTTGCGCGATAAATCATAGATGTGACGCTGGTGGCGATAGATGCCGTCCATCAGTCGCCGATCGCTGCCGGCGCCGAGCACCGAAGCGGGCGTGCTCACGGCGAATGATCCGCGAGACGATAGAGGTGGAAGCCGCCATAGATCGACGAGCGATCCATCGCGGCGAGCTCCTGCGAGCGCCCTTCCTCATAGTGCCAGCGATCGAGCAGGGCCGGGGCGAGCCGGCCGGGAAGAATGGAGCTCACGCCGGCCGTCCGGAAGATCACGCGGGCGCCGGGCCGCGCCGTGCGGGTGATCTCGCTCCACAGCGCATCGAGCTGGTCGGTCCGCATCCAGTCCTGGGCATCGAGCAGCACCACGCGATCGACGCTTTCCGGCGGCATGGCAGCGAGCGCGTGGGTCATGGAGATGCGCCGCACCTCGCCACGCGATGCCGCCGCGCGAACGCGGCCATAGAGCTCCTGCTGCAGATAAGGGGGCAGCGGACCGCTGCCGCCGGGGGCATAGCCGCGGTTGAAGGCCTGCCACGCGAAATAGTTGTCGCGAAGCGGGAAGCCGCAGGCGAGCCGCTCGAGCCTGGCTCGCAGCACCTCGGCAATATCGCCTTCGCCGGTCGCCAGAAGCTCGCGATATTGCGCCGGCGGGATGCCGAGGCCGAACAGCGAGGCGGGACGGCGGGTCAGCCAGCGCACCAGCCGCTTGTCGAAAAGCGGGGCGATCTTGCTGTCGAAGAAGACACGCTGCTCCCTGACATTGCGTGCCTTGACGAATTCGGCGAGGTCGACGCCATAGAGCTTGGCAAGGCCATGGCCGGCGCCGATGAAACGGCCAAGCAGACCACGCCGATAGATATTGGCGCCGAACAGCGCGATCCGGCGGCGGCCGGCGGCGCCCCTGCCCTGCCAGAAGGCGCGGGTCTCGGGATCGAGATAGGGCTCGATATGCTGCCGGAAGGCGCGGATGTTCGCCGCCTCGTCGGCCTCGCCGAAGAAGCGGTAGAACGCCTCCCAGCTCGGCAGGCGGCGGATGCCGGCGAGCTTCAGCCGGGTGAGCGCCACATGCGAGCGATTGAGGTCGACCGCGGTGATGCGCGCCGGCGACGCCGAGAGATAGCTCATCACGTTGCAGCCGCCCGAGGCGATGGTCACCACGTGATGGTCGCAGGCGATCTCCATCGCCGCGAGGTCGACGGCGGGGTCTTCCCAGATCTGGGGATAGACCAGGCCGGAAAAGGCAAGGGTGAACAGCCGCTCGCTCAATCCCTCGCGCGACAGCGGCCGGTAGCGATGAACCGCGTCATGGACAAGCCGCTTTGCCCCCTGCGGCGCCGGGCGCGCATCGAGCGCCGGTGAGATCCTCGTCATGTCCCCTCCTCACCATGTTCCCCCGCTTCAACAGTCCGCCATAAGACCGCCACATGACGGCGCCGTGACGCGGCTGCCGTCAAGTCGAATTGCTAGTTGTTGACCGTTATTTATCGGCCATGAACCGCGCCGGCCCGAGCTGCTCGACGGTCACGCCATAGGCAGCGATTCGCTCCGGCAGCGCCCCTCACCCGGTGCTTCGCACCACCCTCTCCCCGCTAGCGCGGGGAGAGGGGAGTAAAGAGGGGCGCTCGCCCAGAATGAAACGCCCCTTAGACTGTGCCTCCGAACATCGCCCAGCCGCGGCTGCGCAGCAGCTCGAGCGAGCTGTAGTCGGTGACGGCGAGCCCGCCATCGACGATCAGCGTCTGGCCGGTGATGAAGGAGGCGTCGTCGCTCGCCAGGAACACCACCGCCGCCGCGATCTCCGACGGGCTCCCCATGCGGTCGAGCAGCGATGGCGGCAGCTTCCAGGTGCCGTCGGCGCTGCCGGATGCATGCTGGACGGCGTCCATGTCGATCGAGATCCAGCCCGGGCTCACGGCATTCACGCGGATGCCATGAGGCGCCGCCTCCACGGCCAGCGACCGGGTCAGCGCCTCCACCGCCGCCTTGGCGACGCAGTAATAGCCCCAATTGCCGTGCAGCGTCGCGGTCGAGGAAATGTTGACGATGGCGCCGCCGCCGGCCCGGGCGATGACCGGCATGGCATGCGCCGAGACATAGAGCGTGGCGTCGAGATTGGGGCGGCGGAACTTCTCCCAGCGCTCGCCTGGACCATCGTCCTTGCTGATGGGCGTGCGGCGGCCGCCCAGCCCGGCATTGTTGACGACGATGCTGAGCGGGCCGAAGCTCTCGACAGCGCTGAGAAGCGCCTCGACCTCGGCTTCGCGGGTGAGGTCGCAGGCGAAGAAGCGCGCCTCGCCGCCCTGTCCCTGCACCTCGGCCTCGACGGCGCGTCCCTTTTCGGGGTCGCGTCCGACCAGCGCAACCTTTGCCCCTTCGGCGGCAAAGCGGTGGACGATGCCGCGCCCGATGCCGGAGTTGCCGCCGGTCACCATCACCAGCTTGCCTGCGAAACGCATCATGGCTCAAGCCGGCCAATCATAGTCGCGCCGGGCGGCTCCTTGCGAGATCACGCCGGCCTCGAGATCGGCGGTGACGCGCGCCCGCTCGCGGCGCCGCGGCTCGCCAAAGCCGCCGCCGCCCGGCAGCTCGAGAACGACGCTGTCGCCCGGGGGAATGGCGTGCAGCCCCTTGTCGGGCAGCGCCTCGCCGGAGCCGCGCCTTGCCGCACCGTTGCGGCCGGGCCTGCCGCCATGGCGACCCTGGGCGGGATTGCGCAGCCGGTCGAAGGTCGCGGCCGAGATCAGGAAGGGCGCCGTCTCGCGGCTCGCGATCTCGATCACCTGCGACAGGCCGCCACGAAACTCGCCGGCACCGCCCGAGTCGGTGAGATATTCCTTGCGCCTGAACCACAGCGGGGACTGCGCCTCGGTCACCTCGACCGGGATGGTGCCGATGCCGGAGGGGAAGGCGGTGGTCGCAAGGCCGTCCTTGCCGGGGCGCCCGCCAATGCCGCCAAGCCCGATATTGGTGACCTGGAACACCCTGGCACCGGCGGTCTCCTCCGGCGGGACCTTGCCATGGGCCGAGCTCAAGGCGAGGATCCAGATCGAGCCGGCGCTTTCGGCCTGAACCTTGCCGGGCAGCACCTGCGCCAGGCAGCCGAACACCGCATCGGCCAGCATCTGGCCGATCACATGGCGCCCGGTGACCGGGCTTGGCCGCAGCGGATCGACGCAGGTGCCCGGCTCGGTCACGAGGTCGAAGCAGGAAAGCGAGCCCGCATTGTTCGGCACATGCGGCGCGATGATCGCCTTCAGGCCGAACACCGAATAGGCATGGGTGTAGGTGCGCGGGCTGTTGATGCCATAGATCGAGGCGGGCGAGGAGCCGGTGAAGTCGATAACCGTCGATTCCCTGTCGATGGCGAGCCGGGCCTTGAGCAGGATCGGCCGCTCATAACCGTCGAGCGGCATCTCGTAGGACCAGGTGCCATTGGGGAGCCCGCGAATGGCCTCGCGGGTCGCCGCGACCGAACGCTCGATAATGTGGTCGGCCAGGGCATCGATCGAAGCGAGGGCGAACTCCTCCATCATCGCGATGAGCCGCCTTGCCCCGGTGTCGTTGGCGCTGACCAGCGACAGGATATCGCCGCGCACCTCGACCGGGTTGCGCGAATTGGCGAGGATGATCGACAGGAGCTCCTCATTGAGGACGCCGGCCTTCCTGAGCTTGAGGTGCGGGATGAGGGTGCCTTCCTCGAACACCGAGTTGCCCTCGGCCGACAGGCCGACACCGCCGACATCGATGACATGGCAGGTCGAGGCGAAGATGGCGACCGGGGTCGATCCGCGGAACACCGGCGTCATCACCACATAGTCGAACAGATGGCCGGTGCCGAGCCATGGGTCGTTGGTGATGTAGACGTCGCCCGGCTGCATGGTGTCGACCGGATACCAGGTGAAGAAGTGCTTCACCGCCGAGGCCATGGTGTTGATGTGACCGGGCGTCCCGGTCATCGCCTGGGCCAGCATGCGGCCGCGCGTGTCATAGACGCCGGCCGACAGGTCGCCGGCCTCGCGGGTGATCGCGCCGAAGGCCGTGCGGAGCAGCGATTGCGCCTGCTCCTCGACGACGGCGATGAGCCGGTTCCACATCACCTGGGTGCGGATGGCCTTGAGAGCATCGGCAGACATGATCGGTCACTTCCTGTTGAGGACGATATAGCCGAGAGCGTTGATGACGGCGCGGAAGCCGGCCCCGACCACGGTCGAGGTCTCATCCTCGGCGATGATCGCTGGACCATCGACGACGCTGCCGGGACCAAGATCGAAGCGCCAATAGAGCGGCGTCGCCGTCGCGTTGCCGACCGCCGGATCGAAGGTGTCGCGGCTCGCCCGCGGCTTGGCCGGACGCTCCGCCGGCAGGCTGCCGGCGCGCTCGACCCGGTGCGGCGGCGAGGAGACAGTGACCGACCAGGTCACCGCTTCCGCCTCCATGCCCGGGATGGTGAGGCCATAGATCAGCCGGTAGAGCCGCTCGAACTCGGCTTTGAGCCAGGCGCCGTCATCGTCCTCGAGTTGGCGCGCCGGCAGCGCGACCTGGATCTCGTGGCCCTGGCCGACATAGCGGCAATCGGCAATGCGGCTGACCACCGGGTGATCGCCGGCAAGGGCCGGCGCGACGATCGCGGTTGCATGGCGCTCCATGTCATCGAGCATGGCGTTGGCGCGGCTGGCATCGAACGCCTTGAGGCGGAGCGCGGCACTTCGGGTGATCTCATAGGCGATCGGCGCCTTGAGAAAGCCGATGGCCGAGCCGACCCCGGCGCCGCTCGGCACCACGATCTCATCGATCCCGAGCTTGTCGGCCAGCCGGCAGGCATGGAGCGGCGCACCACCGCCAAAGGCCACCATGGAGCAGGCCGAGATGTCCTTGCCGCGCTCGATCGCATGGACGCGGGCCGCATTGGCCATGTTCTCCTCGACGATCTCCGCCACGCCGGCGGCGGCCCAGGGGCCGGAGATCTGCAAAGGCTCGCCGACATGCGAGCGCAGCGCCCGCTCGGCAGCGCCTAGGTCGAGGGGGATCTTGCCGCCGGCGAAATGGCCAGGATCGATCTTTCCCAGCACCACATTGGCGTCGGTGACGGTTGGCTCCTCACCGCCCCGCCCGTAACAGGCGGGACCCGGCATCGAGCCGGCGCTGTCGGGACCGACGGCGATCCGGTTGAGCTTGTCGACGCGGGCGATCGAGCCGCCGCCGGCGCCGATCTCGACCATTTCGATGACCGGGATGCGCACCGGAAGGCCCGAGCCGCGCATGTCGCGATAGGCCCGGGCGATCTCGAATTTGCGCGCGCGATCCGGTTCGCCGTCGCTCAGCAGGCAGATCTTCGCGGTGGTGCCGCCCATGTCGAAGGAGAAGACCTCGGCAAGGCCGCATTCGCGGGCAATGTCGCTCGCCAGGATCGCGCCGCCGGCGGGACCCGACTCGACCAGCCGGATGGGAAAGCGCGCGGCAGTCTCGAGCGTCGTCAACCCGCCGCCCGACATCATCAGGAAGAGCGGCGCATCAAGGCCGCGGCGGCTGAGCTCGGATGCCAGGCGGTTGAGGTAGCCCGACATCAGCGGCCGCACATAGGCATTGGCGACCGTCGTCGAGAAGCGTTCATATTCGCGGATCTCTGGCGCGACCTCGCTCGACAGGCAGATGGTGACGCCATCGCCCAGCAGCGGGCGCAGGAGGTCGCGCACCCGCCGCTCATGCCGGTCATGGGCATAGGCATGGAGCAGGCAGATGGCCACCGCTCCGACCTGGTCGTTGCGAAGCCTTTGGCCGATCGCCGCCACCCTGCCCTCGTCGAGCGGGATCAGCACATCGCCATCGGCCGACAGCCGCTCGCGAATGGTGTAGCGGCGGGTGCGCGGGACCAGCGGCTCCGGACGGTCGATCATCAGGTCATAGTGATCGAACCGCTTCTCATAGCCCTGCTCGATGATGTCGCGAAAGCCCTCGGTGGTGATCATCGCCGTGCGCGCGCCCTTGCGCTCGATCAGGGCGTTGGTCGCCAGCGTCGTGCCATGGATCAGCACGCCGACATCGGCAAGCTTCACCGACCCCTGCGCGAGCACCGCCGCAATGCCGTCGAGCACGCCGCGCTCCGGCGCATCGGAGGTGGTGAGGACCTTGCCGCTCACCCGCTTGCCGGCGATGTCCAGCACGATGTCGGTGAAGGTGCCGCCGATATCGGCCGCGAGCTTGATGTCAGAACGTCCGGCCATGAAGGCTCCTCAGCCCGGGACCTCGCCGCCGCCGAAGCGCTTCAACCGGGCATGGAACACGAAATGCGAGGCCAGGTAGTTAAACGCCATGCCGGCGAGGATCGCCAGCCCCTTGGCCGGCAGAACAGGCATGACCATGGCCGCGAGCGTGACGGTGAGCGTGGTGACCGTCAAGGCGAGCAGCCCGCCGGCAACGAAGCCGCCATAGGTCACGCGATCGACGAGCTCGCGCCAGGGGCGCTTGAAGGTCCAGACGCCGTTCAGCACGTAGGATTGCTGAACCGCGACCGTCCAGGCCAGGATGTTGGCGAGCCATACCGGCAGGCCGGCCTCGAGTGCCAGGACAAGAAAGACGACGGTATCGAGCGCGAAGGAGAGCAGTCCCACCACGCCAAATCGCATCATGAATCGCCAATGGCGGGTTGGTGCGGTCATCTCGGGAGCCGTATCGCAAGGCAGTGGGCATTAGGCAATAGGCAGTGATCCGTGCTTTTCCTACTGCTGCCCACCACCAACCCGAGGAGAGCCGTAGAGACGGCGCACCGCCTCGATATCGCCGTCCTGCAGCGCCCTGACCTTCTCGTCATAGCGAAAACCCATCACCTCGCCGGCGGCTCCCGGATGATCGAGGCCGATGGTGTGACCGATTTCGTGGAGGAAGGTGAAGTAGAGGTCGTAGACCGCGAGATTGCCGTCATATCCGACCTTCCAGGACTGCTCCGGATTGAGGCAGATCAGGGATTGCCGGATCGACTTGACCGAGCGGGTGCCGCCGGCCGACAAGCCGCCGCCTTGGCGAGCCGACGGGCTCAGCGCCTTGGCCGCCACGCCCCGCTCCGGTGCATCGCCGGGGCTGCCATAGGCGACACTGGAATAGGCCCGGCCACTGGGGATGGCCTGGGCCCCGATGACAATGTCGGCTTCCTGCGGATCATCGATCATGCGGAAGCTGACATCGGCCGCCGCCGACCAGCTGTCGAAGGCGCGGCGAAGCTCGGCCGCGGCAGTTCCGGCATCGGAAGGGGCCTTCAGACGCGGCGCGAATGGCACCATGGAGCGGCAGTTGAGGGCGTCGGGAAAGTGCGAGGCCTTGTCGAGGAGTGCCCAGGTGACCACCGCTCCCGCTCCAAGGGTCGGATTGCCCCATTTGACGAGGTTGCCGTTGAGCTGCAGCAGCCGGAATTCGCCGGCAAACCCCGATGAGGCAGACACCGCAGAGAGGAACAAGGCGGCGCACACGGCCACCCACCGCTTGGCTGTCAACTTGGCTTCCCCTCCTCACGGAATCGAAAGCGGACACCATAGAGGCTAAGGCGGCGAGGAAGTGGCCGTCAGCAGGCCGGCCCGCAGAATGGAAGCGACAGATTGCCGCAGGATGGAACCAAATGCCCGGATCTTCAACGATCGCAACGATCGTAAAGGTAGAAGGCAATAAGGCCACCCAGCGCCCCGGCGGCGCCGGCGGAACCCACAACGAGGCCGACCCAGTAGGGATCGACCTGCGTTGTAATCGCCGCGTATCCGATCATCGTCGTGATGATGCCGGAACCGATGCAACTCATCTTAAAAATATAGCTGTGGCAGAGCGAGCGGATTAGGGGTCGCGGCGGCGACTCCGGTTTCCGTGTCTCATCAGCCTTCGGAGTCGGCCAGCTGATCGTGACGACCGCCGGCTCCCGAGCGACAAATCTGGTCTCCGGCGGGGGCGTATAGATAACTTTCCGGTAATGGACCTCGTCGATCGCCGAAGGGTCCTCCGATGTCGGTTCCGGTCCTTCCGACTTCTCGCTCGCCAAAGGATCGTAGGGCGCGGGCGGAGAATAGAGTTCTCGGCTGGGCGGCGGCGAATAAGATCCAAGTTGATGGGTCATGGTGTCCCTGTTCCTGACGGTTCAATAGGCAAACTATCCAGGATTGCAATTTAAATAGATTTATCGATCAATAGATGTTTGTTCTCATAGAAAGCCGAGCCGCCGGAGATCCGAAAGGTCGAGGCCGAAGAACTGCTGGCGGATCGCCGGCAGCACCTGGTTGAGGAAGGTGAGAAGCCGCAGGAGCTCGGATTCGCTCAACCGCCCCTGTCGGCCTTCGACGACGCTGGCGAAGGAGAACACCGGGTGCTCCACCGCCTCGATGACGTCATGGTCGAGCGCCGGCACCACGAGCTCGCTGCCGGGGGTCAGGCCGGAATAGGCATAGCTCAGGCTGTCGCGCTCGATCAGCAGGCCCGCGCCCTCGTTGCAGACGGTGAAGAGATGGACCACCCCCGAGCGCTCCTTGATGTCGCGCGCCGCCCTGAGCGAGGAGGCGCTGCGGTCGGTGACATAGAGGATGCAGACGAGCATGCCGACCCGGTCGGCCTCGGCGAGAAAATCGATCTCGGTGATCACGTTGAAGAAGTGCTGGAGATGGAGGGTCGCGAGGTCGACGATCGAGTCACGGCCCGGCGATGCCAGGATCGTGTCGAACAGCGCGACCTGCCCGGTGGTGCGGGAGAAGTCGACCATCCGGGTGCGCTCGGGATAGAAGTCGATGATCCCGCCGGGGGGCGGCGCGGTGTCGAAGACCTGCGGATCGCGACCGGTCAGCAGCAGAAAATCGCCATAGAGGCGCGCCGTCAGAGTCTTGCCGCAGCGCGTGCGGTCGGAGCACACTATGAGTAGCTTCGGGCTCTCGGCCATCCTCCTTCCCGCGAACCCCGCTTGCGCTTCTCGCGGACCACCGGTCCGGCAGATTGCCGGATCGGCGGCGTTGTCTATCGCATCAGGCCTTGGCGGCCGCGGCTGCCTGCGGCTGCGGCGCCGGCGCCCGGCCGCGCTCGCCACGCACCAATTCCTGGACAGGCTTGAGCTTTTCGAGCTGGGCGTCGATCTCCGACATCCATTTGCGGACATAGCCGCGCAGGACGAAGGAGAAGTTGCCGGGCTCGCCATTGGCGGCCTTGTTGTCGATGAAGTCGCGGAACGTCACACCCGCCAGGTCGACCGACTCGTAAGCCATTTCGTTTAGCTTCGGCAGGACGATCTCGGCTGCATTCGCATTGGAGAAATACTTCCGGTAGGTCTTGTCGTCCCACTCGAAGAAGTTGGTCTCGTTGATGAAGTTCTTGGCGATCACATAGTCAGTGCCCTGAAGGTACTTGGCGATCTCGCCAATCTCCTCGAGCGAGGCGATCGCCGGGCCGACGACATGGAACAGGCCGAGGGTCAGCTTGCCGCCCTTGGCCGCCTCGAGCACGCCGATGCGATCGAAAATATCAAGCACCATCGACAGATTGCCGGCCTTGAGATCGACCAGGCTGACCTTGACGCTTGCCGTCTCCAGCGTGTCGAGCAGCTTCATCTGGTGAGCGACATTCGACATGTCGATCACCTCGGTGGTTGCCGGATAGAAGCGCTTGAGCGTTCCCCGCGGCCACTCGGTGTCGTAGCAGCGCGCCAGGACGTTCTTGCGCGACAGATAGTCCAGCAAAGTGCGTGCGAGCGTGGTCTTGCCAACGCCGCCCTTGTCAGCGCCGACCAGAATAACTGTTGGCTTCATGAACTTTTCCCTTGACATGATACCAAGGCGGCCCCCTCCCCGGGGAGTTCGTTCCCGCCAAGCCCTAAGCTTGGCGACAGCCTTTACCACAGGGATCAAGGCGAGGCCATATCTACGCTGTCTTTCGTGATGCGGGCTTTCGAATTTGATCGCGAATCACCTGCGGATGACGGTGCTCGCTCGAGCAAGTCAACTTGACCGTGAGGGGTATCGGCCGCAATGTCCTGAACCAGGGCGAGCGCTGCCAAGGGATTGATTTCAAATGATGCGGACGATCGCGGTCGTCACGATGGTCACGCTGGTCGCGATGCCGGGCGGCTGGGCGGCGGGCTCGCCGATGACGGAATGTGACCGACTTGCGGCAAGCCCGCAGGATCCGAGCCGGCCGGCGGGCATTGCCGGGGTGGCGAGCGATGCGATCGACGAGGAGAAGGCGATCCCCGCCTGCCGCCAGGCGCTGGAGGACAATCCCGGCGATCCGCGGCTCAGCATGGAGCTGGCGCGGGCGCTCGAGAAATCAGGCGGCAGCGACAAGGAGATCGCGCAGCTCTACCGCGCCGCTCACGAGGGCGGCAATCTCGCCGCCACAACGCTGCTCGCCGGGCTCTATGAGGAAGGCCGCGGCGTCGAGGCCGATCCGGCGATGGCCCAGAGCCTCTATCTGAAGGCGGCGCAGGGCGGGGTCGGCAGCGCGATGAACAGCCTCGGTGTCCTCGCCCATGACGGGACGCTGGGGGAAAAGGACATGGCGGGGGCGGCCGAATGGTTCCGCAAGGCCTCGGAAGCGGGCGATGTCGACGGCATGTTCAACTACGGCAAGCTGCTCACCGAGGGCGGCGAGATCGCCACCGACCCCAAGCATGCGGCAACGCTGTTCGCCAGGGCCGCGGAACTCGGGCATCTTCGCGCCAAGGTGTGGCTCGGCGAGATGTACGCCAATGGTGCCGGCGTTTCCCAGGACTATTCGAAGGCGAATGCGCTGTTCGAGGAGGCAGCGGCCGCCAACGATCCCCGCGCCATCAACGATCTCGCGGTCGCCTATGCCGAAGGCCGCGGAGTTCAACCCGACATCGGCCGCGCCGAGGGCCTGTTCGAGCGGGCCGGCGGGCTCGGCGAGAGCGATGCCTATTACAATCTCGCCAGGCTCTATGAGGATGGCAAGACCGGCGCGAGCGACAGCGGCAAGGCTGCCGAATATCTCATCAAGGCGCTGACCAATGGCAGCCCCAAGGCGGTGCGCGACGTCAATGACAAGCTCAAGATCTGGCAGTCGCAGACGATCGGCGCACTGCAGCAGATCCTGCAAGACGAGAATCTGTTCTCCGGTCCGCTCGATGGCAGCTTCTCGCCCGAGCTCGGCGATGCGCTCTTGCAGATGTCGGCCGAGGAATAGCACCCTGACTCCACCCAAGACCTATCGCGAAGCGGTCAGCGCCTTCATCGGTGATCCCGAGCATGGCTGGGCGGGGCTCCCCTTCTTTGCCGGCAAGGCGCAGGCGCTGGCCGATCGGCTTGACGTGCGCCGTCGCGCCGGCGCCGTCATCTGCCCGCCGCCCGACCAGGTGTTCGCAGCCCTTCGGGCGACGCCGCTCGAGCAGGTGAAAGCGGTCATTCTCGGGCAGGATCCCTATCCGACGCCGGGCGATGCGCATGGCTTTGCCTTCTCGGTGCCGGTCTGCCGACCCGTTCCACGATCACTGAAATTCATCTTCGATGCCTATTCCGCCGATCTCGGCCTGCCACGTCCGACGAAGGGCGATCTCACGACATGGGCACGGCGCGGGGTGCTCCTGCTCAACTGCATCTTCACGGTGGAGAGCGGCAGCAGCAACGCGCACCGTCATCTCGGCTGGGAGGCGCTCGCCCGCGAGGCGATCGCGCTGATCGACCGGTCGCGGCACGGCGTGCTGTTTCTCCTGTGGGGCCGCAATGCCGAGGCGCTTGGCACCACCATCGATCGCAGCCGTCATGTGGTGGTGGTGACGGCGCATCCCTCGCCGCTCGCCCGCGGCCGCACGCCCAAGGGTGCGCCGCATCCCTTCGTCGCCGCGCGGCCATTCGCCAGCGCAAATGCGGCGCTGGCAAGCCGAGGGCTGCCGGGGATCGATTGGGATCTGGGGTGATCAGGCAGTAGGCATTGGGCATTAGGCCGTGCGCGGTGCTCTTCCCTACTGCCTACTGCCCACTGCCCATTCGCTACTCGCCATTCGCTTTCTTGACCGTCTTGCGCGGCGCGGCCCTCTGCTCGTTCGCGGCGACCGCCGGCTCGGCAGGAACCGGCGCCACCGAGATCGCATAGAGCTTCCAATCGGCGCCGGCCTGCTGAAAGGTCAAATCGAAATTCACCTGCAGCGGCCGGGTGGGGAAATAGCCGACGAGCCTCAGATGGCCATGCTCGTCGATCTCGGGCGGCTGCGTCGGCTTCGGCGGGACGAAGATGATCGGCATGAGATCGATGCGCTGGCGCCTCAGCGTGCCGAACAGCTCCGACAGATCGGCCGCCGAGTTGGCGCCTTGGAAGGCGCTCGCGGCGAGATCGCGGAAGACGGTGTAATTGCCGCTCTCATTGGCCTGGTTGAGGGCGATCAGCGTCGAGCGGATCAGCATGTCGAGCCGGAACGGGTCGGGCAGGTTCACGCCGCGTTCGGCTGCGGGCGCGATCATCACCGGCGGCGCCGTCGCGACCGGTGCCTGGGGGACGGCCTGCCGCGTCGGACTCTGCTGCGCCGAAGCGGCGCCGAGCACGAGCCCGGCGCCGAGTTGCAGGAGAAACACCACCGATACCCAGCCCCTGGTCATGCCCTACTCCCGACCGACCGACATCACGCACTCACCATGACAGCTGCAAGCCGACACGGCCTCCGAGGTTCTTGTCCTGCACCCCATAGCCGATGCCGCCGCTCATGCTCAGGCGGTCGCCGTCGCTGAAGATGTCATGGGCGAGCACCCCGGCGGCGCTCAGGCCGACGGCGTTGCTGTGCTCGAAGGTGCCCCAATTGAGCTTCACGCCGAACATCTCCTGCCCCATCAGGTCGGGATCCGACACCGCCATCGCCATCGCGACGCCTTCCGACAGCTTGCGCCCCTGCTTGTCGATGCGGTTGTCGAGGCGCACCAGCGTGTCGAAGATGTAGCCCTGGTCGCTGGCGAGATTGCCGTCGCTGTCGGTGGTCATGACCTGCAGCGGACCGCTCTGGGCGGCGCGGCTCGCCGCGGAGGTCACGCCGGACATGGTGTAGCTGTTGCCGACGGTGCCGATGGCGATCTGGTTGTCGCGGCTGGTCGCGGCATTGCTGCCGATCGCCGTCGAGTTCACGAAATTGGCGGTCGCCTGCTGGCCGATCGCGGTCGAGTTCTCACCGCCGGCCGCGGCACGAACGCCGAGTGCCGTCGCATTGACGCCGGCCGCCCCGCTGTCGGCGCCGATCGCGGTCGAATTGGCACCGCCGGCCGAGGACGCAACCCCGAGCGCCGTCCCCTTCGCACCTGCCGCCTTGCTGTCGGCGCCGAATGAGGTGGCGTTGGCGCCGGTCGCCGCCGCCCGGGCACCGATGGCGGTGGTGTTGGTGTTGGTTGCCCTGGATGAAAGGCCCACCGCCGTTGCATCGT
>JBIOYR010000111.1:0-12916 GCA_044870245.1 Aestuariivirgaceae bacterium | reverse complement strand
GTCTGAGCTGACGCTGGCGAGGCAGGCATGCGGCTCGATATAGCCCTGATGCGTCGCCTCGGTCTTGTAGGACCGCGAGATCACCACATCGGCTTCGCGGAAGCCGGCCTCGACATCGCCATGGCCGAACTCGCTGCGGCGGGCGACGTTGGACGGCTTGTCGGGCTTGGGCTCGACCCCCTCGGTGAATATGTTGTCGTGGATGACCGGCGCGTTGGGCTTCATGGCGGCATCGACATCGGTCACATGAGGCAGCACCTCATAGTCGACCTTGATCAGCTTGAGCGCCTGGCGCGCCACGGCGGCGCTGACGGCGGCGACGGCGGCAACCGCATGGCCCTCGTAGAGGGCCTTCTCGCGGGCCATGCAATTATAGAGGACGTCATAGGTGCCGCGGTCGCCATTGCTGTGGTCGGGCAGATCATCGCGGGTGATGATCGCCTTCACGCCGGCAAGCTGCTCGGCCTTGCTGGTGTCGATGCTGCGGATCCGGGCATGGGCGTGCGGCGAACGCAGAATGCGCCCGATCAGCATGCCGGGAGCGGTGGCGTCGGCGCCGAAGCGGGCCCGCCCGGTAACCTTGTCGATTCCGTCCGGTCGGAGCGGCCGGGTACCGACGACATCGAATTTCTGCTTGAGATCGGGTTTGACATCGAGTGGCATGGCTCAGGCTCCCTCAAGTTCCTTGGCAGCGTCCTGGACGGCCCTGACGATCTTGTCATAGCCGGTGCAGCGGCAGAGATTGCCGGCAAGGCCAAAGCGGATTTCCTCTTCGGTCGGTGATGGATTGCGGTCGAGCAGCGCCTTGGCAGCCATCAGGAAGCCCGGGGTGCAGATGCCGCATTGCAGTGCCGCATGCTCGAGGAACTTGCGCTGCAGCGGATGAAGGTTGTCGCCCTCGGCAAGGCCCTCGACGGTCTCGATCTCGCGATTCTCGGCCTCGACCCCAAGCACCAGGCAGGAGCAAACCAGCCGGCCGTCCAGGATAATGCTGCAGGCGCCGCAATCACCGGTGCCGCAGCCCTCCTTGGCACCGGTCAGGCCGAGGCGGTCGCGCAGGCAGTCGAGGAGCGTCTCGTCCGGCTCGCAGACATAGTCGAGCCGATCGCCATTGACGGTTGTCGTGACATGAACTCCGGGCATCATCGCTCTCCTGCGCGCTGATAGGCGATCTGCGCGGCACGTCTCGCCAGCACGCCTGCAACCTTGGTGCGAAATTCGATGGTTCCGCGCTTGTCGTTGATCGGCTGGCAGGCGGCGGAGCAGGCTTGGGCCAATGCAGTCAACGCCTTGTCCTCGAGCTTCGATCCGATGATGGCGGCGGCAGCCGCCTCGACGAGCTTGACGGTGGGCGCGACGGCACCGAGCGCGAGCCGCGCCTTGGTGATCGTGCCCGACTTGTCGCACTCCAGATCGATGCCGGCGCTCACCACGGCAATGTCCATTTCACTGCGCGGAATGAAACGCAGATAGGCATCGGCTGAACGCGGCCGGCGTTTCTCGAGCAGGACGGCCTCGACGAACTCGCCCTTGGCGAGGGAGGTCTTGCCGGGGCCGACGGGGATCGACTCGATCGTGATGGTGCGGGTGCCCTTCTTGCCACGGATCCTCGCCTTGGCGCCGGCCGCTACCAGAGCGGGGACGCTGTCGGCCGCCGGCGATGCATTGCACAGATTGCCGACAATCGTGCAACGGCCCTGGATCTGCTTCGAGCCGATGAGGCTCGCCGCCTCGACCACGCCCGGCCATTGCGCCCTGAGCTCGACATTCTCGCCGAGCGCCGCGCAGGGCACTGCGGCGCCGATCACGAAGCCGTCCTTCTCGAGGCGGATCTCCTGCAGCTCGGGGATATGCTTGATGTCGACGATCAGCTCGGGATCGACGAAGCCACCCTTCATGCGCACCAAGAGATCGGTGCCGCCGGCCAGTATAAACGAGTGGCCGGGGGCTTCGGCCAGGAGCGCACTGGCCGCCTCAAGAGACACCGGAGCTTCATAGCGCATGGATACTGACCGCTTTCTTGCCTGGTTGGATCAAACTCTTCAGGTTTCTCTGGATAACCGTTTAAACCCTAGCGATTTTGTCAAAGTGTATCCCGGTTGCTCTGGTCGAATCATAGGGTTTCCCGCATGGTCAATATGCGGTCGCGTCCTCCCTCGCGACTGTGAGGCTTCCAGACTTGGGGCGGCTCGCAAGACGCCGCCCCTTTCTTCCCATACAAGATTGAAATCGTCCAGATCAACTGGGCCAAATCGTCCGCATCAGCCGGGCCAAAATGAAGAGGCCCCGCAGCCTGCTGCGGGGCCCTTCCAGGTGGGATTGGTCCGCCGGGGGAAGTAGACCTCACCCGTCTGAAAGATCATTGCCCGACGAAGCGGGCACAATTCTTAAGCGATTTACGATTGTAGCAGGTTTGCTGCAAACAACCCAGCAATAAATCGGCAAGATGGCGAGCAATGGGCGAGTTATTCACAGGGAAGAACGAAGGCAGTCCGCATCAGGCGCGGGCCCGTGAGTGATTTTCCGACGACCTATTGCCTATTTCCCGAACCGGTCAACTGCCGGCTGTTCACGTAAATTCGCCGCAGGTCGTTCTGACGCGACGTCGCCTGGCGCAGCTTGTGGCGCAGCTCGGCGATCTCGGCCTCGAGCTCGAGAATGACCGCGTTTTTCGTCTCGATCAGGCGTACGGCCCGCGTCAAATGGGCGACCGCGTCGGCGAAGGAGGCCAGCATCTCCTCGCGCGTCGCGACGGGTGCCGACAGGTCATAGTCCTCGCCGCGCCAGTCGTTGAAGTTCAAAACGTCAATGCTCAGCCCCTGCCCGTCCATGATGGCCACCCCGTGATTTGACCATGATTATTCGCGCTTATTTTCGGACAATTCCACGACAAGCTGCACGCCTTTGCCTCATTCTCGACAATTACCGATCGGCTGTGATCCAGCCGCCACAGGGTCTCTCCGCCGGAACCTCACGGGGTGCGAGATGTTACCCCACCATATGGTTCACAAGGAGCTTCAATCATGAATCGATTGCTGATGAGCGGTGTCGCTGTGGCGGCCCTGGTGGCCTTCGGATCGATGGCCGATGCCCAGCAGGCGCAGCAGCCCGTCCAGCCCATGCCCAGCCAGGGTGGCGGTGCCCAAACGGATACCCAGGGTGGCAACGCCGGGGCCGGCGCGCAGACGCAGATGCCAGAGGATTCGCAGTCCGGACAGGCTCAGCAGAAGAGCTCGGACAGCACCGGGAAGAGCTCGGACATGAAGAAGAAGAGCTCGGACAGCGCAGAAAAGAGCTCGGAGACCAAGAAGAAGAGCTCGGACAGCGCAGAAAAGAGCTCGGAGACCAAGAAGAAGAGCTCGGACAGCACGCAGAAGCAGACCGAGGAGACCGAGGGCGCCGACAAGACCAAGGAGCAGAGCCAAAGCAAGGAAGAGACGAGCGGTGCCACCGGTGCGACCGGGAAGGCGGGCAAGATCGACATTCCTGAGGGCAAGAGGTCGCAGGTCGCGAAGTCCTTCTCCTCGCACAAGGTGAAGGCGACCGACGTCGATATCAACGTATCCGTCGGCGTTGCCGTGCCGAGGACGGTGGTGCTCCACCCGGTGCCGGTCGACATCGTCGAGATCGTTCCGGCGTTCCGGCACTATCGCTATTTCGTGCTGGCAAGCGGCGAGATCGTGATCGTCGATCCGGCGACCTTCGTCATTGTCTACGTGCTCCCAGCATAGCCCAATCCGCAAGGACGACTGCTGATGAGGCCCCGGTGCCAACGCGCCGGGGCCCTTTCCTTGTCTTGTCGTCAGGCGAATGAGGCGGTCGAGCGGAAGATCAGGTCGCGGATCAGTGCAAGCTCGCTGCTGAGCACGCCGGACTGCGCCGGGACTGCCAGGCGCGACAGCTCGGCGAAGCGGGGAAAACCGAAATTGTCCGCGAGGCCGGTCCGGGCGTGACGGCTTCGTTGCAGGCTCTCCTCGCCGGCACCCGCGGCCAGGCCCTCGACCATCCATGCAGCGTCCAGGCAAAACTGATCCAAGAGCTCTCGCCAGGCGTCCTCCCCGACCAGCTTCATGATCTCGCGATGCCGCGCTTCATCGATCAATGGTCTCATGGCGGAGGTTTCTGCCTGTCAAAATCGCTGCATGATAGGCGACTAGCATTAAAATATTGTGGAAACCCCACCAAACACAACTCCAGGGAGAAACCGATGTCCGAACACGAGAGCAAGCTGACAATGGGGCGCGCGCTGGCGCGCAAGGGGAAGATCTCGCGCCGCGATTTCCATCAGCTGGCCGTTGCCGCCGGCATGACCCTTGCCACCGCCGAGGCCCTCTTCCTTGCCGAAGCCAGGGCCGAGCCCAAGAAGGGCGGCACCTTCCGAGCCGGCTTCGGCAGCGGCGCCACCACCGACACGCTCGACCCGGCTACCTGGCCCGATACGTTCAACGGCGTGTTCGGCTGGGGAACGATCGGCGCCAGCCTCACCGAGGTGCAGCCCGACGGCAAGATCGTCGGCGACGCCGCCGAGAGCTTCGAGACGTCGGAGGACGCCAAGGCCTGGGTCTTCCGCCTGCGCAAGGGGGCGGAGTTCCACAATGGCAAGTCGCTCACCGCGGAGGATGTCGTCGCCTCGATCAACCATCATCGCGGTGCCGATTCGAAATCGGCGGCAAAGTCGCTGCTCAAGCCGGTGGTCGACGTCAAGGCCGACGGCAAGGATGTGGTGGTGGTGACGCTCGACAGCGGCAATGCCGACTTCCCCTATATCGCCTCCGACTATCATCTGCCGATCCTGCCCGCGAAGGACGGCAAGGCGAACTGGCAGGAGGGCATCGGTCTCGGCCCCTACAAGAAGACGGCCTTCGACCCGGGCGTGCGCGGCGCCGGAAAGCGGTTCGAGAATTACTATGGCCAAGCCAATTTCGACGAGGTCGAGATCCTGACCATCATCGATGTGGCGGCGCGCACCAATGCGCTGACCAGCGGCGATGTCAATTACATCGACCGGGTCGACCTCAAGACGGTGGCGCAGCTCAAGCGCAATCCGCGGATCAAGATCTCGGAGACGGCCGGCTTTGCCCATTATGTCGCGCCGATGGACTGCCGGGTGAAGCCGTTCGACAACAATGATGTGCGGCTCGCGATCAAATATGCGCTCGACCGGCAGCAGATCGTCGACAAGGTGCTGCTCGGCCATGGCTCGCCCGGCTATGACAATCCGATCGCGCAAGGGGTGCCTTATGCGATCGTGCCGAAGAGCAAGCACGCCTATGATCCGGAGAAGGCGAAGTTCCATCTGAAGAAGGCCGGGATGAGCGACCTCAAGATCGATCTCTCGACCTCGGACGCGGCCTTTGCCGGCGCGGTCGACGCGGCGCAGCTGATGGCCGATTCGGCAAGGGCCGCGGGCATATCGATCAATGTGATCCGCGAGCCGGGCGATGCCTATTGGGACAATGTGTGGATGAAGAAGCCGTGGTGCCTCAGCTATTGGAGCGGGCGGCCGACGGCGGACCTGATGTTCACCACCGCCTATCAGACGGGTGCGGCGTGGAACGACTCCTTCTGGTCGAATGCCGAGTTCGACAAGCTGTTGGTCGCGGCGCGCTCCGAGCTCGATTCCGCCAAGCGGAAGACGATGTATGACGAGATGCAGAACCTCGTGGCCGATGACGGCGGCGTGGCGGTGCTGATGTTCTACAATTACGTCAACGCCCATGACGGCAAGGTCGCGCATGACAAGGTGGCGGCCAATTGGGATGTCGACGGGCTGAAGGTCACCAAGCGTTGGTGGTTTGCGTAAGTCAGGCAGTCGGCAGTAGAAAAGACGTTATTTCTCCCCTCCCCCAAAGTGGGGAGGGGAGAAAGCGCAGCAGGCTGTTGGAAACCGCGTCACCGACTTCGAAGCCCCTCGTCCGCCCCTCCGGGGCACCTTCTCCCCGTTAGAACGGGGAGAAGGGAGTGAGGAGGTACGCCGCTCTTTTACTCCCCTCGCCCCTACTCCCCTCGCCCCGCGACAAGCGGGGAGAGGGTGGCGCGAAGCGCCGGGTGAGGGGCCTCTACGAGTGTCGACTGCCGACCACCTCACATGTGGATCACGCGGCCATAGGCGTCGAGCACGCTTTCATGCATCGCCTCGGAGAGCGTCGGATGCGGAAAGACGGCGTGGATCAGCTCCTCCTCGGTGGTCTCGAGATTCATCGCGATCACGAAGCCCTGGATGAGCTCGGTGACCTCCGCTCCCACCATGTGGGCGCCGAGGAGCTCGCCGCTCTTCTCATCGAAGATGGTCTTGATCAGCCCCTGATCCTCGCCGAGCGCGATTGCCTTGCCATTGCCGATGAAGGGGAAGCGGCCGATCTTGACCGCCCGGCCCGCGGCCTTGGCTCCGGCCTCGGTGAGGCCGACCGAGGCGATCTGCGGCTGGCAGTAGGTGCAGCCCGGAATCTTCAGCTTGTCCAGCGGATGGACGTTCAGCCCCTTGATCGCCTCGACGCAGATCACCCCCTCATGCTCGGCCTTGTGGGCGAGCATGGGCGGACCGGCGACATCGCCGATGGCATAGATGCCCTGAACATCCGTGCGGCCGATTCCGTCCGTCTTGATGGTGCCGCGGTCGATGGCGACGCCGAGCGCCTCGAGCCCGAGCCCCTCGACATTGCCGGTGACGCCGACGGCCGAGATCACCCGCTCGACCTCGATGGTCGTCGAGTCGCCCTTCCCCGGCTTGATCTCCGCCTTGACGCCGCTCGCCGTCTTGCTCAAGGACGCGACCTTGGCGCCGGTCATGATCCTGATGCCTTGCTTCTCGAAGCGCTTGGCCGCAAAGGCGGCGATCTCACCATCCTCGGCGGGAAGGATCTGCTCGAGGATCTCGACCACCGTCACCTCGGCGCCGAGCGTGCGGTAGAAGGAGGCGAACTCGATGCCGATGGCGCCCGAGCCGATGACCAGCAGCGACTTCGGAATGGTTGGCGGCTTCATCGCCTCGAAATAGGTCCAGATGCGATCGCCATCCGGCTCGATGCCGGGCAGCACCCGCGGCCGCGCACCGGTCGCAAGAATGATGTGCCTGGCCTTGTAGGTCCCCTCCCCCAAGACGCCGCGCGGTGCCGGCAGCGCCGGTTGCACCGGCGGCTTCGATGATTTCGTGACCGTGACCTCGCCCGGCCGCTCGAGCCGCGCCTCGCCCCAGATCACCGCCACCTTGTTCTTTCTCAGAAGCCCCGACACGCCATTGTTCAGCCGACCCGACACGGTGCGGGAGCGCTTGACGACGGCGGCCGGGTCATAGCCGACGCCGTCCGCCTTGAGACCGAAATCGGCAGCGTGCTGCATCAGCTGATAGACCTCGGCCGTGCGCAGCAGCGCCTTGGTCGGGATGCAACCCCAATTGAGGCAGATGCCGCCGAGATGCTCGCGCTCGACCACCGCCGTCTTGAGGCCGAGCTGGGCGGCGCGGATGGCGGCGACATAGCCGCCGGGCCCTGCGCCGATGATGATGACGTCGAATTCGGTGTCGGCCATTGGGGGACTATAAAGACGGCGCTCTCGATTTCAGCGCCTTGATCTCGGCATCGATGTGCTCAAGCTGATGCTGGTGCTTCATCGTGATGCCCATGTGAAAGGTCATCAACCTATGCATCGCAGCGAAGTCTTCGCCCATCTTGTCGAAACGGGCATTGGCTTCGGCGCGGAACTCCACGAACTCCTTCCTAAAGTCCGCGTAGTCCTGCTGAATGGTCTTGAGGATCCGCAAAACGATGTCGTCTGGCTCAGGCACGGCACTGATGCTCCCTTCCACACCCGGTTCAACCTTCGGTAGATGATCTAGTGCCTTTCGGATCGTCATTCAAGCCACCATCAACACAGGTTGCTCCACCAAGCTCTTGAAGGCGTCGAGAAAGCGCGCGCCGAGCGCGCCATCGACCGCGCGGTGATCGCAGGAGAGCGTCGCCGTCATCAGGGTGCGGATCTCGACCTTGTCGCCGATCACCACCGGGCGCTTCTCGCCGGCGCCGACCGCCAGGATGGTGGCGTGCGGCGGGTTGATCACCGCGTCGAAATTCCTGATGCCGAACATGCCGAGGTTGGAGAGCGCAGTGGTGCCGCCCTGATATTCATGCGGCGCCAGCCGGCGCTTCCTCGCCTTGGCGGCGAGGTCCTTCATCTCCTGCGAGATCTGGCTCAGCGACTTCTGATCGGCATCGCGGATCACCGGGGTGAAGAGCCCGCCCTCGATTGCCACCGCCACCCCGACATCGGCGCGCTTGTGCTTCAAGAGCGCATTCTCGGTCCAGGTGACATTGGCGTCGGGCACCCGCTTCAGCGCCAGCCCCAGCGCCTTGATGAGGAAGTCGTTGACTGACAGCTTCCATGATGGATTGCCGTCCTTGTCCTTCGGGGCATGGTCGTTGAGGGTGGCGCGGGCCTCGAGCAGCGGATCGAGCCCGCAATCGATCGTCAGATAGAAATGCGGAATCGTCTGCTTGGCCTGGAGCAGCCGGGTGCCGATGATGCGGCGCATGCCGTCATGCGGCACGACCTCGAAGCTTCCCGGCTCGAACAGCTTCATCACCTGCTCGTCGCTCATCGCCGGGGCAATGGCCGGAGCGCGCGCTGCCGCCGGGGCCTCGGCGCGGGCCTGCGGCGCCTTGCCTTCGACATCGGCCTTGACGATCCGGCCGTTCGGCCCCGAGCCCTTGAGGAGACGAATGTCGATGCCGGACTCCTTCGCCAGGCGCCGGGCCAGCGGCGAGGCAAAGATCCGCCCATCACCCTGCCCGTCGCCCTTGGCGACATCACCCTGCCCGTCGCCCTTGGCGACAGTCGGCGGCGCAGCCGTCTTCGGCTCGACGGGCGTCTGGTCCGGCGGCTTTGCTTCCGGCGCCTTCGCTTCGGCCGGCTTGTCCGGCGGGGGCTTGGCTCCAGGGGGTGATGCGGCGATGGCACTCGCGTCCTCGCCCTCGGCCAGGATCATGGCGATCGGCGTGTTGACCGCGACATCGTCGGTGCCTTCGGGGATCATGATCTTGCCGAGCCGACCCTCGTCGACGGCCTCGACCTCCATGGTCGCCTTGTCGGTCTCGATCTCGGCGATGACGTCGCCGGAGCGCACCGCGTCGCCCTCCGCCTTGAGCCATTTGGCGAGCTTGCCCTTCTCCATGGTCGGCGACAGAGCGGGCATCAGGATCGGCGTCGGCATCGTCTGTTCGTTCCTGTCGGGTCAGCGATAGAGCACGGCCTTGGCCGCGGCGACGACATCCTCGACATTCGGCAAGGCGAGCTTCTCGAGATTGGCCGCATAGGGCATCGGCACGTCCCTGCCGGTCACCCGGGTCACCGGCGCGTCGAGCCAGTCGAAGGCATGGGTCATCAGCTGGGCGGAGATCTCCGAGCCGATCGAGCAGACCGGCCAGCCCTCCTCGACAGTGACACAGCGATTGGTCTTCTTGACGCTTTCGACGACGGTCGCGACGTCCATCGGGCGGAGCGTGCGAAGGTCGACGATCTCGGCCTCGATGCCTTCCTCGGCAAGCTTGTCCGCAGCACCATGGGCGTAGGTCATGGCGATGCCGAAGGAGACGATGGTGACATGGCGGCCGGATCTCGCGATGCGCGCCTTGCCGATCGGCACCAGCCAGTCGTCGATCTTCGGAACATCGAAGGTGCGGCCGTAGAGGATCTCGTTCTCGAGGAAGATGACCGGGTTGGGATCGCGGATCGCCGATTTGAGCAGGCCCTTTGCGTCGGCCGCGGTGTAGGGCTGGATGACCTTGAGGCCGGGGATCTGGCTGTACCAGGCGGCAAAGTCCTGGCTGTGCTGGGCGGCCACCCGGGCGGCCGCACCATTGGGGCCGCGGAACACCATCGGCGCGCCCATCTGGCCGCCCGACATATAGAGCGTCTTGGCGGCGGAGTTGATGATGTGGTCGATCGCCTGGAGGGAGAAGTTGAAGGTCATGAACTCGACGATCGGGCGCAGGCCGGCAAAGGCGGCGCCGACGGCGAGACCGGTGAAGCCATATTCGGTGATCGGCGTGTCGACCACCCGCTTGTCGCCGAACTCGTCGAGCAGGCCCTGGCTGATCTTGTAGGCGCCCTGATACTGGCCGACCTCCTCGCCGATCAGGAAGACCGACGGGTCGCGCCGCATCTCCTCGGCCATCGCCTCGCGCAGGGCCTCGCGCACCGTCATGGGAACGAGCTCGGTCCCTGCCGGCACGTCGAGATCGGCGGCGGGAACCGGCTGCGGCGCGGCGACGATGGCCGGTGCCGAGACCGCCGGCGGTGCCTCGACCGGCTTCGGCTTCCCGCCGTCCCTGGCCGGCGCCGGCTCCTCGCGGGTGCGGGCGACCGGCTCGGGGGCCTCGCCATCGCCGGCAATGACGGCGATCGGCGTGTTGACCTTCACCCCCTCGGTGCCTTCGGGAACGAGGATCTGCGACAGCTTGCCCTCGTCCACCGCCTCGACCTCCATGGTCGCCTTGTCGGTCTCGATCTCGGCGATGACATCGCCGGAGTGGACATCGTCACCGACATTCTTGAGCCATTTGGCGAGCTTGCCCTCCTCCATGGTCGGCGACAGCGCGGGCATCAGAATCTCCGGCATGTCTCTCCCCTCACGCCGCCACATACACATCGGTCCAGAGCTCGGACACATCCGGCTCGGGATCGGACAAGGCGAAATCGGCGGCGTCGGTCACCTGCTGGCGGATCTCGGCGTCGATGCGCTTCAGCTCCTGCTCGTCGGCGAACCCCTTCTCCAGCAGACGCGCCTTGACCTGCTCGATCGGGTCATGCTCCTCGCGCATCTTCTGGACCTCCTCCCGCGAGCGATATTTGGCGGGATCCGACATGGAGTGGCCGCGATAGCGATAGGTGAGCATCTCGAGGATGAACGGCCCCTGGCCGGTGCGGCCGTGGCGCACCGCCTTGTCGGCGGCCTTCTTCACTGCCCGCACATCCATGCCGTCCACCTGCTCGCCGGGAATGCCGAAGGCGGCACCGCGGGCGAACAGCTCCTCGGCGCGGGCGTGCGAGCGGGTGACCGCCGTGCCCATGGCATAGCGGTTGTTCTCGATGACGAAGACCACCGGCAGCTTCCACAGCGCCGCCATGTTGAAGGTCTCGTAGACCTGGCCCTGATTGGCGGCGCCCTCGCCGAAATAGGTGAGGCACACCAGGTCATTGCCGCGGTAGCGGTCGGCGAAGGCGAGGCCGGCGCCGAGCGGCACCTGGGCGCCGACAATGCCGTGGCCGCCAAAGAAGCTCTTCTCGCGGCTGAACATGTGCATGGAGCCGCCCTTGCCCTTGGAATAGCCATGGCGCCGGCCGGTCAGCTCGGCCATGACGCCTTTCGGATCCATGCCGCAGGCCAGCATGTGGCCGTGGTCGCGGTAGGAGGTGATCACCTGGTCGCCATCCTTGAGCGCCAGCTGCATGCCGACGACCACCGCCTCCTGGCCGATATAGAGATGGCAGAAGCCGCCGATATGGCCCATGCCGTAGAGCTGGCCGGCCTTCTCCTCGAAACGGCGGATCAGCAGCATGCTGCGATAGGCGGCAAGCTCCTCTTCCTTGGTAAAATCGGCGATGCGGGAGTCCTCAGCCGTCGCCTGGCTGGCTTGGGCGCGTTTGGCCATTGATCCTCTCAAGAGCGATGCCACCTTCGCCATCGTGCCCGGGAAGCAGCGATACGGCAACAGGCGAGACAAAGCATGAGATTATTTGGCCTTTGCGGGAACAATCTCAAGCACGATCTCGCCCTCCCTGACATAGCCGAGCGACCGGCGGGCCATCTCGTCCAGGAGGTCGGGATCGATCGATTCCGGCCTGAGCAGCGCCACCCTGGCATCCCTGGCCCCACGGTCGGCCGAAACCTTCGCGAGCTCCCCCTCGAGACGGGCCACCTCGGCCTCGATCACCGCCTGGTTGGCGAAGCTGCGGGGGCCGTGAAAACCGTGCCAGCCGAAAAAGGCGAGGAGGCAGAGCGAGCCGAGGGTGACGGCGATGTCGAACGCCCGGACATGCATGATTTCGGCCTCCGCTCCCCGGCTTTCCCAAGGGCGAGGATGGGGCCTGAATGGTAAAGGGATTCATAAGCATGCGGGCTCTTGAACCGCGCGCGGATTGGCCGATATTGAGTTGAGGTTGAAAAGGGTAGCGGATGCTGTCGTCGTCGAAATTCGTCGTGGCGCTCCATATCCTGACGGTGCTGGCCCACCGCCGCGGCCATGGACCCATCTCATCGAAGATGATCGCCGACAGCGTCGGCACGAATCCGGTGGTGATCCGCCGCCTGATGACCGCGCTCGAGGCGGCGGCGCTGGTCAAGTCGACGGCGGGACGGCATGGCGGCTTCGAGCTGGCCCGCGAGGCGAAGGCGATCTCGCTTGCCTGCATCTACCGGGCGGTCGAGGCCAAGGGGCTGTTCAAGCTGCACATGCCGCCGGCCGACAGCTGCTGCCCGGTCGGGACTCGCATCCAGGAGGCGATATCGCGGCCGCTCGAAAGCGCCCAGCAGGGGCTGATCCGGGCGCTGGCGCGCACCAATCTCGACCAGATCGCGCACCGGGTCGCCGGTTGACCCCCGGGCTAAGCCGCCGTAAGTCTTGGTCAGCAGGAGGGGTGGCAGAGCGGTCGATTGCGGCGGTCTTGAAAACCGTTGAGGGCGCAAGCCTTCCGGGGGTTCGAATCCCTCCCCCTCCGCCAGCTAAACCCTTGTGTTATCTGATATTCTATAGACAATCCACGACGCTGCGAGGCTTCGCAACCGTCATCAATGATCGGCCTTTGCAAACATTTCGCAAACACCGACCAAAGAAATTGCCCTCTAGTTGTTCTTCATCCGTCCCGCAGCACCGAACAGGCCATCAAGCTTTGCCGCCGCCGCCTCTTCCATCCCCGGCAACAG